>JBEIOK010000139.1:0-7113 GCA_040377605.1 Nevskiaceae bacterium | reverse complement strand
GGCCTGGTGGCCGAGATCAAGGATCACAAGCTGATGGTGCCACGCGGCGACCGCACCGGAGTCGTCGTCGAACCCTTCCTGACCGACCAGTGGTTCGTGGACATGAAGGGCCTGGCCGAGCGCGCGCTCAAGGCCGTGAAGGACGGCCGTATGCGCTTTGTCCCGGAAAACTGGGTCAACACATATGACCAGTGGCTGGAGAACATCCAGGACTGGTGCATCTCGCGCAATCTCTGGTGGGGCCACCGCATTCCGGCATGGTACGACGCCGACGGCAAGCACTATGTCGGCCGTACCGAAGCGGAGGTGCGTGCCAAGCACCAGCTCGCTGAAGGCGTGGCACTGAAGCAGGACGAGGACAGCTTCGATACGTGGTTCTCGTCCGCCCTGTGGCCATTCTCCACACTGGGCTGGCCTCAGCAGACCGCCGACCTGAAGCGCTGGTACCCGACCAGCGTGCTGGTCACGGGCTTCGACATCATCTTCTTCTGGGTCGCGCGCATGGCCATGATGGGCCTGCACTTCCTGGACGATGTGCCGTTCCGCGAGGTCTATATCACCGGCCTGGTGCGAGACAGCGAAGGCAACAAGATGTCCAAGTCCAAGGGCAACGTGCTCGACCCGCTGGATCTGGTCGATGGCATTTCGCTCGAAGACCTCGTGAAGAAGCGCACGACCGGCCTGATGCAGCCACAGATGGCCGCGAAGATCGAGGCCTCGACGCGGCGCATGTTCCCGGCCGGCATCGAACCGGTCGGCGTCGATGCACTGCGCTTCACGTTCATGGCCCTGGCCTCCACCGGTCGCGACATCCGCTTCGACGCCTCCCGCGCGTCCGGCTACCGCAATTTCTGCAACAAGATCTGGAATGCTGCGCGCTTTGTGCTGATGAATGTCGAGGGCAAGGACTGCGGCCAGGATGCGTCCCTGCCCTGCACGCTCTCCAGCGCCGACCGCTGGATCGTCTCGCGCCTGCAGAAGCTCGAAGCCGAAGTCGCCGGACATTTCCAGAACTACCGCTTCGACCTGCTGGCGCAATCCCTGTACCAGTTCATCTGGAACGAATACTGCGATTGGTATCTGGAGCTCTCCAAGCCGGCCCTGCAGCAGGGCGACGAAGCCGCTGCACGCGGCGCACGGCGCACGCTGGTGCGGGTGCTGGAAACCGTGCTGCGCCTGTTGCATCCGCTCATGCCATTCCTGACGGAGGAGATCTGGCAGCAGATCGCACCGCTGGCCGACCGGCGCGGTGAGAGCATCATGCTCGCCGAATACCCACAGTCGAATCCCGAGCGCATCGACGAGGCCGCCGAAGCCGATATCGAATGGCTCAAGGCCTTTATCCTCGGCGTGCGTCAGATCCGGGGCGAGATGGATATCGCACCGGGCAAGCCGCTGCCATTGCTGCTGCAGAACGCCAGTGACGAGGATCGGACACGCATCGAGCGTCTGCTGGCCAGCCTCCAGTTCCTTGCCCGAATCGAGGCACCGCAGCTGCTGCACGCCAACGAAGAAGCCCCGCAATCCGCCACCGCGCTGCTGGGCAGCATGAAATTGCTGGTGCCGATGGCCGGGCTGATCGACAAGGACGCAGAACTCGCGCGCCTGGCCAAGCAGATTGCCAAGCTCGAAAGCGATCTCGGAAAGACCGAGGTGCGGGTCAACAACCCCAACTTCGGAAAGGCGCCCGAGGCCGTGCAGCAACAGACCCGCGCGATGGCGGACAAGCAGCGACAGGATCTGGAATCGCTGCGTGCACAGGAAGCCCGCATTCGCGCACTTTGAAGCGGCAGTCTCCCCTCGCATGAAGAAGCCCCGCATGCGGGGCTTCTTCACATCGGGTCGACGAACTCAACCGCGTTCGCGAACCACCTTCAGATCCGGTCGCCGCTGCAATTCCTGCACCTTGGCATGTGGTTGCGGCTGCGCAAGCTGCTTGACGCACTGATCCAGGGTCTGGGCAATCAAGGTCTGGTTGCGGATCATCTCGATGCGCGGCCAGGTCGCACGCTCGCCCTCGAGCATGAAGCGCTTGATCGCCTCCATGCTTGGATTGCTGGTCACGTTGGCATATCGCCACAGACTGACCTCCGGCAGGATATTGATGTTGCCGCGGTACTCCTGATCCAGAATCGACGAGGCCGCATCCAGGGTGCGGCGCACGCCGGACAGCGGCAGGTTCTGGCGCGCCAGATCGACGATGCTCTTCGACTGGCTACGCAGCGAAGAGTAGGCAAAGTCGCGCGCGGAATTCACCAGGCCGCGGGCGCCAGGCTCGTTCTGCGAGACGAACGGCAGCACGTGCGGGTTGGTCTGGCTGACGATGAAATGGTTGACGTTGTGCAGGCGGCGCATGCGCAGGATCGGCAGATCCGACTTCAGTGATCCATCGTTCCAGCGCAGCAGCGGCATGTACGGGACACGCGCGCCTTCCTCGTCCTGGGTCATCAGCATCACCGGGGGGAACAACACCGGGACCGCGCAGGATGCCAGCACTGCCTCATGCAGATACAGGTAAGGGAACGTCAGGTGATTGAGCAGACGTGGCGGCTGGTTGATGCCGGCAGGCGAAACCGTGATGTTGATGACGCGACCGGACAGCTGGTAGGCCTCCTCGAACGTCATGTCGCGCACGTTGCGTGAAACCGCACCCCGCAGTTGGTTCTGGTCCATCAGCGCGCCGTTGCGCAGCATGTCGCGCCACGGCAGGATGCGCCAGAAATGGTAGTACGCCGACTCGGGATCGAGCAGTTGCTCGACCTCGTCCGGCGCACGCGTACCGACCGTCGCGCAGACCACCGACCCGGCGCTGGAACCCGACATGATCGTCGGCACCAGTCCCTCGCGGAACAATGCCTTGACCACCCCGACGTGGAACAACCCCAGCGTCGCGCCGCCTGAGAGCATCAGCGCCGAGCGACCATAGCTCAGTGCCAGATCGTCGAAGAACCGTTGCTTGGCCGCCGGCGCCAGAGCAGCGGCATCCAGTGCGCAAACTTCCTCGAGCGCGCTCGACACCTCCAGCACGTAATCACGGATCAATTGCTTGGTGCCGACCCGAGCGTACTGATACAGGCGCGGGTTGCCGATATTGCCGAGGTTCCAGTGCAGCCCCTGGCGCAGGTGATGCACCAGCTTGGCAATGTTGCGTTCCTCCCGGTACTGACGGATCTGCCGCAGCCGCGAGCGGATCAGGCGCCAGTCATAGTCCTCGGAGGTCTCGTCCTGCTTCCAGTCGTCGAGGCCCTGACGGCGATCCAGCTCCTGCGCGGCGTCGCGCCAGGTCGGATAGTCGGCCGCTTGCTTCATGTCCTTCAGCAGTTCGCGTTGGTATCGGTCCACCGGCTCGGCATCCTCGTTCTGAAGTCCGTATCGTGGGGCAGCGCGAGGGACGGCGCAATCACGACGCAAGCTTGCGCCGACGCGGCCACACCCGTCCGGCCTACCGCCTGTCCGCAGGCCGCGGTGGCCGTTTACACTCGCTGCCGACCACCCCCTTCTCCCTTCCTGGATTCCTGCATGTCCTCCGCCCTGCCGCAGGCGCTGTCGCAACTCAACCAGATCATTCTCGGCAAGCAGACCCAGCTCAAGCTGGCGCTGGCTTGCCTGCTTGCCCGCGGACACCTGCTGATCGAGGACATCCCGGGGGTCGGCAAGACCACGCTGGCGCTCGCGTTGGCACGGGTTCTGGGTCTGCAGTTTCAACGCGTGCAGTTCACCTCCGACCTGCTGCCGGCCGATATCCTGGGCGTCTCGATCTACGACACGAATACGGGCACGTTCCGCTTTCATCCCGGGCCGGTCTTTGCACAGCTGGTGCTGGCTGACGAGGTCAATCGCGCCAGCCCAAAGACGCAATCCGCCCTGCTCGAGGCGATGGAAGAACGACAGGTGACGGCGGAGGGCGAGACACGCCGCCTGCCAGAGCCATTCTTCGTCGTGGCCACGCAAAACCCCTCGCAGCAGATCGGCACCTTTCCGCTGCCGGAGTCCCAGCTCGATCGCTTCCTGATGCGGCTGTCGATGGGCTATCCGCCACCGGAAGCCGAGCGCGCACTGCTGATGGAACGCGAACGCCGCGATCTGCTGGAGTCTGTTCACCCGGCGCTGACACCGACCCAGCTGCTGGAGCTGCAACAGCAGGTGCGCGACATCCGCACCTCGCCAGCCCTGCTCGATTACATCCTGGCCCTGGTCCAGCGCACGCGCGAGGTGCCGGGCCTGCGTCAGGGCCTCTCCCCCCGCGGGGGACTGGCGCTGCGTCGTGCCGCACAGGCCTGGGCGCTGCTGGAAGGTCGCAGCGGCGTGCTGCCGGAGGACGTGCAGGCGGTTTTTGTCGCGGTCGTTGGACACCGCCTGGTGGCTGCTGCCGAACGTGAAGGCGGCGCGCTGACCGCTGAAGACATCCTGTCGCAGGTCGCCATCCCCTAGCGCCGGCCATGCGCATCTGGCTGATCTTCAAGATCCTGCTGCACCCGCTGCGCTGGGCGCAGGATCGCATCGACGCCTGGGTCCTGGCTCGCGTCAAACGCCAGCCGGGGCCGATCGCGATCGGTCGGGGACGCGTGTATATCCTGCCGACGCGTTTTGGCTACTTTTTCGCGCTGATGCTGCTGGTGATGCTGCTCGGCGCGATGAACTATTCCAACAGCATGGCGTTCCTGCTGACCTTTCTGCTCGGGGGACTCGGCCTGATCTGCATGCATCACACGCATGCCAACCTCGTCAGCCTGCAACTGCGCTCGGGCATCACGCGGCCGGTGTTCGCGGGCGAGACGGCACACTTCGAGGTGCTGGTCGACAACCCCTCGAGAGGTCCACGCTGGTCGCTGGGGCTGGCCTGGCCGAAGCGAGAAGCCGAGGCGCAGATCACCGACATTGCGGCGCTGACCACCGGACGGCTGCAGTTGAAGCTGGATACTGACCGTCGCGGATGGCTGCCGTCACGGGTCTTCAGTCTTTACACCGAGTATCCGCTGGGCCTGTTCCATGCGTGGACCTGGGCCGAGCTGGACATGGCCTGCCTTGTCTATCCCAAACCCGCCGAGCCCGGTGGCCCACCACCCGGGACTGCCGGTCATGGCGGTTACGCCAGCAGTGCGCGCAGTGGACAGGACGAGTTCGCGGGCCTGCGCCATTACCAGCGCGGAGACACACCGCGCAGCATTCACTGGAAGAGCCTGCCGAAAGCCGGGGCACTGATGGTGAAGCAGTTCGCCGAAACGCTGGAGCAGGAACTGTGGCTGGACTGGCACGCACTGCCGCAGCTCGACGTCGAGACCCGCCTGTCGCAGCTCACGCGATGGGTACTGGATGCCGAGCTTGAACAGCGCAGCTACGGCCTGCGCCTGCCCGGTTGCGTGATCGCGCCCGCCCGCGGCGAGGCCCACCAGTTCCAGTGCCTGAAGCAGTTGGCACTGTACGAGCACGGAGCATGAACGCTCGCGAGTATCTGCCCCTGGCCACGCTGTTGCGCCTGCTCGCGGTGCTGGCATTGACGCTGCTGCCGCATGCAGCACGACTGCCCCCCTGGGAGAGTCTGCTCATCGTGGCGCTGCTGATATGGCGCGGCCTGTCCGCCTACCGCCAGTGGCGCATGCCCCATGGCGGGTTGCGGGCGGCGCTCACGCTGACCGCCTTCGCGGGCATCTACGCCAGCTACGGCAGCGTGTCAGGTCAGAATGCGGGAACCGCATTGCTGTGCATCATGGCTGCGCTCAAGCTGGTCGAGCTGCGCACGCGACGCGACGTCATGGTGACGGTCTTCCTGATGTACTTCCTGCTGATCACGCATTTCCTGTTCTCCCAGGAAATCTGGACAGCGGCCTATCTGCTGATCAGCATGGTGGCCATCACCGCGCTGCTGATCGAGTGTCAGCATCTGGGAGCCCTGCCGCCACGGCAGACGCTGCGCACGGGCGCCATCCTTGTTGCACAGGCCCTGCCATTGATGGTGCTGCTGTTCGTGCTGTTTCCACGCATTCCGGGCCCGTTGTGGGGATTGCCGGCGGATGCCGGCGCGGCCCGCAGCGGCATGACCGACAAGATGTCACCGGGCGATATCTCCGACCTGATTCGGTCCGAGGAGGTCGCCTTCCGCGTCGAATTCGAAGGCCCCGTGCCCGCACCGGCCCAACGCTACTGGCGCGGCCCTGTGCTTGATGCATTCGATGGCCGCAGCTGGGAGAAGGATTTTCCGAGTTCCCCGTACACGCCGCCACCCGAGATCGAGTTCGAAGGCCCGGCGATCGACTACACGATTACCCTCGAAGCTCACCGCATGCCGTGGTTGTTCGCGCTCGACATGCCGCAACGTGAGTCGCTGCCGGCGGACAGTTTCATTGGCCGCGAGGGTGAGCTGCTGGGCATCAAGCCGGTGATCGAGCGCCAGCAATATCGCCTGCGATCCCATCCACGGTATCGACTGCAGAACACCCTCTCCAACGGCGCGAAGATCCGCTATACCCGTCTGCCCGAGGACTACAACCCCCGCACGCTGGCCTACGCCCAGCAGCTGCGCGAGCAGCAGCTGCCGCCCGAGCAGATCGCTCGCACAGTGCTCGAGTGGTTCAATCGCGAGAACTTCGTCTACACGCTGCAGCCCCCCGCACTTGGACGCCACAGTGTCGATGACTTCCTGTTCAGCACTCGGCGCGGCTTCTGTGAGCACTACGCCAGCGCCTTTACCTTCCTGATGCGCGCTGCGGGCGTACCGGCGCGGGTAGTCGCCGGCTATCAGGGCGGACAGCAGAACAGCGTCGGCAGCTACTACGTCGTGCGCCAGTCCGACGCCCACGCCTGGAGCGAAATCTGGCTCGACGGCCGAGGCTGGGTCCGCGTCGATCCCACGGCGGCCATTGCGCCGTCACGGATCGAGGAGGGCGGAATCGAATCGGCACTGTCCGCGTTCGACCGCGATTATGCCGGCAGTCTGGCGGCGCGAACCCGTTTGCAGTTCTACCTGGAAGCCCGCTGGGACTGGTTGAACATGCAGTGGAATACCTGGGTGCTGGCCTATGGCCCCGAGTTACAGCAGGACTTCCTGTCCCGCTTCGGCATTCGTGACTATCAAGGCATGATCCTGGCACTGACCCTGCTGGGGAGCGGCACCCT
>JBEIOK010000149.1:0-6576 GCA_040377605.1 Nevskiaceae bacterium | reverse complement strand
CTCCACGAAGTGACGCATGAACGGATAATCCTCGGAGTCGTCGACGCCGATGCGGTGCTTGACCGTCACCGGCAGGCTCGTCGCGCTGCGCATCGTGCGCACGGCCGCGGCGACGTGGTCCGGCTCCTTCATCATGCAGGCGCCGAAGCGGCCCTCCTGCACGCGGTCGGAGGGGCAGCCGCAGTTGAGATTGATCTCGCGATAGCCGTAATGCTCGGCCAGCTCCGCGGCCTGGCGGATCTCATCCAGCTCCGAGCCGCCGAACTGCAGCGCAACCGGGTGCTCCGCCGGATGGAAGCGCAGGAAGCGGTGTCGCGCACCGTGCACGATGGCACCGGTGTTGATCATCTCGGTGTAGAGCCGCGCATGGCGCGACATCTGCCGCAGGAAGTAGCGACAGTGGCGGTCCGTCCAGTCCAGCATGGGCGCGACGCAGAATCGCCAGGGCGAGTGCGGGGCGGCCGAATCGGGGATGGAATCCGGCGGGGTCGGGGCGGCATCGAGCATCGGCCTATTGTAAAGGCTCGCGTGCCGGCGAGGGTTTTCGGCGCGGCGGCTGTGCCATCATCCGGGGGACACGTTTCCTTCGTATGCTTGCCCTACAAGGCCGGACCGCGGTGGCGGACCCGGCGGCCAGATCCGAGCTCCAGCCCATGAATCCGTTGATCCAGACCCTAGCGCGCGGCGCGATGAACCGCCGCGAATTCCTGCAGAACCTCTTCCTGTCGGCCGGCGCCCTGGGCGCCAGCTCGCTGATCACCGCCTGCGGCAGCGACCTGCCGGGCGGTGGCGGCAACGGCCGCTTTGCCAAGCTGGGCCCGCTGGGCGAGCCCAACGACCTCGGCATCCGCGTGCCCGAGGGCTTCACGACCAACATTGTCGCGATCACCAACCAGCGCCCGGTGGCCAGCAGCAACTATCTGTGGCACATCTTTCCGGATGGCGGCGGCGTGATGCCCAAGGCCGACGGCGGCTGGTATTACATCTCCAACAGCGAGATCCCGGGTGTCGGCTCGATCGGCTTCCTGGTGCCGCAGCTGTCGCCCGTCACCAGTCCGCTCGAAATCCTGACCCCGGGCCTCGGCGGCACCGGCGTGCTGGAGTTTGCCGCCGACGGCACCGTCATCGACGCCTACCGCATCCTCGGCAACACCACGTTCAACTGCGCCGGCTGCGTCACGCCCTGGAACACCTGGCTGTCCTGCGAAGAGTGGCCCAATGGCCAGGTCTGGGAATGCGACCCCACGGGCCGCAACGCGGCCATCGCGCGCCCGACGCTGGGCCGTTTCTCGCACGAGGCCACGGCGATCCACGTCGAGCGCCGCACGATCTACATGACGGAAGACATGCCCGACGGCCGCTTCTACCGCTGGGTGGCGGACCAGAGTGACTGGCCGCGCGGCGCGGCGCGACCCGCGCTACAGAGCGGCAAGCTGCAGGTGATGAAGGTGGGCGGCGACGGCACCGCCGGGGCGCTGAACCGGCCGCAGCCGGTGACCTGGGTGGACGCGCAGAACCCGGGTTCGCCGCAGGACCAGAACCGCATCGACGGCACGGCCGCGTTCGACGGCGGTGAGGGGGTGTGGAACCACCAGGGCTACGTCTACTTCTCCAGCAAGGGCGACGAGCGCATCTGGGTCTACGACACGCATACCGAAACCCTGGAAGTGGTCTACGACCTCGCCACCAGCGACAACCCGATCCTGTCCGGCGTCGACAACATCACGGTGACCCCGCAGGGCGACGTGCTGGTGGCCGAAGACGGCGGTGACATGCAGGTCGTCGTGATCCTGCCGGATCGCACGCTCAAGCCGCTGCTGCAGATCGTCGGCCAGGACGCCTCGGAGATCGCCGGCATCGCGTTTTCGCCGGACGGCCGGCGCATGTACTTCACGTCTGACCGCGGCGGGCCACGCCCCGGCGGCGGTTACGGTGCCGGTCTCGGCATCACCTACGAACTGATCCTGCCGCCGGGTTTCTGAGCCCCGGCGGCCGGTTCGGCGCGACTACTTCAGCTGCTGCACGCGCGACGGTCCGCCGGCGAGCGGCAGCTCGATCAGCATGCCGTCGCGTGCGACCACGACGCCATCCTTGCGGATCGCCGCGACGCCACGCAGGAAGGCCATCTCCGCGAGCCGGTTGGGCGGCGGCGGGGTGAGGTGGTACATCAGCAGCAACGGCACCTGCGCGGCATTGGCGATTTCCGCCGTCTCGCGCGGGCTGGTGTGATAGTCGGGGATATCGCCGAACACCTTCTCCAGGCGCGGTCGTCCGAGTTCCTTCGCGGCCTCGCGCAGCTGCCCGACCATCTCCTGGTTCTGCGCTTCATGCGCCAGCACATCGGCACCGCGCGCGGCCTCGATCAGATGCGCGTCGTGGATCGTGTCGCCGCTGATCACGATCGACCGTCCCTTGTAGTCGAAGCGATAGCCCACCGCCGGCTCGATCGGCTTGTGCGTCACTGGAAACACGCTGACCTTCAGCTCGCCGTCGCGGAACGCCTCGGTCGGCGTGCCGTCGCCGGACAGATTCAGCACCTGCGCCTGCATCGCGCCGGTGTCGGCCTGCAGCAGCTCGGTGCCGTGATGGGCGACGCGGTAGCCGATATCCAGCGTGTAGGCCTCCTGATACCCGCCCACCACGCGCTCGACGCCCGCCGGACCGTAGACGGACAGCGGTGCCGGGCGACCGGCGACCCAAGTCTGCATGTTGAACTCGCCGAGATCGCCGATGTGATCGGAATGGAAGTGCGTGAAGAACACACCGCCGATGCGCTCGCCCGGGATGCGCAGCAGGGCCATGCGATTCCACGAGCCGGGGCCGGTATCGACGACGTAGAACTTGCCGCCGGCAATCACCGCGAGGCAGGGCCGCGCACGGTCGTCCGACGGAAACGGCGAGGAACTGCCACAGACCAGCAGACGCAGCGCATCGTCGGCAAACAGCGCCTGACGATCCGTGTTGTCCATGTTCTGTCGGATCACCTTCTCGATGATGCGGTCCTGCACCGACGGCTGGCGGACCAGGATCGCGCCGATGCCGAGCATGACGCCCACGGCCACGGCAATCTTGAACAGGGTTTTCATCGGGCAACTCCTCATCACGCGGGGTCGGACGGCACGGGTGCAGCGGACAACATATTTACACAGTGTAAACCATGAGCATCCGCGGCCGTCAACGCCTGGGAGGCCCGCATCGGAGCACCGCTGCGGGGAGGGCGTCGAGGCTACATATTGACACCATGTAAAGCGCAGGCCTCTAATGTCGGCTGACCGGCCGTTGAACCGGGGAGACACCAGAACCCTATGAACCGTTTTCTCGACGCGCTCAGCCGTCTGCAGCAGCGCCACGCCCTGCTGCTGTTTCTCGCGCTCGGCGCTGCGCTGTTCACCGTCGATGGCCTGCGTCGCGCGCCGCTGCCGCTGACGCCGCCCGAGGTTGCGGGCGAGGGTGCCACCGCCGCGCAATGGCTGGAAGACGAGGTGCTGTACCGCGAGGCGCTGACGCTGGGCCTGGACGACGGTGACCTGATCGTGCGTCGTCGTCTGGTGCAGAAGATGCGGCAGCTGCTGGAAACCGGCGTCGATGTCGCCGAGCCCAGCGAGGCCGAACTGCGCGCGTGGATCGATGCCCATGCCGGCCGCTACGGTGGCATGGCGCGCATCAGCCTGGACCACGTCTTTCTCTCCCGCAGCCTGCGCACCGGCAGCCTCGCGGAGGTCGTGGAGCAGATCGGCACGCAGCTGCGCAGCGGCGCCGTCACCGATCTGACGACCCTCAGCGATCCGCATCCGGCCGGCACCCAGCTCACGCAGCGCAGCGCCCGCGAACTGGAGAGCCTGTTCGGCACCGCGCTGATCGCCCCGCTGGGCGAGCTGCCGCTGGACCGCTGGGAGGGCCCGCTGCCGTCAGCGCTGGGCTTCCACTTCGTGCGCATCCGTGAGCGGCAGACCCAGACCCCGGACTACGTCGGCATGCGCGAGCGCGCGCAGCGCGACTACCTCGTCGAACATCGCCGCGAAGGCACCCGCCTGGCGCTCGAAGCGCTGAAGGCGCGCTATGGCCTGTCGGCCGCGACCGCCACGCCATGATCGGACGCGCGCTGCTGCTGATCACCCTGCTGCTGGCCGCCACTGCGGCGGCCGCGCATTCGATGAAGAGTGCGCAGTGGCGCCTGACCCAGCGCGACGCGCAGACCTGGGACAGCCACCTGCGGTTGCCCGAAGATTTCGAAGGCCGCCTGCTGTCGCTGCAGCCGCGCTGGCCCGCCCACTGCGAGCGCCTCGGCGAGCCGCATCAGCAGCCGGCGGACGAGGCGACGATGGTCACCTGGCGCCTGCGCTGCCCGCAGGGCCTGACCGGCGCGCTGGCGCTGACCGGCTTCACGGTGCAGTTGCCGGACGCGGTGCTGCTGATCCAGCCGCTGCAGGGCGAATCGCAATACGCCGTGCTGTCGGCCTCGCGTCCGGAGTGGACGCCGACGCAGGCCGCACAGCCGCCGCCGGTGATGCACTACGTGGGCCTGGGCGTGGATCACATCCTGCTCGGCATCGATCACCTGCTGTTCGTGCTCGGCCTGTTCCTGCTGTGGCGCCGCAGCGGGCAGGGGGTGGGCACGCTGGTCGGCACGCTGACCGCCTTCACCGTCGCACACTCGATCACGTTGGGCGGTGCCGTGCTCGCGGGCTGGTCCCTGCCGATGGGCGCGGTGGAGGCCTGCATTGCCGCGTCGATCCTGCTGCTGGCGGTGGAGTTGGCCACCAAGGCCAGAGGCGCGGCGCAGCGCTGGCCGGCGAGCCTGGCCTTTGCCTTCGGCCTGCTGCATGGCTTCGGCTTTGCCGGCGCGCTGGCAGAGACCGGACTGCCGGATCACGCCCGCGGCTGGGCACTGGCCGCCTTTAACGTCGGCGTCGAAGCCGGACAACTGATTTTTGTCCTCGCCCTGATGGCGGTGCTGCGCTATGCGCGGCCGCTGCAGCGCTTGGCGCCCGTCGCACTCTGCGCCTATGGGGCGATCGCCGGGTACTGGCTGATCGAACGTAGCGCCGCTGTGTTCACCTGAGGTGTTCGCATGAACCTGAATCGCATCCTGAAGGGCTATGGCCTGCTGCTGCTGGTGCTGCTGCTGAGCGCCTGCGGCAGCTCCGAAACCGTTGCGGTCACCGACAATCCGGTCGTCGATCCGCCGGGCACCGAGCAGGGCGAGTGCGGCCCGATCGTCGCCGGGCGCAAGCAGGCGCTGTACGGCGATCTGCACGTGCACACCAGCGACTCGTTCGATACCTACTTCTTCAACTCGATCAACGGCCCGCGCGAGGCGATCCGCTTCGCCAAGGGGGAGCCGGCCGGCTATCCGGCCGGCGACACCGATCCGAACACGGCGGTGACCTTCGAACAGCTCGACCGTCCGCTGGACTTCGTGGCGGTCACCGATCACGCCGAATTCCTCGGCGCGTTCCGCACGCTGTGTGAACTGGGGGGCACGGTGCCCGCCGGCACCAATCCCGCCTGCGAAATCATCGGCAACAACATCCGCGGCAACATCCGCGCCTTCGTCGAAGGCACGACGACGCCGTTCCAGATCGTGATCCAGACGCTGCTGGCGGAGTCACCGACCGACCGACCGGCCTGGATTGCGCAGCAGCGCATCACCGACGAAGAGTACGAACCCTGCGGCTTCACCACGCTGCACGGCTACGAATACAGCTCCAACAAGCGCGGCCAGATGCTGCACCGGAACGTGATCTTCCGCGGCTCGGGCGCTGAAGTACCGGACGTGGTGTTTGCCTCGGTGACGCCGCTGACCGGCATCGACGACCGCAACGTCAACGACGAGTGGATGCTGTTCGACCACCTCAAGACCGAGTGCAAGGACGGCGACGGCTGCCAGGCGCTGACGATTCCGCACAGCATCAACCTCTCCGACGGCCGCTTCTTTATGCCGCGCGACTTCGCCACCGGCCTGCCGCCGGGCCGCGACGGCGTGGCGCTGACGCGGGGCGACGCCGAGCTGCGCCGCACCTACGACCGCGTGTTCGAGATCTACCAGCACAAGGGCAGCTCCGAATGCGCGGCAGGCCTGGAAGGCAACTATCTGGAAGGCGAAGAAAACACCTGCGACTTCGAGCTGTCCAAGAACGTCTGCGGCGGCCTGCCGGACGATCCGCCGGCCTGCGCGCGCTATTGCACGGGCGATCCCTCACGCGATCCGAGCTTCTGCTCGCTGCAGCAGGTGCCGACACTCTTCACGCGCGTCTGCGAAACCGCCGGCCCCAACGGCGCCTCCGGCCCGGCCGAGAACTGCACGACGCCGCTGGACCAGTTCCGCAACTCGATGGCCGAAGGCCTGAGCCTGCGGGGACTGCTGGGCATCAATCCATATCGCCAGGGCATCATCGCCTCCACCGACACGCACAACGGCACGCCGGGCATGATCCGCGAGCGCGCCTATCCGGGCCATGGCGGCGTGCTGGAAGACGAACCCAAGGACCACCTCGGTCTGTGGGATTGCGACAACAGCAACCGCCCCGTGAATCCGGAAGACCCGGCCGACCCCGACAACTGCACCAACCGCGT
>JBEIOK010000191.1:0-5044 GCA_040377605.1 Nevskiaceae bacterium | reverse complement strand
TGGTCACGCCGCGGTACGGGCTCAGAAAATCGGGCACGGCGTTGTGCTCGCCCGGCAGCGTGAAGATCGCCCCCACCGGCAGCTGCGCCTGCAGCGCGGCCTGCAGGTTCTGCAGTGGTTGCAGCAGGGCGCCGGGCAGGGTGGCGAGCAGCGACGGATCGGTCAGCGTGGAGACGCCGATCGGGATGTCCTGCGCCGGAAAGGCCGGCCCCAGCGTGGCGAACAGCACGTCGGACTGCAGCACCTGCAGCGGCTGGTTGGGCCGGAACGCGTATTCGCCGGACAGCGCCCAGTCGCCGACATTGGTGTTGAAGCTGATGCCGTAGAGGTCGATGTCCTCGGGGTAGTCGAGGAACAGACCCGCGGTATCCACCGGCAGCGGCTCGCGGCCGACCGGATTGAAGGGAGCGTTGAAGCCCAGGCAGGCGACGAAGGCGCCGGCGATGCCGCCGGAGGGCGCATCACGGGTGCAGCTGGCGTCGGCGGCGATGCCGCTGAGCATCGGATAGCGGCTGTGATAGCGCAGATAGTGGAAGGCCAGCTCGGTGCCGTTGTTGAGCCAGTCGGCCAGGTAGTTCAGGCGCAGGCCGTACTGGCCGTCGTCGCGGGGCTCGCCGAAGTTGGGCGGCGGCACATAGACCGTGCGCGTGGACTGCGAGACCAGCGATGCCGGGGCCGCCGGCGTGAACTGCCGATCCGGGTCCTCGTTGAAGTTGCCGAAGCCGAGGATCGCGTATTCGCCGCCGCCGGCGACATCGCTGAATGACAGCAGGCTGCCGGTGGCCGGCAGTTTCGCGCCGCGCCACTGCAGTTGATACAGCGCTTCCAGTGCCAGCTCGTCGGTCAGCGTCAGCGTCGCCACCGCCAGCGGTACGGCGAGCTGGAGCTGACTGGGCTCGGAGCCGGGCATCGCCAGCACCGGGGCATCCAGCGGACTGATTTCGGCCAGCGCGTTGAACTGCACCAGATTGGCCTCGCCCCAGTTCAGCACCTGGTTGCCGACCTTGATCAGCAGCTCCTGGCCGCCGATCTCGAAGGTGCCGGCGACGAACAGATTGCCCAGACGGTGACCGGAGGCGAGCAGGGTTTCGGCGGTGCCGTTGCGCGGCGAGTGACGCGGCTGGAAGCGCGTGTCGGCGTGGGTCTCTTCGAAGCCGCTGTTGACCAGATCGTGGAACAGCAGGCCCGAGGCTTGGAACTGCCAGTTGTCCCACAGCAGTTCCAGACGCGGGCGCAGCTGGAAGATCGCGGCGGTCAGATCGCCGCGGTCGTAGTTGAGATTGCCGTTGTCCTCGTTGACGCCGGAGAACGAGCCGCGTGCATCGACCAGCCGCAGGTTGGGTGCCGGGTCGCCGCGCTGCGACTGGCAGTCGTCGGGCACGCACAGATCCTGCTGGCCGGGGACGGCGAGCTTGGCGATGAGCTTGTCGTCGCGGTCCTGCACGCGCATGGCCGCGCCGAAGGAGATGCGCGTAGTGAGCGCGCCGGTGACCGGGCCGGCGTCGAACTCCAGCGCCATGACCGGCGTGGCCAGCAGGCCTGCCAGCACCGCGGATACCCCTGTCCTCATCGACTGCTCCTCCTGCCCCGGGGACGGTCGTGGCCGTCGCTTGCTGGTCGCGCGACCACGCCGGTGGTCTTGACGCGCTGTTTACACTATGTAAAGTTTACACAACGTCAACAAGTCTGCAAGGTAGTCCAGGCAGGCGGTCAGGAGGAGACAGCAGATGCGGACCGGATGGACAGGCGCCCTGGGCGCCGCAGCACTGATGGCGATTGCCAGCGCACCGCTGGCGGCGGCCGTCAGTGCCGAGGAAGCGGCGCGTCTGGGCAAGACGCTGACGCCCAGCGGCGCCGAGATGGCGGGCAATGCGGCCGGCACAATTCCGGCCTGGGAAGGCGCCAGGCGCTACAAGCCCGAGCAGCTCAAGCTGACCTATGCCGATCTGCAAGGCCTGGCGCGCAGTCAGCCGAAGGCCGTGGAGGCCGCGATTGCCCCGCAGAACGCGGCCGCACAGCCGAGCTTCGTGATTACGCGCGCCAACCTCGCGCAGCACAAGGCCCAGCTCAGTGCCGGGCATCAGGCGCTGTTCGAGCGCAATCCGGAATACCGCATGCGCGTGTTTCCGACGATCCGCGCGGCGTTCCAGCCGGCCGCCGTGGATGCGGCAACGAAGCAGAACGCACTGAAGGCCAGCCTGCAGGGGACCGACCAGCCCAGTGGCGCGACGCTGGGCGTGCCGTTTCCGATCCCGAAGAGCGGCGCCGAGGTGATCTGGAATCACAAGCTCAAGTATCGCGGCTCGGCGGTGCGACGCTTCAACAACGAAGTGATCGTGGCGCAGGACGGTAGTTTTCAGCTGGCGCGCATCATCGAGGACGTGAAGCTCAAGTACGGCGATCCGAAGGCGCCGAGCGCGATCGAGAACGGCCTGATCCTGTACTACCTGCAGGAGGTGCTGTCGCCCAAGCGCATCGCCGGCCAGCTGCTGCTGGTGCACGAGACCACCGACCAGACCGAGGGCGGGCGCAGCGCCTGGATTTTCAATCCGGGGCTGGGGCGCACGCGGCGCGCGCCGAATGTGGGCTACGACAATCCCAAGGCCTCGGCCGACGGTCTGATGTTCAATGACCAGACCGACATGTTCAACGGCGCGCTCGACCGCTACCAGTGGAAACTGGTCGGCAAGCGCGAAATGTACGTGCCCTACAACAGCACGACGGTGCTGGCGCCGACCTCGACCTACGACAAGCTGATCCGCAAGGGCCATCTGAATCCGGACCTGACGCGCTACGAGCTGCACCGCGTCTGGGTGGTCGAGGCCACGCTGAAGGACGGCCTGCGTCACGGCTTCCGCCGTCGGGTGTTCTATGTCGATGAGGACAGCTGGAGCATCGCGTTGGTCGACTGCTACGACGATCGTCAGCAGCTGTGGCGGTTCCAGGAGGCGCACCTGACGACCTTCCCCTTCGTGCCGGCGACCACGGGCAGCCCGGAAGTGCATTACGACCTGCAGAGCGGGCGCTACTTCGTGACCGCCAGTTTTGCGGGCGACGACTATCCGGATTTCAGCGTCAACTTCGAGGACAGCTACTACCGTCCGCAGACGCTGGCGAGCCGCAAGCTGCGCAAGTAGGGCGGGCTCGCGCGGGCCTCGCCGCGTTCAGCGACGCGCGAGGCGCGCGACGAGGTCATTGAACAGTTTCATGCCGCGTTCGCGCGGCAGTTCGCCATCGCGCACCAGCTGGCGCATCCCCCAGAACGCCATTACCGTCATCCAGGCGTAGACGCGGGCATCGGCTTCGGTGAGGCCCAGCTGCTTGCGTACCGGCGGCATCCATACGCCGCCGATCAGATCCCGCAGGCCGCGCCGGATCTTTTCCAGCTCCGGCGTCTGCGACGCGGTGCCGGCGATCAGCTGCCACAGCGCATCGCCACGCCCCGCGGGCAGGTCGAGCGTGATCGACTCGGCCGCTAGCGCGGCTTCTTCGAGATTGGCGGGGTGCGAGGCAATCGAGGTCTTCGTGCCTTTCATCGTGTCGGCAAAGATGTGCCAGGCCGTATCCGCCAGCAACTGCTCCAGACTGGGGAAGTGCTGGTAGATCAACTGCCGGCTGGTGCCGCCAGCCTCGGCCAGCGCGCTCATCGTCAGCGCCGTCCAGCCCTCGCGTTCGACAATGTCGGCGGCGACTTCGAGCAGCGTCTGGCGGCGCAGGTCGCGGCTCAGGTAGGCCCGCTTGGGCGCGGTCGTCGCGCGGGCGCGGCGGCGCGTCGTCTTGGCAGGTCGGGCGGGCGTCTTGGGCATGGCAAATAGTTACAGGCCGACAATATGTCGTCCGGAGTATGCACTCAACCGCCGCTCAGGGCGATGTCGGCGGACAGCAGCGCTCCACGTGCAGCGCCAGCGCCTCGAACAGCACGGCGGTGTTGCGCACCATCTCGTCGATGGGTTCCTTGAAGCCGGTGACGGTCCAGCGCGTGACGAGCAGCACGACCGCGCCCACGAGGCCGGTGGAGATCAGCGTGGCATCGAGCTGCGCCTTGTGGATCTGCGGATAGAGAATCTGCAGATAGCCCTGCAGCAGGTCGGTGAAGCCTTCGAGCGCGGCCAGCGAGTGCTTGTCCATGTCGGCATGCGCCGACAGCACGTCGAGAAACAGCACGCGCGCCATGCGGGGATCCTGACGCAGCTCGGAGAACAGTTTTCGCAGGGCCGCCTTGGTCATGACGATGGCGCCCTGCTGCTGCGACAGCACGCCGATCAGCTGCGCGCGCAGCGCCGCCACGCAGTGCTGGTAAACCGCCGAGAACAGTTCCTCACGATTGGCGAAGGATTCATAGAAGTAGCGTTCGGTCAGCTTGGCTTCCTGGCAGAGGTCCTTGACCGTCGTGGACTGGAATCCGCGTCGTCCGAAGGTTTCCAGACCGGCCTCGATCAGACGCGCGCGACGTTCGGCCTGGCGCTGAACCGCGTCCAAACCCTTGAACTTGCGACCTTTGCTGATCACTTCCGAGGAACTCATGGCACGATGTTGACACGCCAGATTGTCAGAAGTAAAGTGACAATCGTTGTTGTCAGAAACGTGTGTTGTCACTTCAGAGGAGCAACAGATGGCATTCGATGCAGGCAAGGCGGGCGCTTCGCAGCAAGACGTCGACTTTCCGATTCTGATCATCGGCACCGGCTTTGCCGGCCTGGGCATGGCGATCGCGCTGAAGCAGGCCGGGGTCGAGCACTTCACCGTGCTGGAGCGTGCGCAGTCGGTCGGTGGCACTTGGCGGGACAACAACTATCCGGGCTGCGCTTGCGACGTGCAGTCCCATCTCTATTCGTTTTCGTTCGAACAGAATCCGGAGTGGACGCGCATGTTCGCGCGCCAGCCGGAGATCCGCGCCTATCTGGAAGGCGTGGCGACCAAGCACGCGCTGCTGTCGCATATCCGCTTCGGCGCCGACGTGATCAGTGCCCGCTATGACGAGGCTGCCCAGCACTGGACCGTGGCAACGCGCGATGGCCGCAGCTTCACCGCGCGCGTGGTGATT
>JBEIOK010000113.1:0-9169 GCA_040377605.1 Nevskiaceae bacterium | reverse complement strand
CTCGCCGGCAACAGGGTTCGGTCAGGAGGATGAGACGGGCCCTGGCCGGCTGCCTCCCCCAAAGAGGCGGGACCGGCGCCCCGGCCTGCGGTAGGCTGCGCGCCACCGCATGACCGACCGCACCGATCCCCGTGTCTGAAGACGAAGCACTGATCCGCCTGGGCTGGAACCCGACGGTGGCCGCCGCTGCGGCCGCCGCATCGAGCGGTGCGGGCTGGCCGGTGCGCGTGACCGAGCAGCATCGCAGTGAATACCGGGTGCGCGATGCCCGGGGCGAGCGCACCGCGCGCACGCATCCGGCGCTGCACAAGACACTGACGGCTGCCGACGACGGCATCGCCGTCGGTGACTGGGCGATCTACCAGGAGGAGGGCGGCTGGCTGATGCAGCTGCTGCCGCGCTACAGCCTGCTCGAACGCAGCCGCGAGGACGGCCGGCGTCAGCGGCTGGTGGCCAACGTCGACACCGCCCTGCTGGTCATGGGGCTCGACGGCGACTACAACCCGGAGCGTCTGGCGCGCTACCAGCAGATGGCGGTGGCCGGTGGGGTGGCGCCGGTCGTGCTGCTGACCAAGGCCGATCGCATCGCCGATGCCGAGTCCCTCCGACAGGCGATCCAGACGCAGGCCGGCGCGCAAACCCCGGTGTATGTGCTCGACCCGCGCACGCCAGCGGCGCAGGGGGTGCTGGCGCCGTATCTGGCGCCCGGCCGCACGCTGGCGCTGCTGGGATCCTCAGGGGTCGGCAAATCGAGTCTGATGAACAGCCTGCTGGGCACCGAGGCGCAGCGCACCGGCGCCACGCAGGATCATCAGGACGATCTGGGCCGCCACACGACGACTGCGCGGTTTCTGCGGCTGCTGCCCGGCGGGGCCTGCCTGATCGACACGCCGGGCATGCGCGAACTGAAACTCTCGCAGGAGCAGGAGGCGGACGATTTCGCGGACGTGCGTGCGCTGGCGGCGCAGTGCCGCTTCAGCGACTGCCGGCACCAGCGCGAGCCCGGCTGCGCGGTCGTGCCCGGCGTCAGCGCCGATCGGCTGGCCGCCTACCGCGACCGCCTCGTGCCCCCGCCGGCGAAGTTCCGGCGCGGCAGGAAGCCCTGACCCGAGCGGCGATCAGGCGGCGTCGGCCTTCAGCAGGCCGCGCTCCTTGGCCATCGTCAGCGCGGTGTCCTCGATCATGTCTTCCTGGCCGCCGATCATCTTCTTGCGGCCCAGTTCGACCAGGATGTCGCGCGCGGCGAGGCCGTACTTCTTCGCGGCGCGGTCGGCGTGCAGCAGGAAGGTCGAGTAGACGCCGGCAAAGCCCAGCGTCAGCGAGGAGCGGTCCACGCGCACGATGTGGTCCATCATCGGGAAGATGACGTCCTGCGTCAGGTCCATCAGCTTGAACAGGTCGCAGCCGGTGTCGATGCCCATGCGGTCGCAGACCGCGATGAAGACTTCCAGCGGCGTGTTGCCGGCGCCGGCGCCGAGGCCGCCGACCGAGGCGTCGATGCGGCTCGCGCCCTCCTCGATCGCGGCGATCGAGTTGGCGATGCCCATGCCGAGGTTGTGGTGGCCGTGGAAACCGATCTCGGTTTCCGGCTTGAGCACGTCACGCAGCGCGCGCACGCGTTCGATCACGTCGCTGGGCAGCATATAGCCGGCCGAGTCGGTGATGTAGATGGTCTGCGCGCCGTAGGACTCCATCAGCTTGCCCTGCTCGGCGAGCCCCTTGGCATCGTTGAGGTGGGCCATCATCAGGAAGCCGGTCGCGTCCATGCCGAGCTTGCGCGCGTAGGCGATGTGCTGCGGGCTGGTGTCGGCTTCGGTGCAATGCGTGGCGACGTGCACGCTGCGCACACCGTGGTCGTAGGCGCTCTGCAGCTCCTTCATCGTGCCGAGGCCCGGGATCAGCAGGCAGGAAATCTTCGCCCGCTTCATCTTCGGCACAACCGCGTCCCAGTACTCCTCGTTGCTGTGCATCGCAAAGCCATGCTGCAGCGAGTTGCCGCCCAGGCCGGCGCCGTGGGAGACCTGGATCAGCGGCACGCCGGCATCGTCGAGCTTGGTCGCGACCTCGACCATCTGCGCGGTGGAGATCTGCTCGCGCTTGGCATGCATGCCGTCGCGCAGCGCCATGTCGTGCACCAGGACCTTGCGGCCCTTCACGTTCTTGAGCTCGCCCATTACGCGGCCTCCTTCACAGCTTTCAATTGATAGCGGCCCGCCAGGATCTCCGTCGCGAACATCTCGGCGGTGCGCGCGGCGGCGGCGGTCATGATGTCGAGATTGCCGGCGTAGGTCGGCAGGTAGTCGCCGAGCCCGGCGACCTCCATGAACGTGGCAACCTTGTTGCCGTCGAACACCGGGCCGTTCACCAGGCGGTAGCCCGGCACGTACTTCTGCACTTCGGTGACCATCTGCAGCACCGACTCGCGGATGCGGTCCTGGTCCGGCGTCTCGTCGGTCAGGCAGTAGATGGTGTTGCGCATGATCATCGGCGGGTCCGCCGGGTTGATGATCACCAGCGCCTTGCCGGTGCGCGAGCCGCCGACCGCGCAGACCGCGCTCGACGTCGTGTAGGTGAACTCGTCGAGATTCGCACGCGTGCCGGGGCCGATCGACTTCGACGACACGGTGGCGATGATCTCCGCGTACTTCACCGGCTGGATGCGCGACACCGCGTGGACCATCGGGATTGTCGCCTGGCCGGCGCAGGAGATCATGTTGACGTTCATCGCCTGCGCCTGGGCGTGCTTCTCCAGGTTCACCGGCGGCACGCAGAGGCCACCGATCGCGGCGGGCGTCAGGTCCACCATCAGCACGCCGAGCGCGTTGAGCTTGTCGGAGTTCGCCTTGTGCACGTAGGCGCTGGTGGCGTCGAAGGCGATCTGCACGCCGTCGGCCAGCACGTGCGGCAGCAGGCCGTCCACGCCCTGGTCGGTGGTCTTCAGGCCCATCTCGGCGGCGCGCTTCAGGCCTTCGGAGGTCGGGTCGATGCCGACCATCCACACCGGGTCCAGCACCGGACTGCGCTTCAGCTTGTAGATCAGGTCGGTGCCGATGTTGCCGGGACCGATGATGGCGCACTTGATTTTCTTGGTCATGCTTCGAATCCGATGCTGGCTTCGCCGATGCCGGCGAGCGTCATGTGGAAGCGGTCGCCCGGCGTCGCCGGCAGCAGCGGCGCCAGCGAACCGGACAGGATGATTTCGCCCTTGAGGAAGGGAATGCCGTAGCGGCCCAGCGTGTTGGCGAGCCAGGCAACGGCGGTCGCCGGATGGCCCTGCACCGCCGAGCCGAGCCCCGAGGCGACGTGCTGGCCGTTTTGGGTGATGTCCATCTTCACGGCCGCGAGGTCGAGCGCGTGCGGCTTGACGCGGTCATCGCCGACGACGAACACGCCGCAGGAGGCGTTGTCGGCGACGGTGTCCTGGATCTTGATCTTCCAGTCCTTGATGCGCGAGTCGACGATCTCGAAGCAGGGCAGCACGTAGTCGGTCGCGTCGAGCACCTGGTCTTCGGTGACGCCCGGGCCCTTGAGGTCCTTCTTCAGCACGAAGGCGATCTCGCCCTCGGCGCGCGGCTGGATCAGCCCGCCCTTGGCGATGCTCACGATCTCGCCGTTCTTCACCCACATGCGGTCGGTGAGGAAGCCGAAGTCCGGCTGGTGCACGCCGAGCATGTCCTGCACCGGCTTGCTGGTGACGCCGATCTTCTTGCCGACGACCTTCTCGCCGGTGTGGGTGCGGCGTTCCAGGAAGCGCAGCGAGATCTGATACGCGTCCTCGATGTCGATCGCGGGTTCGCGGGTGGTCAGCGGGTCGAGCACCGAGCGCGAGCGCAGCGCGGCGAAGAGTTCGTCGCCGAGGGTTTGGATGCGGTCTTGGGAAAGGCTCATGGAGTGCTTACGAAACCCGTTCGCCCCGAGTTTCCGCGTAGCGGAAGTATCGAGGGGCCGCCGCCGAGTTCGGCTGCAGTGTCTCGATACGGCCCTGCGGGCCTACTCGACACGAACGGATGTGGGTGGGATGCCGCAAGGTCGGATCAGCCGTTCTTCAGGAAATCGATGACCGTGCGGTTGAACAGGTCACGGTGTTCCATCATCACCCAGTGCCCGCAGTTGGGCACCAGCACCATGCGGCCGTTCTTCAGGCCCTTGGCGAGCCGCAGGATGCCGCTGTCCGGCATCATGTTTTCGTTGAGGCCCCACAGGGTCAGCGCGGGGCAGGTGATCTCGCCGAGGCGCTCGGTCAGGTTCGGAACCTTCATGGTCTTGATGACCTGCGGGTTCTGCAGCTTCATGACCTCGAAGCGCTCGCGCACCAGGTCGTCGGTGACGCAGGACGGATCGACGACGAAGGCCTTCTGGAAGAAGTCCTTCATCCGCGCCTCGGTCACCGGCTCGCCGGAGTTGAACAGGCCGAACATCATCGCCATGCCCGGCATCGCCAGGTAGTCCGGCAGGTCGTTGAGGCCGCCCGGCGCCATCAGGATCAGGCGCTCCACGTTCGAGGGATGCGCGAGTGCAAAACCCAGCGACACCGCGCCGCCCAGCGAGTTGCCGACCAGGGTGTACTTCTGCACGCCGATCCCATCGAGCAGCTGCTTCATGCACTCGACGAAGAACGACAGCGGGTATTCGACGTCAGCCGGCTTGTCGGAATAGCCGAAGCCGATCATGTCCGGCACGATCACGCGGTAGCCGGCCTTCACCAGCGCCGGGTAGTTGCCCTTGAAGTTGGAGTGACCGCTGGCACCGTTGCCCGAACCGTGCAGGAACACGACGACCGGGCCCTGGCCCTCGTCGAGATAGTGGAGGCGATAGCCGTTCGGCAGCGTCGCGTACTGGTGTTCCGGGATCGGCTTGCTGGACATGCGCGGGTCGTGTTTCCGGTGGGAAAGGCAGGCGGAAATCCAGCCTGCGACGGTGGCGCGAATGGTCCCGCAGCGCAGGCGCGCGGTGCTTCATCCAAGTGGACTACGGTCGGAGCGGACGCATCGCCTAGGATGCCGATCACAAAGGAGAATGTGATGTCGAAGCGGGTACTCATCACGGGCGGCGCCAAGGGCGTGGGGCGGGGAATTACCGAGGCGTTCCTGCGCGACGGTGCGACCGTCCTGATCTGCGGCCGCGAGGCCCCGGCCGAGCCGGTCGCGGTCGGCGGCCGTGCCGCGACCTTCCTGGCCTGCGACGTGCGCGACGCGGCCGCGGTCGACGCGATGTTCGCGCAGATCGCCCGCGACCACGGCGGCCTCGACGTGCTGGTCAACAACGCCGGCGGTGCGCCGTTCGCGATGGCCGCCACCGCCTCGCCGCGCTTCCACGAGAAGATCTTCGCGCTGAACCTGCTGGCGCCCTTTCATCTGGCGCAGAAGGCCAATGCGCTGATGCAGGCCCAGTCCGAGGGCGGTGCGATCCTGTTCGTCGGCAGCGTCAGCGCCCTGCGTCCGTCGCCGGGCACGGCCGCCTACGGCGCTGCCAAGGCCGCGGTGCTGAGCCTGGTGCAGTCGCTGGCGGTGGAGTGGGCGCCCAAGGTGCGGCTCGTCGCCGTCAGCCCTGGGCCGGTGCGCACCGAGCAGTCGGCGCTGCACTTCGGCGACGAGGCCGGCATCGCGGCCGTGGCCAGGACGATCCCGCTCGGCCGTCTCGCCGAGCCGGCGGACATCGGCGCGACCTGCGTCTGGCTGGCCTCTTCGGCGGCCGCCTACATTTCCGGCATCAACATCACGCTGCATGGGGGCGGCGAGCGTCCGGCGTTCCTGGACGCGGCGAACGCCAACAAGAATTGATGCCTTCTGAGCCTGTCGACGGGCTCAGAATGACGGCCCATCGGGTCTATCGATATCCGTTCCGGCGACGCACCGGAACGGGCATGCTGCACAAAACGAGGGGAGTCCGATGAAGCCTGACCGGAGCAATGCGCCGCTGGCGCTGATGTTCGCCCTGCTGCTCGCCGCTTGCGGTCAGAGCACGGCACCGGAAACCGGCGCGCCGTCCGCAGACGCGCGCTGCACGCATTACGACACCCAGCGTCAGCCGTTCTTCGGAGACCTGCACGTCCACACCAAGTACTCGCTCGACGCCAACACGCAGGGCACGATCGTCGGCCCGCATGAGGCCTATCGCTTCGCGCTTGGCGAGCGTCTGGGCATCCAGCCCTACAACGAAACCGGCGAGGCGCTGCGCTTCACCCAGCTCGCGCGACCGCTGGATTTCGCGGCCGTCACCGATCACGGCGAACTGTTCGGCGAAACCGAGATCTGCACCAACCCCGACCTGCCGGGCTACAGCTCGCTGGAATGCCAGTTCTATCGTGCCGCGCCGCCCCAGGCCTTCCTGGTCTTCAATCTGCTGGGTCCGGGCCTGCCCTCCGTTGGCGGCCTGCCGATCCCGCGGCTGCCGTTCTGCGGCCTGACCGGCGAGCGCTGCCTGGAAGCGGCCAAGACGCCGTGGCGCGACATCCAGCAGGCGGCGGCGGCCTTCAACGACACCAGCCGCAACTGTGCGTTCACGACCTTCGTCGGCTACGAGTACACGGCGGCGCCGCTGTCCAACAACCTGCATCGCAATGTGATTTTCGACAGCGAGGTCGTGCCGGAAATCCCGCCGTCCTACCAGGAGTACCCGGCCGTCGAGCAGCTGTGGCAAGCACTGTCCGAGCAGTGCCGTGACGCGGACGGCTGCAACTACCTGACGATCCCGCACAACTCGAATCTCTCCGGCGGTCTGATGTTCCAGACCCGCGACCGATTCGGCCTGCCGTACACCGCCGAGCTGGCGCGCCAGCGGCAGGAGAATGAACCGCTGATCGAGATCTACCAGCACAAGGGCGATTCGGAGTGCCTGAACACCGTCGGCGCCGGCATGCAGGACGAACTCTGCGGCTTCGAGAAGCTGCCGTATCGCAACTTCACCGGCAGCCAGGTCAGCCCGGCCGCCAGCGGCCCGCCGCTGGAGCGTGACTTCATCCGCTCCGCGCTCAAGGAAGGGCTGCGCCTGGAAGCGGAGCTGGGCGTGAACCCCTTCAAGTACGGTTTCGTCGGCAGTTCCGACACGCATCTCGGCACGCCGGGCAATGTCGCCGAGCAGGGCTACCCGGGCCACGGCGGTGCGGGCGGCGGCGCGCGGGACGAACTGCCGGCCGGCCTGCCGGACCTGATCGAGAACAGTCCCGGCGGCCTGGCCGTGCTGTGGGCGGAACAGAACACGCGCGACTCGCTGTTTGCCGCGATGAAGCGCCGCGAGGCCTACGCCACCAGCGGCACGCGTCCGGTCGTGCGCTTCTTCGGCGGCGCCGATCTGCCCGCGGACCTGTGTGGCAGTCGCAGCTTCGCCGCCGACGGCTACGCGCACGGCGTGCCGATGGGCGGTGACCTGCCCGCCGTGCCCGCCGGGCGCAAGCCGCGTTTCGCGGTCTCCGCACTGCGCGACCCGGGGCAGGGCATCGACGTCGCCGAGCCGCTGCAGCGCATCCAGATCGTCAAGGGCTGGGTCGCCGACGGCGAGCCGCAGGAAAAGGTCTTCGAAGTCGCCGGCGATCCCAACAACGGGGCCAGCGTCGACCTGGCCACCTGCGAAACCTCCGGCAACGGCTTTGCGAGCCTGTGCGCGGTCTGGGAAGACCCGGAATTCGACGCCGCGCAGTCCGCGTTCTACTACGCCCGCGTGCTGGAGAACCCGAGCTGCCGCTGGTCCACGCGCCAGTGCCTGGCTGCACAGGTCGACTGCAGCGACCCGGACGCGGTGCCCGAAGCCTTCGCCGGCTGCTGCGACGCCGCCTATCCGAAGACGATTCAGGAGCGGGCCTGGACGTCGCCGATCTGGTATCGCGCGGGCGGCTGAGCATGCGGCCGTTCCTGCTCCGACTCGCGCGCGCACCGGCGCTGCACTTCGTCGTCATCGGCGGCATGCTGCACGGCCTCGTCGCGCTGTGGCCGACGGTCGACACCGGGGCGATCCATGTCGACGCCGCTGATCTGTCGCGCCTGCAGCGCGAATGGCGCGTCGAGAGCGGACGTCCGCCAACGCCGACCGAACTGCGCGCCAGCCTGCAGCGCTATCTCGATGAGGAGATCCTGCTGGCCGAGGCGCTGCGCCTGGAGCTCGACCAGCGCGACGGCGTTGCGCGTCAGCGCCTGATCCAGAACCTGCAGTTCGCGTTTCCGGATATCGCGGGCGATATCGACTCGCAACTGGCGCAGGCCCGGGCGCTCGGCATGCCGGCCAGCGACCTGGTCGTGCGTCGCCGCCTGATCCAGCTGATGGAACATCGACTGGTCGGCGAAGTGGCCATCGACGAGGCGCGTCTGCGCCGCTACGTCAGCACCCATGCCGCACGCTATGCCCCGCCGCCGCGCCTGCGCCTCCAGCAGGTGTTCTTCAGCCGCGACCGCAGGCAAGGCGATGCGCGCGCCGCCGCCGGGCAGGCGCTGCGCGAGCTGCAATCCGCGCCGGAGGCTGCGCACCCCGGTCGAGGCGATCCCTTCCTGCTCGGCGAATCCACGGCCTGGGTGACGCCGGATGTGCTCGCACGCCGCTACGGCAGCAGCTTTGCCCGCGCGGTCACCGAGACCCCGAACGGGGTCTGGAGCGGCCCGCTGGAATCCGTCTACGGCTGGCACCTGGTCCGCATCGATGCGCGCGAGGCCGCCGGCACCCCGGATTTCGACGCCGTGCGCGTGCGCGCGGCCTATGCCTGGCGCGCGGAGGAGGAACGTCGGGTCCTGCAGCAGCAGTTGCAGCCGCTGCGCCGCCGCTACGGCGTCGCCAGCGTCGACGATGTGTTGGCGCGCCTGCACGCATGAGACAGGCCCTGGTCCTGCTGCTGTTGAGCCTCGCGACCTTCGCGGCCGACGCGCATCCGCTGGCACCGGCCCTGCTGGAGCTGCGCGAGACCGCGCCCGGCACCTATGCGGTGCAGTGGCGCACGTCGCTGGTCCGCGCGCAGGGCCGCGACGTGGTGCCGGTCATGCCCGAAGGCTGCACCGCGCCGGCCGAGGTGCAGACCCGGGACGAAGCCGGTGCGCGCCAGCAGCAGTGGACGCTGCACTGCACCGAGCTCGTCGGTCGCAGCCTGCGGGTCGACGGGCTGGAGGGCAGTGGCGTCAACGTGATCCTGCGCGTGCAGCCGCTGGCCGGCGCGTCGCAACAGGCGCTGCTCGGCGAGCGCACGCCGTCG
>JBEIOK010000163.1:0-5890 GCA_040377605.1 Nevskiaceae bacterium | reverse complement strand
CGCGTGATGTCCGTCGGCTGCGTCAGGGGCTCCGGCGTGCCGCTGTCGTTCGGCATGCCCGCCTGCCAGGCCGTATAGGCCGCACCGCTGAGTTCGCCGACCGTGCGCGACAGCACCTGCTGGCGCAGCTCATCGACGGTGGCCAGCAGATCCAGCGGCTCTGCGCCCAGTTCCTCGCCCCCTTGCAACGCGGCGCCCATGCGCACCAGGCGCGTCACCATGTAGTCGGCGGTGTGGGGACCGTAGGCGGTCAACGCCTTGCGGTAGCTGTCACGGCTCATGTACTCGCGATAGCTGATCGTGTAGCCGTTGTAGTCGCCGGCATGGCCGATGCCGACCACGAGCTTGTAGCCGGGCTGGCCGAGGTCCTGGATCTCCTCGCGGGTGAAGTTGCCCCAGATCTCGCCAATTTCGGCGGGCTCGCTTTCCGCGCGCAGCACGTTGGCCGGGGCGTCCCAGCCGCGGGCGTCGTTGTGGACCTGGGCGCGCATGCGCGCGATCGCCTCGGGCGCAAAGTTGTCACCCGGCAGGTTCTGCGCGTTGTTCTCAGGATCGGCCGGATCGAAATACGCGCGCTGGATCGCGCAGGCCTCGGCATACGCGGGATCGGCCTTGAACTCGGGGATCAGACACGCCCAGTCAAAGCCGCTGTACAGGTCGCCGGCCACGGCGTTGAGCCGCGATTCCAGATTCAGGATCAGATCCGCCTGGGCCTCGCAGGCGCAGGAGGCCAGCAGGATCTCGCCGAGGCGGAAGGCCTGCAGCCGCAGGCGCAGGTTCTCTTCAACGACGCCCACGCCCGGCGCGGCGTAATGATCGGGCACCGGCACGCCTTCGGCCTTCAGGGTGGCGAACAACCGTGCGGTCACGCCGGTCAGCGGGTTGTCGCCGGGAATGCCATTGCGCGAGCAGTCCGGCAGGCCCAGCACCGGCACGCCGACATCGCCACCGAAGGTCAGCTCGGTGTTGCAGTTGGAGACCGTCGGCAGCGGGTGCGACAGCGGCCCCGGCACCCAGGCATTGCGATAGTCGACATCGAAGTCGGCACTCATCGGCACGCGCGCATCGCCCGTACCGATCGCCGTCCAGGCCTTGACGATATCGTCGGCCAGGAAGCGGACGTTGCGCTCGGTCTGCACATAGCCCTTGTGGTTCCAGTCGCGGATCGTGCCCTGCCCTTGCGGACAGGTATTGGACTCCGGCGCCTCGGCATCGCCGGGCCAGCGCCCGCAGACACGGCCGGCATCATCGAGCAGTTCGTCGCGATCGCCGCTGTTCTCGGCGCTGCCGACATCGCCCTGACTGAACACCATCGGCACGCCGAGTTCGCGGTCGACGAAGCGTTCCAGCGGCGCGAGGAAGTCGGCGCTGTGCAGATCGTGCGGGTCGAGGCTTTCCGGATGCTCGCCCCAGTTGACCCAGGCCGCCAGCGGCTTCGGCTGTGCCGGGTCCGACAGATCGTCGAAGCGGATCACGACCAGACCGTGATCGCCGTACTCGACCGGGTAGCCGGCCGGCGTGCCATCGCTGGCGGTGGCCAACCGGATGACATTGCCCTTGTAGATGCGGTGGCGGATTTCGGTCGCCCCCATGCGCGCCGGCTTCAGGGTCGCGGCGGCCTGCTCAATGGCCTGCGCCATCCTGCGCGCCTGGTTCTCGAAGAAGCGGGCGTCGAACACGTCCTGGAAGATGAACAGGCCCACGGCCAGCGTCGAGGCATACGCCGAGCTGTGATTGTGCGTGACGTGATGCAGGATCTGCTCATAGCCGATGCCAGAATCCCCGCTTTCCAGCAGCTGGCCGACGCGGCGCAGCAGCATGTCCTGCGCCAGGTAGTTGTCGGTCTTCAGCAACGCGACGCGTTTGCCGTTGGCCCCTTCGATGACGATGGCGCGTGCCGTCAGCCGCGATTGCACGCCGTAGCTCGCGTGCTTGAGCTTGTGCGTGACGAAGGGATCGAAGTCGCCGTTGATCAACCCCCCGAGCGTATCGGTGGCGTAGTCGCAGTACTGCCCGGCGCAGTAACCGACGTCCGGCGTCATGTCGACCACGCCGACACCGACCCGGACCTTGCGGGTCGTCGGCGGCGCAGAGCCGCCGTCACCGTCGGTCAGCACCGGGGCCGTGCTGCTGCCACATCCCGACAGCAAGGTCAGGCCCAGCAGCGTCAGCGCGATGGCCAGCGTGCGGCGCATATCAGGGCGCCGGCTCCGCCGGTTCCGGATCATCGAGCAGGCCGCAGAACTGGGGCGGCAGCAGACCGATGCTGCCGCAGAGGCCGGACAGCGGCAGCTGCGGATCGAGCAGGCCGCAGAAGGCCTCCGGCGCGCCGGCTTCACGGCAGCGGTTGGCGAACTGGTTCTGCACGTATTCGAGATCGAGGGCGATCTCGGCGATCAGGCACTCGCCGCTGCCGGGCGAGACGCAGGCCCGCAGATAGGCGGGCAGATACTCGATCGGCGAGGCGTCGAACAGCGGGAGGTAGGCCTGCATGCGCAGCAGCGGCGCCGTCAACGGTCCGAGCGAGACGAACTCCTCGTAGCCGGTGAACGGAATCAGGAAGCCGGCATCCCCGGAGGCGTCGACATAGCTGAACTCTTCTTCCGGAATGATGTACCCCAGCGAGTTCTGCGTGAGGCCCAGCAGCATCACATCGGCCTCCGGATTGGCCTGCGCGGCCAGTCCGCGAATGAACTCCCCGAAGGTATTGGTCGCCTCGCCCGGGATCGTCGCGATCTCCAGACCGCCGGCCCCGCCGAGGCTCAGTCGCGTCACCAGCGTCTCGGCCGTCGTCGGCACCTGGCCAATCTCGGTCTGCACGCCGCCGAGGATGTCGCCGAGCACGGGAATCCCGGTGACGGCGCTCGGCGAGAAGTCGTAGTAGCGGTTGAACGCGCCGACCGGCGCCACGGCGGCGAACAGCGGATTGGTCACCGGCAGGATCGCCGTGGTGTTGCGGATCGACAGATCGGGGGCGAGCGGACGGGCCGGCAGCTTCAAGGCGTGCTCGGCAATCGCGATTCCGCGGCAGCGCACGCGGTCATACGGATTCTCGGTGTCTTCGGAGCAGTTGCCGCCGGAACCGGAGGCATCGGCAATCGGACCGTTGTAGTACAGCGCGACGCCGCCGCTGCGCTCCAGCCGCGTCGCCGCCCCGTAGATGTAGTCGGCATGCGGAATGCGCGGATCCTCGTTGAGGCTGGTCGGGTGCGCGGCGTACTGCAGCACGCGCGCGATCGGCGTCTGGCTCCCGGCGTGCGCGAACGTCAGCATCGCCATATGGCCGTCGGCATCGTGGGTCGGGTCGACGCGCGGACGACGGTAGTTGTTGAACTCGTGCGTGATCCCGCTGGCGATCGTGGCATCGGCGCGCGCGCGACCGGCAATGGCCTCGCGGGTCGCCTGTGCCGCGCTCGCGTAGAACGCGCTCTCGATCCAGTCCTGGGGCACACCGCCCCACAGCCCCTGCAGATCGGCGCCGGCGTGCGTGTGCGTCTGGCCGAACAGGATGTGGTCGGCTTCGATGCACCAGTCGAGCTCGCAGCTGGCGGCAACCACAGCATCACGCAGGCCCTGCTGAATCAGGTTGCCGGCGCCGATGGCATCGAGCGTGACGAAGGCGACCCGCGTCTCGCCCTGTTCCAGCACGGCAATCCGGACGAACGTGTTTTCGGTTTCGCGGAAGCGCTCGGAGTCGTAAACCGGCACCTGTGCCGGTTGCGTCAGCGACGGACCCAGCTGCGCAAACGGATTCGGCAGGTTCTGCAGCGGATTGACGCCGAACCCCCCGAGATTGAACTGCTGCAGCTTGGACCCCACGAACAGCCGCGGTTCCTCGACCCCGTCGATGTGCGCCTGCGTCGGCGTGACCGTGGCCTTGGCCGCGCCCGCACACCAGGCCTCGGCCACACAGGCCTGCGCGGTCACGGGCGCACCGGAATCATCCGTGGCCAGCGGCGCGCTATCGCCGCAAGCCTGCAAAACGAGCGCAAACGCCAGTGCGGCGCAGTGGACTCGGGGGGACGTCGACCGCATCTCTCCTCCTGCTGCTTCGATGGGCCGATCCACCGTCGCAGGGCTCTGCGTGCCGGGGTCAACCCTCTTCTGTAACCTGTTGTCGTCGTTGCGGATTCCGCGACGCTCGGGGTCTTGCCCCTGGATCTGCTGCAGCCCCCTCAACCGGCGGATTTGCCCGTCAGAACGTGTGGCGAGTGTGTGACCAGAGGGCGGCACTGTCTTGACGAATGCTGCCGACTCGTTGCGAAATCACGCCATCGTGGTCACGCCCAAGAACCCCCCCGTCGCCGGCGGTCTCATCGCGTCCCTCTATGCCAGAGGGCTGCTGGACTATTTGCGCGCGCGCGGCATCGACCCCGGCCGCCTGTATCCGGCCTCGCGCATTGCCCAGCTGGAAGCGGCACGCGGACATGAGGAAATTCCGCTGCACGAGTGGATCGGCATGTTCGAGGTGGCGATCACCGAGCTCGAAGAGCCGGACCTGCCGCTGAAGGCCGGTGCCAGCCTGCATGTGCGCCATCTCGGCGTGCTGGGTCACGTGCTGATGAACTGCGCCGATCTCGGCGAGGTCGCGCAGCAGCTGTCGCGCTACATCCGCCTGCTCGGACAGATCGGCCAGCCGGTGCTGACGATCGAGGGCGGACAGGCGCATCTGTTGTGGAGCTGGCCCTACGAAACGCGGCCGGCCGCCAGCGTCGCGCAGTTCATGATGGGTGCGCGCGCCATGTTCATGCGCTGGCTCAGCGACCGCCCGGACCTGCGTTACGACGCCTGCCTGCACTTCCCGCGGCCGCGCGACGTCTCGGCCTACGAGCGGGTGTTCGGCGGCACGCTGCAGTTCGATCAGCCCGCGAGCAAGATGGTGTTCCCGGCGTCGTACATGGAACTGCCGGTGGCCTCCGCCGATGAGGATCTGCGCGAACAGCTGGAAGCGCGCGCGCAGTCGCTGCTCAAGAAACTCTCCGGGGAACCGGAACTGCTGCGCCGGCTGCGCACCGTGCTGTCGCTGAACCTCGCCAACGGCCGTGTTGCGCTGGTGGACTCGGCCGCCGCACTGGACCTGTCGGCGCGTTCGCTGCAACGCCACCTCAACACGCTGGGACGCTCCTACCAGAGCGTGCTCGACGAAGTGCGCCAGCATGCGGCCGAAAAGCTGCTGCGCGATCCTGGCGTGTCGCTGACGCAGATCGCCTTCCTGCTCGGCTATACCGAACAGAGCACGTTCCACAACGCCTTCAAGCGCTGGACCGGCGCCTCGCCGGGGGGTTATCGCAAGCGGTATCAGACCGTCCGTTGATCCCGATCACGCACCGATCTGGCGCAATCTTGCAGCGCAACACACTCAGGCGTAAGGTGCGCGGCCCATGAAAATCATCATTCTCGGGGCGGGCCAGGTTGGCTCCACGCTGGCCGAAAATCTGGCCAGCGAGCAGAACGATGTCACCGTCGTCGACGTGGACAGCGTTGCCCTCGAGGAGCTGCAGGAACGTCTGGACATCCGCACCGTCCAGGGCCACGCCTCCTACCCCAACGTCCTGCGCCAGGCCGGCGCGGACGATGCCGACATGATCATCGCCGTCACCGACAGCGATGAAACCAACATGCTGGCCTGCAAGATCGCCGACACCCTGTTCAACACGCCGACCAAGATCGCGCGCGTGCGCGCCCAGGACTATCTGCGCGAGAGCAAGCTGTTTGGTGCCGAGGGGCTGCCGGTCGATCTGTGCATCTCGCCGGAACAGCTGGTCACCGACTACATCCGCCGCCTGATCGAGTATCCGGGCGCGCTGCAGGTGGTGGACTTTGCCGACGGCAAGGTGCGGCTGGTGGGCGTGCGCGCCTACTACGGCGGCCCGCTGGTCTCGCGCCAGCT
>JBEIOK010000223.1:0-4038 GCA_040377605.1 Nevskiaceae bacterium | reverse complement strand
AGCCGCTGAGCCTGGAAGTGGAGCGCCTGCATCTGAAGTTTGATCTGTTGCTGGAGATGCTGGCGGTGATGCTGCGTCAGCAACAGCCGCTGCCCCCGGCGCGCGCCGTGCGCGTGACCCCGGAAGGTATGAGTTGGCAGATGGACGGTCGCGAGCCGGCCGCGCCGCGCGCGCTGCTGCAGATCCATCTGCATCCCGGCCTGCCCGCACCGCTGCAGTGGCCAGCAGAAGTCGAGGTGCGCGACAGCGGTGAAGCCGTCGCGCATTTCCTGCCGCTGGGCGAGGCCTGCGCCGCCGCATTGGAGCGTCACGTCTTCACGCGTCACCGGCGGTCGGTTGCCGAAGCGCGTTCGCCGGTTACCCGCTCCGATCCGCCAGCGGCTTCCTAAACTGGCGCCATGTTCGATAAAGGCAACGCCATGCGCATCGTCCTCGGGGAATCGCAAACACTGGTTCGTGCGGGACTGCGCCGTCTGCTGGAAGAACACACTCACACGCAAGTCGTCGGCGAAGCCGCCGACGGCCAGCAGCTGCTGGAACTCACCGGCCGCCTGCGACCGGATGCCGTCCTCACCGAGATCAATCTGCCGCTGATGACCGGCCTGGAGGCCCTGGTACAGATCCACCGGCACTATCCGGAAGTCTCGGTGCTGATCCTCTCGTCGCTGACCGACGGTCAGCACGTGCGCAGTGCGCTGCGCAACGGCGCCGCCGGCTTCATGGCCAAGGATGCAGAGCCTGCGGAACTCGGCATCGCGCTGCGGGCGGTGGAGCGCCGTCAGGTGTACTTGAGCCCCGCGATCTCGCACAAGGCCGTGGAGCGCCGCACCGGCCTGCGGCATGAAGACAACGTGGACCTCACGCCGCGTCAGCGCCAGGTGCTGCAACTGATTGCACGCGGAAAATCCACCAAGGAAATCGGCGGCCTGATGGGCGTCAGCGTCAAGACGGTGGAAACCCACCGCGCACGCCTGATGCAATCCCTCGGCCTGTACGGCACCAACGCGCTGATGCGCTACGCGATCCGCATCGGCCTGGACTTCGCGCACGTCTGAGGCGCGAGTGGGCGAAAGCTTTTGAAGCGACTTGAAGGTTCTCTGATCAGAGAAACCTGGGTCCGGTGTGCTAAGGGGCGACTACTCGTAGTGCGTCCATAGCCGCAGCACCTTGACCGTGTGTTCGGCCTGCAAGACCTGGTAAACCAAGCGATGCTGGATATTGATGCGTCGCGAGTACGCGCCAGCGAGATCTCCCACCAGCTTTTCGTAGGGCGGCGGCGTTTGGAAGGGATTCTCCGTCAGCACCGCCAACAGCAGTTGAGCCTTGTCTTTCAGGCCCGCGGCAGCGAGATGGCGCGCGTCCTTCTGCGCTTGCTTGGAGAAGACAACGTGCCAACTCACCAGTCGAGTTCCGAGGAGCAGGCATCGGCGGGCTCAGCCATGCCGGCTTTGATCGACTCACGCATCCCGGGAACCGAGAGCAGGAACAGCGTCTCCTGGATGGCCGCCCAGTCTTCCTCAGAGATCAAGACCGCATTGCTGCGCTTCCCGGAAATCACAATCGGCTGATGCGACTCTGCCGCCTGATCCATGAGGCGGTAGAGGTTGGCGCGGGCTTCGCTGGCAGAGAGAGTATTCATGGCGGACTCAAAAGGGCGATTGCAATCGTACGTTAAAGCGTACGATCTCTCAAGGAGGACCCCTCCTCTCAATCGGGAGAGCAGCCTGAGTCGGGCAACTCGCTTCGCCCGGACCCGCACGCCACAACTAAAACCGCGACCCCGGCAGTTTCAGGAACGCGATCTCCTCCGCCGTCGAATCCCGCCCCAGAATCGCATTGCGATGCGGATAGCGCCCAAAGCGATCCACGATCGCCTTGTGCTTCAGCTCGAACTCATGATTGTTGGCGGGCGTAAAGGCCTTGAACAGACTTTCAGCCTGCTCGTGGATCAGCCTCGACTCGCTGTGCATGTACGGCATCAGCAGAAACGTGCGCTCGATTTCCTACAGTGCGTGATGCGCGCCCACCGACACCGCCTCCTGCGACAGGGCCAGCGCCATCGGGTCCTGGGCAAAGGCCAGCGGCGTGTCGCGGTGGATGTTGCGGGAGAACTGATCCAGCACGATCACCTCCGCTAGCCGCCCCGGTGCGGTCGCGCGCCAGGCGTACAACTCCCCCTGCGCCGCCTGCCGCAGCAGCCCTGAAAACCGCTGCCGGATCCGCTCATCAAAGGCAGGGTCTGCCGTCCACCACGCCTGCGGCGTGATCTCCTCGAACCAGAAGCTCAGCACGGTGCGGGGCATGGGCGCGCTCAGCCCGGAAGCCGGTCCAGCTTCGGCAGCGCGTCCAGCCCTTCATCCCAGCCGGCCTTGCTCGCCATGAACAGATGCGCGTAAGGCCGCAGGGGGACGGCCGTGTTCAGACTGCCGGCCGGCACCACCAGCAGCGCGCCACCCATCTGCTGCATCGGCAGCGCCGAGCCGCAGATCGAGCAGAACGCCTTGCCATGCCGCGTGCCGGGCAGCGTGAAGCTTCGGGTCAGCGCCGCGCCGGCCTGCCACCGCAACGTGGCACGGGTCGAAAACAGGTTGGCCGCGTGCGCCGAGCCCGTGTCCTTGCGGCAGTGCTCGCAGTGGCACAGATAGAAGTGTTCAAAGTCGCCCTCCACCTCAAAGCGGACACCGCCACACAGGCAGGCCCCGGAATGCGTATGGCTCATGCGCCGCCTCAGAAGAATCGTGGTGGATCGAGTGGCCGCTATGGTGCCACGTCATACGAGCCGCGCCGATCACCCGATGATGGTGCGTGGAAGATTCACCTTGATCTGCCCAGGCCGGATCGCATTCATGCCAACCCCATCCGCATGGAAGCTGCCAGCAGCCACGGGCCGACTCGGTGACCCTCGCCGAGTCAGCGCGCGCGTCGGTAGTGCAGGGCGACCGCGCCGCAGCGGAGCGGCTTCGCCGAGATCAGTTCGAGCCGTCGCGTGCTGGGCAGCCCGCGCTGGTACAGCGTTGGACCGTGGCCGGCGATCCGGGGATGAACGAGGAACTGGTACTCGTCGATCAGATCCAGCCGGTCCAGCTCGGTCGCGAGCGCGCCGCTTCCGAGGAGCACGCCCTCCGGTGTCGCATCCTTGAGCGTGTGGATGGCCGTGCGCAGGTCGCCGGTGATGCGATGGCTGTTGGTCCACGGGAAGTCCAGCCGCGTCGAAGACACCACGTACTTCGGCTTGGCCTCCAGCTTGACCGCCCACTCGCGTATCGCGGGCGGTGCCTCCACGTCGCCGCGCGCGACCGCCGGCCAGTAGCTTTCCATCATCTCGTAGGTGACGCGGCCCCACAGCATCGCCCCGCCCGCGTCCAGGAGGCGGGTGAAGAAGGCATGGGTCTCGTCGTCGACAACTCCTTCCTGATGGTCGACACAACCATCGAGGGTGACGTTGATGCTGAAGGTCAGGAGTCCCATCGTGTCCGCTGTTCGAGCGATGCGCCAAGCCGCCCGCCCGCTGAATCCAGGATCAGGAGCGCGTGCCGCGAGGCGCTTACCTGACCCCTAGGTTCAGGGGCGGCGTGCGAATTACAACGTCCCATCCCGCAGGGCGAGGTGGGCGAACGATCAGCCGCCGGGTTCACAGCAGGACCGCTCCCAGCACACACAACAGCACGATGCTGATGCCAAGCACGGGGCCCCTGAACCAGAACCGGATGGCGATCGCCAGATAAACCACCAGAATGACTATCGCGGCAGCCTGAAGGAAGATGCTCTCCAGAAAGGCATTCAGCTGCACTTGAGCGGCGTACAGAAGCGCCGAGCCGAACAGGATGGGACCCATGGAATGGCTGAGATTGAAGCCCAGCCAGGACTCCCAAAGGTTGATGCGTCGACTAAACCTTAGTTGAGCGCCTTGCATGGCCACGCGAACCGAATCTTCAGTGGGCGTGAACGCGGTTGGCTTCCAGACGTCACGAAGCGTGAGGATAAAATGCCCCAGCCCCATGAGAAGAAAGAGGATGCCACCTGCGGTTAGGAGAATTT
>JBEIOK010000201.1:0-4626 GCA_040377605.1 Nevskiaceae bacterium | reverse complement strand
GCCGGAACAGCTGGTCACCGACTACATCCGCCGCCTGATCGAGTATCCGGGCGCGCTGCAGGTGGTGGACTTTGCCGACGGCAAGGTGCGGCTGGTGGGCGTGCGCGCCTACTACGGCGGCCCGCTGGTCTCGCGCCAGCTAAAGGAGCTGCCGCAGCATCTGCCCACGGTCGATGCGCGCGTCGCCGCCATCTATCGCCGCGGCCGCGCGATCATTCCGGAAGGCGACACGATCATCGAGGCGGAGGATGAGGTCTTCTTCATCGCCGCCCGCGACCACATTCCCAAGATCATTGCGGAGCTGCGCCGACAGGACAAGCCGGTCAAGCGCGTGATGCTGGCCGGCGGCGGCAACATCGGTCTGCGCCTGGCCCGCGCGCTCGAAGAGAGCCGCATCCAGGTCAAGATCATCGAGAAGTTCCGCGACCGCGCACGCTATCTGTCGGAGCAGCTGCAGCACACCGTCGTGCTGACCGGGGACGGCGCCAATGAAAGTCTGCTGCGTGAGGAAAACATCGAGGATGTCGATGTCTTCTGCGCGATCACCAACGATGACGAGGCCAACATCCTGTCGGCGATGCTGGCCAAGCGGCTGGGCGCCAGGAAGGCGCTGTGCCTGATCAACCGGCTGTCGTATGTGGAACTGGTCGAAGGCGGCAGTATCGACATCGCGATCTCGCCGCAGCAGTCGACGGTGTCTGCGCTGCTGTCGCGCGTGCGCCGCGGCGATGTCGTCAAGGTGCACTCGCTGCGCCGTGGCGCAGCCGAGGCGATCGAAGCGATCGCGCATGGCGACGCCCACAACTCTCGCGTGGTCGGCCGCAAACTGGAAGACATCAAGCTGCCGCCGGGCAGCACGATCGGCGCCATCGTGCGCGGCGATGAAGTCATCATCGCGCACCACGACACCGTGATCGAGGCCGAGGATCACGTGATCCTGTTCATCGTCGACAAGCGCAAGGTCAAGGACGTCGAGAAGCTGTTCCAGGTCGGGCTGCACTTCCTCTGATGCCGTCGTCCTTCAGCCTGCCCCCGCGGAGTATTGCGACCCGTCGTAACCGCTACGCTGCGGTGCAGCGCGTCATGGGCATGCTGCTGATGCTGTTCTCCACCAGCATGCTGCCGCCGTTGTTCATCAGCCTGCTGTACGACGAAGGCGTCGGCTATGCCTTCCTGGAAGGCGCCTGGATCACCTTTGCCACCGGCGCCATCGTCTGGTGGCCGGTGCGCACCTCGCGCGCCGAACTCAAGACGCGTGACGGCTTTCTGGTCGTCGTACTGTTCTGGAGCGTGCTCTCCGCGTTCGGTGCCATCCCGCTCTATGTCACCGATGTCGGCTGGCCAAGCTTCATCGATGCGCTGTTCGAGTCGGTCTCCGGCCTGACCACCACCGGCGCGACCGTCATCCCCAGCGGGCTCGATACCCTGCCGCACGCGATCAACTACTACCGCGCGCAGCTGCACTGGCTGGGGGGGATGGGCATCATCGTGCTCGCGGTCGCCATCCTGCCGATGCTCGGCGTCGGTGGCATGCAGCTCTACAAGGCCGAAACGCCCGGGCCGATGAAGGACTCGAAGCTCACGCCGCGCATCGCCGAAACCGCGCGAGCCCTGTGGATCGTCTACTTCGCCCTCACGCTGGCCTGCGGCGTGTCGTACTGGCTGGCCGGCATGTCGGTCTTCGATGCGGTCATCCACGCCATGTCGACGATGGCCACCGGCGGGTTCTCCAACCACGACGCCAGCATCGGCTACTACAACAGTCCGACGCTGGAATACGTGGTGATGCTGTTCATGGTGCTGGGCACCATCAACTTTGCCACGCACTTCCTGGTGTGGCGCCAGCGCAATCCGCTGGTGTACTGGCGCGATACCGAAGCCCGGACCAGTCTCGCGATCATCGTGGGCTTCACGCTGCTGATCACGATTCCGCTGCTGTGGGCCGGTACCTACACCGACACCGAGACCGGTCTGCGCAAGGCGCTGTTCCACGTCATCTCCTACGGCACGACCACAGGCTTCGGCACCGCAGACCCGACCTACTGGCCATCGTTCGCACCGGTCGTGCTGATCATGACGGGCTTCATGGTCGGCTGCGCCGGCTCGACGTCCGGTGGCGTCAAGGTCGTGCGCCTGATGCTGTTCGTGAAACAGGCGGGCCGCGAGATGCAGCGCCTGATCCATCCGAACGCCGAACTGCCGATCAAGCTGCAGGGCAAGGTCGTCCCCGATCCGGTGGTCTATGCCGTCGGCGGATTCTTCTCGGTCTACATCGGCGCCACGTTGATCCTGATCGCGGCGATGATTGCCACCGGGCTCGATCCGGTCAGTGCGTTCTCGGCGGTCTCGGCCTGCATCAACAACATGGGTCCGGGCCTGGGCCCGCTGAACGCCTCCATGGCCTCGGTCACGCCGACCGGCAAGTGCATCCTGATCTTCACGATGCTGCTGGGGCGTCTGGAAATCTTCTCGCTGCTGATCGTGCTGACGCCCGCCTTCTGGCGGCGCTGACCGCCGGTCGCGGCGCGGGCGCCGTGGCGGCCGGGGTCGGGGTTTGGTCTAATCGGGGCCCTACCCTCCGATCCCGTCTCCCATGTCGGTCTTCACCAAGGTCAGCCACGTCCAGCTGCGCAAGTTCCTGAAGCAGTACCCGGTCGGCGAGCTGATTGACTTCCAGGGCATTGGCGAAGGGGTGGAGAACACCAACTACTTCGTCGACACCAGCGACGGGCGCTGGGTGCTGACCCTGTTCGAGCGCCTGAACTACGCCGACCTGCCGTTCTTCCTCGGCCTGATGGACCACCTTGCCTCGCGTGGCTTCCCGGGCGCGATGCCGGTGCGCACCCACGAGGGCAAGAACCTGGTGACGCTCAACGGCAAGCCGGCCGCGCTGGTGCGTCGCCTGATGGGCCAGAGCGTGCTGTTCGCCAATCTGGAGCAATGCCGCCAGGTCGGTCGCGCGCTCGGCGAGCTGCACGTCGTCGGTAAGTCCTACACCGGCCATTGCGACAACTCGCGCGGCGCGCTGTGGCGCGAACAGACCGGCCGCCTGCTGATCCGCAAACTGACCGACGCCTCGGCCAAGCGCCTGATCGAGGACGAGCTGGCGATGCAGATGTCGATGGACCTGGCGACGCTGCCGCAGGGCGTGATCCACGCGGACCTGTTCCGCGACAACGCCCTGTTCGTCGACGACCGCCTGACCGGCGTCATCGATTTCTACTATGCCTGCAATGACTCGCTGCTCTACGACCTCGCCGTCACCGTCAACGACTGGTGCTTCGAGGCCGACGGCGCACCGAATGCCGCCCGCTGGGAAGCCATGGTCAGCGCCTACCGCGCCCGGCGCGAGTTCAGCAGTGAAGAGCGCGCGGCATGGCCGCTGGTGTTGCGTGCCGCGGCACTGCGCTTCTATCTCTCACGCCTGTACGACTGGACCTTTCCGCGTGAGGGGGATGTGGTGCACGTGAAAGATCCGGATGCGTACAAGCGCATCCTTCAGCATCATCGGAAGCATTTGCCGCCGGCGCTGTAGGGCTCGGCTTCAGGCTTCTGATGTTTGCTTCAAGACCCGCGTATTCCGCACCGCGCCGGCGCGTGTTACTTCTTTTTGCTTGTGCAAAAAGAAGTAACCAAGAAAAAGCACACCCTTTGTCCCGCCCTCGCTGTGCGAGAGTGTCCTGCGATGCTCGACAAGAAGGGCGCGAGCGAAAACTCACCCCGGACGCGGGGCTCAGACAGTCGCTCGCTTGATCCCTTCTTGCCTGCGCTTCTCGGCGGCACAAAAAGGGGAGCAACATCAACAGCGGGGGCCTTCAAGCAATGCGCCTGAAGCATCCCCGCCGTTGGGCCCCTTTTGCGTCGCTGAGGCGCGCAGGCCCAAACGGGGTTTACAGCGAGCATTGTCTGAGCCCGGCACAGCCGGGCGAGTTCATGCTCGCGGCCCGTTTGGGCCGAGCACCGCAAGGGACCGTCGCGTAGCGAGGGCGACGCATCAGGGGTGCGCTTTCTTTTGGTGACTTTTCTTTGCGCACACAAAGAAAAGTCACCCGCGCCAGCGCGGCGCGGAAAACACGGGTCGCGAATCAATCAAGCAAACGCAAAGGCAAAGGCAAACGCAAAGGCAAACGCAAAGGCAAAGGCATAAAGACCGTCTTACTCCGTCGCTTCCGCCGCCCGCCGATCCATCTCCACCTTGCGCTGCTCGCTGGCATCCAGCGACGCATCGATCTTGTTGGCAATCGCGTTGCCGGAATACCCCACCGCCTCGGCGTTGCGGATGCCGCGGGTTTCCTCGCGGCCTTGCGGGGGCGGGCGCTCGGGGGGCGGAGCCGGGTCGCTGCAGGCGCTGAGCAGGACGACGACCAGCATCAGGGCCGGGGCGAGGGCGGGGCGCGTCATCGGGAACTCCTGCTGCGGACAAGGCGATGAGTCTAGCGCGCGTTGACCGGCATCCCGCACAATCCGGCGGTCCGGCCGCCGGCTTCCGCCACGGAAGCCCCGGCACCCGGGGAGGGGATTCCAGAACGATGACTCAGCAGGACACCGCCGGCACCGCGCCCGGCAATTCGCCGCGACGCGTGCTGTTCGCCAGCCTGATCGGCACCACGATCGAGTTCTTCGATT
>JBEIOK010000233.1:0-3803 GCA_040377605.1 Nevskiaceae bacterium | reverse complement strand
GAAAGCCCAGCTCCACTGCCTCTGGCAGCCGTCCCAGTGCTGTGAACAGAGTGGCTGTCCGCTGATGCTTCTCCTTGCCGGAGGCCATCTGTGCGCTGCTGATCAACTTGTCGAGTTGAGACCGGAGCGGCTCCTCCAGGTCGATGTGTTCAGCGCATAGACGTCTCAGCTTGGTCCAGAACGAGGGTTGAATGTGCATGTCTGGAGGCGCCGCGAATATCCGAGGAAGGTCGATCTCAATGCCTATCGATCCAGGTCAGAAGTGCTCTTGCGAGACGTGACTTGGAACCCTCGTCAAATTAGCCAACTCCTCCCGGGCTGGATGCTCCCTTTCTGGAGGTGCTTTCGCCTGGATCTGACCCCTCTTTGGAGGTCAAGGCGATGGCAGAGGCGTCAATAGGGCTCCCCGCGTGACATCGCATCGGGTGACGCGCTCGCAGGTGGCGGCCACCCACGGTACCGAGCCTATCGAATCGCTCGGCACGCTTATGGTGAGGGGCCCGGCGCCAGGGGCTGCCGGCCACGTTGGACTTGAACGCCTCAGAGCTCCCGCGAGAGCTCCTGCGAGAGCTCCTGCGTCTGCGGGTGCGGACTCAGTGCTTTCGGTATTCCAGCGCCGGATGTGTGACCGACCCCAGTTTCAGTGCGGCGGCGTCCCGCAGATAGTCATTGAGCACGGTCCAGGGGGAGCGGTCGCCCTGACGGGGCAGATGTACTGCGCCACGTCGCACGTAACCCGAGGCAAGGCTGCCCATCACGGTTTCTTCGGTGGCCTGCGTGCTGCCCGGCCGCGGTGTCACGACGCTGAAGCCCTTCTTGTCCATGTGCGCGAGCATGCGGAAGAAGTGCTCGCTGACGATGTCGGCCTTCAGCGTCCAGGAGGCGTTGGTGTAGCCGAAGATCGCCAGCAGATTGGGGATGTCGCTGAGCATCATGCCCTTGTAGGCCATGTGCCGCTGGATATCGACGGGCTTGCCATCCACGCTCATGGCGGCGCCACCGAACAGGCGCAGGTTGAGACCGGTCGCGGTGACGATGATGTCAGCCTCCAGGTGCTCGCCCGAGTCCAGCTGGATTCCAGTCGCATCAAAGGACTTGATCGTGTCGGTGACGATGCGGGCCTTGCCTTTGCGCAGCGCGCGGAACAGATCACCGTCAGGGACGACGCAGAGACGTTCCTCCCAGGGGTTGTAGCGCGGGCTGAAATGTTTCATGTCCACCTGGCCCCGGAGCTGGCGACGCGTCAATGCGCGGATCAGGCGGCGCACGACGGTTGGACGTTCCCGCGAGGCGACAAACAACGCGCGCTGCAACCCGATGTTGCGTGCGCGCGTGGCGGCATAGACGGCTTTCATCGGCAGGAAGCGCGAGAGCCTGGACCATAGCGGGTCGACGGCGGGGACCGACAGCACATAGGTGGGAGAGCGCTGCAGCATCGTCACCTGTGCGCCGCGTGCCGCCATCGAGGGAACCAGCGTGATCGCCGTTGCCCCGCTGCCGATCACCACCACCTTCTTGCCCGCGTACTCCAGATCTTCCGGCCAGTGCTGGGGGTGGACGATGCGGCCCTTGAATTTCTGGCGGCCGGGAAATTCAGGCGTAAAGCCCGCGTCGTAGTCGTAGTAGCCGGTCGCCGCGATCAGGAACTGCGCCGTGTAGCGCTCGGTCTGCCCGGTCTGGGTATGAGTCGCGACGACGGTCCAGCGCGCGTCGGCGGAGGACCAGCGGGCCTCCGTGACCTGGCGGCTGAAATGGATGTGCCGTGTCACGTCGTACTGCTCGGCGGTGTCCGAGACGTAACGCTTGATCGACGGGCCATCGGCCAGGACCTTGGATTCGCGCCAGGGACGGAAGTTGTAGCCAAACGTGGACATGTCCGAGTCGGAGCGAATGCCCGGGTAGCGGAAGAGGTCCCAGGTCCCGCCGATGGCCTCGCGCCGCTCGAGGATGGCGTAGGTCTTGTGCTTCAGCTTGCGCTGCAAATGGCAGGCGGCGCCGATGCCGGACAGGCCGGCGCCGAGAATCAGCACGTCAAAGTGGGGGGTGGACATGGGGAGTGCTCGGAAGCAGGGATTCAGAGTCTCATGGTCGTCTGCCGAGCCCGGACACGTTACGGCCGGCGCGCCCGCCGAGGCTGGCGCTGCGGCCGCGACACCCGTTGCGGCGCTGTGCTTCAGGGCGGCCGCGGGCTGAGAGTCCCGGCGCGGCGAGTGCGCCGCAGGCGCCGGCTGTCCAAGGCCCGTCGGAATGCCCCAACGGATGGCAGGCGACGCGATACGCCTGTCGACAGCCAGTGTTTTGGGCGAGCCCTGTTCCCTCGAATCGGGAGGGTCGTGGCGCGCTTCGTCACTTTGAACAAACACTGGTTCATCTACGACATTTTTTGGGGAGGTTTCATCACGCATGATCCTCGCAGGCTGCAGCGATCCTGGGGAGCAACCGTCGACTGGCACGTATCAGCTGCCCTTTACATCCGTAGCCAAAGTGCGGCTCAGACCCTGCGATGAAAATCAAAGTTAGTTACTTTTCGCACTTGCGAAGAATCATCAACGATTTTTTCGGATCCAACAGCGAGGTACTCGGCAGCACCGAAAAGTTTCTGCAGGTTGCGATTGGCGGGTCGCCTGGCCTGCAGCAACAGGCGGGCATCGAGTTGCTGAGCGTTCTTTCCCGCCTTCCGAATGCCCCCGAGCTGGCTGCCATGCTGGGCCGGCGTATTCCGCCGACGGCCTACGGTGACCTGTCGCTAGGGTTCAAGGTAGCGCCAACGATGCGCGATGCCCTTCGCCTGCTGACTGAATTTCATCCGTTGCTCGTTCCATTGCTCGAGTGTTCGTTCGAAGAGTCGCCATCCGAGGGGCGTTTGAGCATCGGATTTCGCGAGCCGATCGAGGGAAGGGGCGAGGCCATGCTGGTCATGAGCCTCATCTGCACGATCGACAGTGAGTGTGCGAGGTACACCGGACAAGGCGGCAACATCAGAAGCTTGAAATTGACCTCCAGTTCCAGGGGATTCGAGCGGGTCTATGCGAAGGAGCTTTTCATCTCGCCGGATACCGACCATAGCCGCAATTCGATCGTCCTCGATCGGCTGATGCTGGACTACCCGAATCCGCTGGCCGATCGGGATACCTTCGCTGAAGTCAGAAGTGCCTATCTCGCACGCAACGACCTGCGGGAGGTCAATGTGGCGCCGATGAAGCGGGTTCGCGAGCTCATCATGGCCAATATCGGAAACCCTCCGGAACTGGCCTCTGTGGCTGCGTCGCTGCGGATGACGCCGCGCCGATTGCGTCTGGCGTTGTCACGGGATGGCACCAACTATCAGACCATTGTCCGGGAGTGCCGCATCGAGTATGCAAGCGCCCTGTTCAGAAATCCTGCCTTGTCGCTGTCACAGATCGCGGAGCGCCTGGGTTACTCAGATCCCTCCGCGTTCACTCACGCGTTCTGCCGCTGGACCGGCAAGAGCCCCTCACTCTTTCGGATCGAAATGCTGTCTCAGGCGTCGTCACTTTGAGCAAGCATATGTCGATTGTGAACATTCCTGAAAAGGGGTGGATTTCAGTAGTTTAGGCTTGGAATTCGCGGTTATCCCGTCTCACTTGTGGGGAAAAATGAAAACGTTTAAGCGCATTTCGGCCAGTCTGCTGCTGGCCGCCGGTGGTCTGTGCTCGGTTCCGGCTCATGCGGCGACCACCACCTTCGTCGTCAATACCCTGGCCGCCGGTGCGGCGGACAGTAACGTCGGAGACGGCCTCTGCCAGACGGCGGCGAGCGAATGCTCATTACGTGCTGCCCTG
>JBEIOK010000192.1:0-4900 GCA_040377605.1 Nevskiaceae bacterium | reverse complement strand
CTGGCTGGCGCTGCTGTGCCTGTGTCCGTTGCTGCTGCCCCCGCGCGCACCGCCCGTCGATGGGCTGGAGATCACGGCTCTGGATGTGGGGCAGGGGTTGGCGGTGGTGGTGCGCACCGAGCGCCATACGCTGCTGTTCGATGCCGGCCCCGCGTTTGCCGAGGGCTTCGATGCCGGTGCTTCGGTGGTCGCGCCGTATCTGCTGCAGCTCGGGCTGCGGGACATCGACCTCCTGCTGCTGTCCCACCACGACAACGATCACGCGGGGGGTGTCCCCGCTGTCAGGCGTCTGCTCACGGTGCGGCGCGAATTGGGAACCGAGGGGCACCCCGGGTGCCGCGATGGCCAGCGCTGGGTTTGGGACGGGGTCGAGTTCGAGCTGCTGCACCCGGATGCAACCTACTGGTCCGAAAACAACGGTTCCTGCGTGTTGCGCATCGTGGGTCGCTACTCGGCGTTGCTGCCGGGGGACATCGAGCGTCGCGCCGAGCGACGCCTAGTGAACGATCATGGCGACACGATGCAGGCGGACGTATTGCTGGCGCCGCACCATGGCAGCGCGACCTCGTCGACGGAAGACTTCATTGATGCCGTGCGACCGCAGATGGTCGTGCATGCGGCCGGCTGGCGCAGCCATTTCGGCCACCCCAAGCCCCAGGTGGTCGAGCGTTATAAGCAGCGCGGCATCGAGCAGTACACCACCGGCGTTTCCGGCACCGTTCGCATCTGGCGCGATCCGCAGAGCGGCCGTCTGGAGGTCGAGACCTGGCGCGACCGTGCGGCGCGCTGGTGGAATGCGGCCGCCGAGCCCTGAGGCCGTGGCGGTCAGCGGCGCAACGAAAACGCCCCGCGAGCTGCGGGGCGGGGAATGATCAGAGCTGCGTGGGATTCGGTGCGTCGCCGTAGACGGCCTTCGGGTCGAAGGCCTTCTCGGCTTCCTCGAACTTCAACTCGCGGATGGCCGGGCCGTCGCCGGTCGGCACCGACCGGTAGAAGCAGGAACGGAAACCCACGTGACAGCTGGCATCGCCGATGACATCGACCTTGAGCCAGACGGCGTCCTGATCGTCATCGATGCGCAGTTCGACGACCTTCTGCACCAGGCCCGAGGTCGCCCCCTTGTGCCACAGCACCTTGCGCGAACGCGACCAGTAGTGTGCCTCGCCGGTGGCAATGGTGCGCTTCAGGGCCTCGGCGTTCATGTAGCCGAGCATCAGCACTTCGCCGTTGTGCGCCGCCGTCGTCACGCAGGGCACCAGACCGTGCTCGTCGAACTTGGGTGCAAGTTCGCAGCCCTCCTCGACCTGTTCGATGGTGACACGCGGGAAGAAATGGATATCGGTCGTCATACAGTGCGGCGGGCAGAAAAAGGCGCGGCTTTATACCACAAAGCCTCCGGAATCAGTCCTTAAGGTGGGGTTGAGGCCCGCGGACACAAGGCCGGGTGAAGGCCCTTCATCCGTCAGGGTAGCCGCAGCCGGGGTGGACGCTCACCGTCACGGCGCTGCACTTCGCGAGGGAGGCCCTGCAGCGGCGGCGCGGCGCGTTCGCGGTCTGGTCGTGTTGCGCGGTCGGGGCGCTCCCCTCGCTCGGGTCGATCCAGCGGCCGACGAGGCGTGTCCGACTCTCGCCGGGGTCGGTCACGACCGGACCCGGGGCGTTCGCCTTCGGCGTGTGGCGGCCGCGGCGGTTGCGATCCGGGCGGCAGGCGCGGGGGATCCTGCTGTACGACCGGCCCCGGATCGCGCGGCGGCCGTCGGTCCGGTGGCCGCGATGACGGTGGCCGGTGATCGTGACGGGGCGGCTTGGGCTGCACGTAGACGAGGGTCGGCGGGCGGGGATCGTACCGGTAGCCGTAGGGAGGGGGCGATCCGTACCGGTAATAGGGGGCGGGATAAAAGGGACCCCAGGGATCGTAGGTGTCGTAGTACACGACGCTGGAGCCGCCACGGGCGTCCAGCGAGGAGCGATAGGCATTGCTGCTGTAGCCGGTCGCGCAGCCCGTCAGCAGCGTGAAGGCGGCGAGGACGGCGGGCAGGGCGAGGCGACGCGGAAGGGGGCTCATGGTCTGCAAGTTGACCGTCGGCGCCTGAACGAGTTCTGAATCAGACCCCGGCGCGGGCGATGGCTCCCTTCATGACGCCTTCATAGGCGCGGACTTCCAGGGGACATCCCGGTCGCAAGGCCGCCAGCCGCGTCGCCAGATGGCCTGCGATGGCCTCGACCGTCGTGTCGCCGTCCAGCAGGTCGCAACGGGATTCCGGGAGCGTCAGCTCATAGTGCCCTTCGCGGGCGGCGTAAGCGAAGTGCAGGCGGCCCTCGCGGTGCGCGATGACGTCGCTGCGCGTGCCCAGATAGATATCGGTCCAGTGGGTCGCGATCAGCTGCTCCAGGCCTGGATCACGCTGGCCGTCGATACGCACTTCCAGGCGCGAGCGATGGCCGTGCGCAATGCGCTGGCAGGCGCCGTCATGCTTCTTCAGACCGTGCACGTAGTGATAGCTGGCGCCCTCGATGTGTTCCTGGCGCAGCGTGAGGCGCAGCGCGCTGACGGTGGCCGGTACCGCGTCCTGCAGCAGGGGCTGCAGATCGTTCGCGACGGCCTCCGGGGTGATGATGGTGGCGTCGATCAGGGCCAAGGCCAGTGCCGGTGAGCGATGATCGATCGCGCCGGACGCGGCGTCGTAGCGCAGGGCGACCATGTCGCCGGGCAATTGCTGGAGGCGCAGTCGCGGGTCCTGCAGCGGTACCAGCAGGCGATGGTCAGCCGAGTCGTCGATCGCGCGCTTCAGGCGCTTCTTGACGGCGCCGAAGTCCAGCACCATCGATTGCTCGTCGAGCGCGCCCTCGAGTTCGATGTCGACGATCCAGGATTGGCCCACCAGCCCGCGGACCGCGTCCAGATAGGCGCAGTCGATCACGGTCAGCTGTTCGACGAAAAGGCAGGTCATGGAGGTGCGGCGGCACAGGTGCGAGGGGGACATAGTTTAAAATCCCGCGCCGCTCCCGGCACTTTTGCATTTGCCCACGAATCCCGCCATGTCCGTCGTCACCCGCTTTGCCCCTTCGCCCACCGGTTTTCTGCACATCGGCGGGGCGCGGACCGCGTTGTTCTCCTACCTCTATGCCAAGCGTTTCGGTGGCAAGTTCCTGCTCAGGATCGAGGATACGGACCGCGAGCGCTCGACCCAGGAGGCGGTGGACGCGATCTTCGAGGGCATGGCCTGGCTCGGCCTGGCTTCCGATTTTGCGGAGATCTACCAGACCCAGCGCTTCGGTCGCTATGCGGAGGTGATCCAGCAGATGCTCGCTGCGGGGACGGCCTATCACTGCTACGCCAGCAAGGAGGAGCTGGAGCAGTTGCGCGCCCAGCAGACTGCCAACAAGGAAAAGCCGCGGTATGACGGTCGCTGGCGCCCCGAGGCCGGCAAGACGCTGCCTGCGCCGCCGGCTGGCGTGCAGCCGGTCGTGCGTTTCAGGAACCCGTCTGAAGGTCAGGTCGTGCTCAGGGACCTGATCAAGGGCGAGATCGTGTTCGACAACAAGGAACTTGACGACCTGATCATCGCGCGTGCCGACGGCGTGCCGACCTACAATTTCTGTGTGGTCGTCGACGACATGGACATGGGCATCACCCATGTCATCCGCGGCGACGATCACGTCAACAACACCCCCCGTCAGATCAACATCCTGAAGGCGCTGGGGGTGACGCCGCCTGCGTATGCGCACGTTTCCATGATCCTGGGCGCGGACGGCGCCAAGCTGAGCAAGCGCCACGGCGCTTTGTCGGTCACCGAGTACCGTGCGATGGGCTTCATGCCCGAAGCCTTGCTGAACTATCTCGTGCGCCTGGGCTGGAGCCACGGCGACCAGGAGCTGTTCACGCGACAGGAAATGATCGAGAAGTTCGACTTCGACCATGTGTCGGCCTCGCCCGCGCGCTTCGATATGGAGAAGGCCTACTGGGTCAATCACCAGTACCTGAAGATCACCGATCCGGCGGTAGTGGCCCCGGAGTTTGACTGGCATCTGCGCCGCATTGGCGTCGATCCGGCGGACGGCCCGGCGCTGGAGCCCGTCATCGAGCAGCAGCGGGAGCGCTGCCGCACGCTGGTGGAAATGGCGGAGAAATCGAAGTTCTTCTATGCGGCGCTCGACGGCTACAACGAGAAGGACGCAGCCAAGCATCTGACCGCAGACGGTGCCGCCGTGCTCGAGGAGCTCGCAGCCGTGCTGGAGGCGCTGGAAGCATGGACTGCGCCGCTGCTGCATGCGGCAGTCAACGGCTTTGCCGAGAGCAAGGGCCTGGGGTTGGGCAAGGTCGCGCAGCCGATCCGTGTTGCCGTCGTCGGCATGGCAATTTCGCCGCCGATTGATCAGACGCTGTTCCTGCTGGGACGCGATCGAACGCTCGCGCGGCTGAAGGCCGCCGTCAGCTTCGTGCGCAGCAAGCCCTAACCTTTTCAGCGGAACTCACATCATGTCGATTGAAATCACTTTTCCGGACGGCAACAAGAAGTCGTTCGAAGCGCCCGTCAGCGGGCTTGCGATTGCGCAGGGCATCTCCCCCGGGCTGGCCAAGAAGGCGGCGCTGGTGAGCGTCAACGGCGAGCTGTGGGATCTGACGCGCCCGATTGATCGCAACGCCTCGATCAGCATCATCACCCGCGACAAGCCGGAGGCGCTCGAGGTCATCCGGCACGATGCCGCGCATGTGCTGGCGCAGGCCGTGCAGGAGCTGTTCCCGGGCACGCAGATCACTTTTGGCCCCGCGACCGAGGTGGGGTTCTACTACGACTTCGCGCACGCCGAGCCTTTCGGCGAGTCCGATCTGGAGGCGATCGAGAACCGGATGCGCGAGATCGTGAAGCGCGATCTGCCGATCACCCGCGAAGTCTGG
>JBEIOK010000023.1:0-28258 GCA_040377605.1 Nevskiaceae bacterium | reverse complement strand
TGGCAATACGCGCTGGATGGAAGTCCTGTTCATCCTGCTGGCGTTCCTCGGCCTGATCGGCACCAACGCACAGTTGCCGGCCTATCTGCATCTCGGACCGATCGGCGGAACGATCCAGTTCTGGACCGAAGCGCTGTCCTCCCCCGCCAGCCTTTTCCTGGTGGTGGACATCCTCGTGCTCGGTGCCGTGGTGTTGGTCTGGATGTTCGGCGAATGTCGGCGGCTGGGCATCGCGGCAGGATGGGCCTGGCTCTACCTCGTCGGCAGCCTGCTGATCGGCATCAGCTTCTTTGTGCCGCTGTTCATGGCGCACCGGCAGCGACGCATCCGCCTCCACCTGCCTGATCAGCACTCCGCGCCGGCTGGCAGCGACTTTCTGGCAGTCGCACTGGTCCTGGCGCTGGCGGCCGCGTCAACGGCCTACAGCCTTGCTCACATCCCTTCAGCAGGTCAGTAAAAGCATTGGCCGCGTAGACGCTGGGTGCGAGTTCGCTTTGGCGTCTATTTGTTGCGCTTCTGGCGCCACTCGTTGAACTCACGCAGGCGCAGACCATATCGGGCGATACTTCCATCATGCAGATGATGGAGTTCGTTGATCGCCATGGCGACGAACTCCGAGAGATCGGCATCTGCGACCAGCGATTGCGCGCGCTGGCGAATGGCGGAGGGCTCAATCGGACTGCCGTCGCGAACGATGGCTTGAACCACCGCACCTAGCGCACTCCGATATTTCATCCGGAACGGATCCGGCTCGGGCAGAGAACTCTTCAGCACGGTGTAGCGCCTGCATGACCGCTCGTATGCCCACGCAAAGAGGTCTTCCAGGAGATCGACCCGGTTCAATTCATAAACCCCCAGCATCGCTTCGATATAGACGCCCTCTGGAACGTCGACAAAAGACAATGGCGACAGGTTATGCCGAATCAGCGGAATGTTGGCAGCAAGCCGTGAGACACGCTTGTTCACGTCCTCAAACGGTTGCAGATACGGGATATGCACCAGGATGAAGAGCGCCTGCTCAAACGGATCTTCGATGGCCCCTGCCTTTTCAAGGATCCGGTTGAAATACTCCTCAATTTGCTGCGGAATCGCCGAGGGCAGGTAAACCGATCCAGAGATTTCTACCGGGATCTTGCGGATACGCCCTTCAGCGCCCGGATCGGACATCAGATTTTCCGAAAGCAGCGCGTGCAGATTCCGGAAGGTGTACGCATCAAAGCCCACTGCATCCGCGTTTTCGACCAGCATCTCGATAGCGCGCTTGTGGTTCAGGATCATCTGCGTCTCGACCTGGTCTTTGCCTTCCGCAGCCAAGCCAAAGTCGATGAGGTTTTGCGTGTCCAGTCGCGTGTAGGTATTGCCTTCCAAGCGACTGGAGGCCCATGAAAGATCGACGAGCAACCGGCCCAGGACATGTCGCGCGTAGGTACCCGCAGCACCTCCGCCATCTGGAGATCGACCCAAGCCATGCAGTTTTTCCCGTGCCGCCTTGGAAAGGTATGCCGTCTTGTTGGGAACGTACGTGTCGAGAAAAGCCGTGTTGTACCCAACGGGCTGTCGCGCACTTCGAGGTTGCGTTATCTGCGCCCGAATGCTGTTGCTGGCTGGCGATAGCGGGAAGCGCGCAACTTCCAGAGTTCCATGCTCGGAACTATCCATTCCCGGGACTGCCACGATCTGGAGGGATGGCTTGGGCGGCCCCGGCAAGTACCTGCGAGCCGGACCCTGACCCTGCGCGATCAAGCGCTTCTCTCCGACCAGCTTGGAAAGACGCCGCTGCAAAGTACGGCGCGGAAGACCCGGAAACAGACGGCTCAGGTCTTCAATGCCCAGCCCATTTGCCTGCTGGGCAATCGCCGAGATGATCGGGACGAGTTCCTCTTCGGGAAGAAGCCTGGGCATTGGGTGGCGCCTCAAAGTGGCGCGATCAAGCGATCGCGCCGCAATAATGGCGCGATTTTCCGAATCGCGCCACCAAAAGCTAGAGCGCGCCACAACCGGAACCGGAGGGTTACAGGCGTCTTTCACCGGCCGGGGCTGTATGCGAGGGGTGGAACGAGGGCGGCCACTGTTCCTGTACGTCCCTTGCCCTGAACCTCGGCAACGTGGCCGGTACCAATCCCGACTGTAAGGTCCTGGCGTTCGAGGAGAAGACGCTGCGGAGTTCGGCGCCGCAGCGCGCCCGGATGGATTCGAGCGGCGCGCTGTGGGTGTTCTTCGGCACCGACTCTGGGTTCGAGTCGACCACCGAGGTCTACTACCGACGAGCCAAGATCACGCTCGATCCGGCTTAGTCGCTCAGGCGGCTAGCGCCTGCACCCGCTCCCGAATCAGGACCTGCGCTCGGGCGAGATGCTGCTCGACCATGCGTGTGGAAATACCGCAGCGCTCCGCGATCTCGCGCTGACGCAGGCCGTGGATCAGGCGCAGGAGGAAGACCTGACGGCAGCGATCGGGCAAGGCGCCGACCACCGCCATCATCTGCTGCATGCGCTGATCGGACTCCGCTTCATCTTCCAGAGACGGCGTGTCCGTCGCGATCTCCACGTCCTCCAGCGGCACATGCGTCATCCGCGTGCAGGCGCGGATTCCATGCGAAGTCGCGAGATTCAGCGCGGTGCGGAACAGCAGCAGCTTCAGCGATTCCGGGCTACAGTCGCGATAGCGCAGGATGCGCAGGTAAGCCTCCTGCATCAAATCGGCAATGTCTTCGTCGTGCCCGAGCCGCCAGCGCAACAGGCGCAGGACCGACTCGCGATGCTCACGGTAAGCTGCGTCGAAGCGCGCGCGCTCGGATGCTGTGAGCGCGCGCGCTTCGGTTTCGAGGGTCGGGCCGGATGGTTCCGCCAGCTCAATATCGATAGCTTGCGATGCGTCCATGCCGGCCGGTCACGAATCAGAAGTCCAGCCGCAGTCCAGCACTGCGGGCTACAAACTCTCCACCGGACTGGTCCAGATACACCATGTAGTCCAGCGTTATCCGCAGCTTCCCATCCAGCACGCCCGACAGCACCTTGAAATCCACGCCACCGCCGTAGCTGCCGCCGCTCTGGGTTTCCGAGAAACTGGGGGAGCCGAGCGCACTCTCCACGTCGATATTCACCTTGGCGCGCGTGTAGCCGTACAGCCCGTACACGGTGAAGAAGTCGTTGAACGGGTACTGCGCCCGCAGGTAGACGCCGAGCAGTTGGTCGAGCTCCGCGTCCGCACGTCGCGGCACAGGTGGATTCACGCCGTCATCGATCAACACGTCGATTGAACTGCCGCCACCCATGCCGGCATGCGCCTCCACGCCGATGTACGGGCTCAGTTGCTGTCCGAGTGATAGGCGGGCACCGCTGCCCTTGCCTCCATCGCCGCCGTTGAGATCCCAGTTGAAGGAAGAGGCACCGGCATACCGAACCGCACCGTCTGCCTCCTCAGCAAAAGCAGGGGCAGCTACTGAAGCGAGCATAAGTGCCGCAATCCACTTCGAGCAGCTATTCGTAAGGATTTTCTGGATCGTCATGGCGCTCACCACTGGAAGCGGAAGCCGGCGGTCACGCCGAGGCTGTCGTAGTTGTCGCCGATCAAGGCATCGACATTCAGATACCCCGCGGCGGTCTGACGCTCATTGGCCAAGGTCAGCGCGCCAGAGAGCTTGCTGAAGGAGCCGTCAAAGGTATCGCTCACCACAGCGGCCTCCGGGCCGGTGTTGGCGATCGTCGCGACGCTCTGACCTTCCAGTTCCTCGATCTGCCGCGCCGTCAGGGCAAAGCTCGAACCTCCGGGCAGTCCCGGGATTTTCTGCAATGAGAGCCGCAGACCCAGACTGGCGCGCACGCTGTCAGTGTCTTCAAAGCCGATTTCACCGCCAAAGCGGGCTGGATCGTCCGCCGGCACGCTGACGCCATCCGTACTGGAACTGACAAAGGCGAAGCCAGCCAGCGGTTCAATTTCCAACATCTCGCTCAGGCGGAAGTGCCAGCCAGCTTCAACCTGGGCACCGAGGGATTGAATCTTGGTGTCGAGCACCGTGCCTGACGGAAAGAGGTTGAAGGCAGGCACATCGTTGTTGAGTTGCAGCCATGTGCTGTTGATCGCCGCATCAACGAACAGCGAGCCCAGGTCGTAGCTGCCGTACAGGCCCAGATGCATGCCTTCCAGGTTGCTGTAGTTAGGCGAGGCGGCAAAGTTCAGTCGCGTACGGGCATAGCCGATCATGGCGCCCACCGTCACGATCTGGCCGCGCTCGCCGACATGGACAAGGTCACGGCCGAAGGTCAGCGTGGTGCTGCGCTGTGTGTAGGTGTTGTCGAAATCGAACATCACGCTACCACTGCCCACCGACGTGATCAGATCGCGATCGGTGGACGTTGCAGCCGCACGAACCCAAGCGCCACCGCCCGCTCCCTTCTGGTCCTTGACTGAGCGCTGTTCGTTCTGGTGGTCGAACCAGGCGCTGATGCTGGTGCGCCACAGCTCGTTCGCTGCTTGCCCATACAGCGGCATCTGTTGCGCGCCAGACCCCGGCAAGCCGTAGAGCCTGAACTGGTTGGCGTCCGAATCATGGGCGATGGTGTAGAAGAACAGGCCCTTGTCGATCGCGCCGTTCCCGATGTCCGCGACGTAGCCGGCATTATCGGGCGATAGGACGAACGCATTCGGGTCGGTTTCAGCAGGATCGCCACCCGCCATATCAACGAGCACGTTGCCGTTCGGGACATACGGACCCCGATCACCCGGAACACGGACATTCAGGACGACCTCCGTACGCCCGGTTGCGGCGCCCCCTGCCAGATCAATGCAGTCGCTTACCGGCAGATTGCCGCTGCCCTCCAGGCGAACGCTACGGTTGCAGGCATCCTGGCCAACGAGGTTCAGGTCTATGTCGAGAACAACTCGTCCGCCCTCACCGTGAAAGGTGGCGCCTGGCAGTGACAGGATGTCGTCGGCCGTTTCGTCAGTGAATTCAGTGGGCCGGCCCGCCGCGTGCGTCGATCCGAAGAGAATGGTTCCGGAATTTACGAATGTTTCCAGCCCCTCCATTCTAAGTTCGGTCTCGTACCCGATAAAATTGCTGCCGCGAGTGGAGTTGACGGTGGCCAAGAGTACTTTGCCGCGATTAACGAAGATGTCGTTACCATCACCGAAGTCGATGACAACGATGTCTTCATCAATCCCGAGCGTCGCCTCGCCAAGCCCTGTCGAGATAACTGTTGAGAGATATCCAGTCTCGGCAATTTCCACGCGATCATCACCAGCGGAGAACCGACTGACACCGTTGAACTGGCGTACACCGCTGTTAAGCCCGCTGAGTACCCACATGCCGTTATGCCCAACATTGACTTCCGCACCTGCGGTCAGGCCCGTAAAGTCCACTCCTCCGTCCATCCTGGCAAAAGTTTCAAGACTTGTTGGCTCCTGCTCGACTGAAAGGTTGACGACGGTGCTTCCACCGATACCGCGAACGGCTATGCCGCTGTTTCCCCACAGCAAACGGGTGTTGTTGATGGTCGCGACGCCTCCAGTATCCGTTACGATGCCTACCGCAGAGGTCGACCCTGATGCGGCGAAAACGAGCCGATTGCTGTTGATGGTGATATCGCTATCCGCGATTGCGTGAATCGCAGCGGCACCGGCGCCACCAAGAACTCGAGCTGAATTGTTGGTGGCGCCGAGATTCATGCTGATCGTGCCCGTTCCGCTGGTCTCGGCCCTAATACCCGTCATGCCGGCCGCATTACCGCCAATCGCGCCGCCCCCGGCAGCGAGGCCCGTGATGGTAATGTTTCCACCATCGGTATTGGCGAGGATTCCGGTTCCCCCGGCGCTAACTTGAGCGCTCGCCGCTGAAATGGCGATATCTCCACCGTCGCCTGCCGCTGGCGTGCCGAGACCCGACAACGCACGAATACCTATTTGTGCGCCACCACTTTGTGTGCCGCTGATCTGCGTGCTCGAAATGGTGATATCACCCGCCTCTGAACTGAAATCGAGCACCGCATCGATGCCGCCTTGCCCTCGGATCTGACCCAAGTAAGCACTGGAGTCAAAGCTGAGGCTGGTAGTTCCTGTGGCCGATGCATTGATCCCCTCCCCGGTCAGGATGAGATTTCCGGTTGGTGTTGCGGGAACGCTCAGGAACAGATTGCCGTTAGCACCATAGGTAATGCCGCCGGCATAGGTCTTCCCGCCCGGACATACAACCGGTGTGCTTCCGTTCTGGATGCCGCACTCATTGGCTGCATATCCGATGTCCGGTGAGACCAGCAAGGCCGCGGCAATCATCGTGAGTGCGAACGGCACTCTCATCGGCGTCATCGATTCGACAAGGATCAGCTTTTTCTGAAGTATGTTTTTCATGTCTGGCTCCCGATCAGAATCGCTTGGTGATGGAGACGCCAATGAGGCGTGGATCCAGCGTGAAGACATTGGTCGTCAGTGCGGTATCGTCGGAGTTGAGGAAGGTGCCGGTGATCGGGGTCTCGTTGAAGACGTTCTTTATGTAAGCCTCCACCCTCAAGCCCCATTGCGGCTGGTTGACCCAGAACGACAGGTTGGTGTTGCTCCAGTCACGCAACCGGTCGAAGTTCGTGTTGTAAACGCGACCGTAGGATTCGTCCTGCCAGTACCAGTCCACACGACCCGTGACATCCCAGCCCGCGGGCAAATACCAAGTGTGTTGGCCACCGAGAGAGACCGTGAAACGCGGCGCGTTGGGCAGTTCATTACCGCCGATATCCTTGAGGAAGCCGGCACCACCGTTGGGCGCATCGGTCAGCGGGTTATAAGTACGGCCGTCGTGCTCCGGATTCGGCCCAAACTGATCCTGGAGATTTACTGTCACCAGCTCTCCATCTTCATCGAAGTAGTCATACTTGAACGTGCCCTGAGGTCCCAGAATGCCGCCAGATGCACAGAATGCTCCGGGATACTGAAATGATCCCCCTGCGTTGTTGACAGCGATGTTCGCTGCCATGATCTCGACCGGTACCACGCAGTTGGACGCGGCTGTAACCCACGGTTTGACGATCATCCATTCGTCAAAGGTGCGGCCGTCCGGCGTGGTAAAGCTGCGATTGCCACCATCGGTGCGATCCATGAGATCCAGCGACTCCTCACCATCCGCGAGACGAGTCCTCAGATAGCCGATTGCCACGTTGAAGAGCAGGTCTGGTGTCGGCGCGACGATGGACTCCAACTCGAGTCCCCAGATGGTGGCATCAAAGTTCTCGTTGATCGCTCGACGGTCCACGATCTTGGAGACTTGGTAGTCGGTGTAGTCGTAGTAGAACGCCGAGGCATTGAGCGTCAGGCCGCCATCCAGCAGCACGTTCTTGGTGCCGATCTCCAGAGCGTTGATGTACTCCGCCTTGAAGGTATTGGGTGTGGTGCCGCCGGACGCCCGAGAAACGATGGCATCAAAGGGGGGAGCGACACTGGGCGGATTGGCGCCGCCGCCCTTGTAGCCGCGGGACAACGAGGCGTATACCAGCGTATCCGTGGTGAACGAGAGGTCGGGCTTCCAGTCCACGACAATGCGGCCTGTGGGCTCGCGCCATTCCTGAACGATGTCCGGACTGGCCGGCGAGCCGCGACCGTTGATGCCGTTGCCCAACGTTCCGCAGCGCTCGCCGCATTCGAAGTCGGCGTCAGGCGCCTCGCCCTCAGGCGCAAAATCACGATAGTCGGCCAGCAGTAGCTGGCTCGGGATCGGCGTGAAGACCTTCTTGTCCCAGGTCAAGCGCAAGCCGGCCGTGATCTTCAGCGCATCCGTTGCCTGCCAGTACAGCTCGCCGAAGGTGGCGGCTGAGGTCAACTGGTATGGATTGGCGCTACGGAAGTAGTTGTGGCCCTCGCCATTGATTGAACTCAGTGGATTGGGATCAACATAGCGACAGAACTGGCCGGCGTTCTGCTCGTCAGTGCCGACCGGGCAGGTCTGCAACGGACTGTTGAAGACGCCCGTGTGCAGCAAATACGTGAAGGCATTCGAGAAGACGTAGTAGTCGTTGAAGGTCTCGAATCGGGTGTAGTTGGCACCTATGCTGAAGTTGACCGGGCCGTCAAAGCTGGAGACAAGGCGGAATTCCTGGTTGTACTGCTTGCTCGTGGCCTGCGACAGGTCCTGGACGATCAATGAACGTGAACAGCCCAGTTGCGGGTCGCACAGCACACCACCGGGGGCGAGCTGCGAGTAGAACCCGTCCAGATAGGTTCCGCGCGATTGCGTTCGGCAATCCGCCCCGAGAAGATCGAACAAGTCGGCTAGCGGGACAACGGTGCAAGCCTGACCGGGATCGTTCCAGATCGGGAATGTGGCATAGCGGTTGTAGTCCTGTGTTGCGTAATAGTCGTCTTCGGCATAGACCGTCTGCGAGGAGAAGACGAGTTCCGGCGTCCATTCCCAGTCGAACGAGAAGTCGTAGATATCGGAAGCTGCGCGGTACTGTGGCTCGATCGTTGAGTAGATTCGGCGCAAGTCTCTTGACTGCTCACGCCCGCCATAGGGGTCTGGTTGGCAGAGATCAATGAAGGACACAAAGCCGCCGATCAGCGCGTCTTCACAAGGCGCATTGGCTGTCGGTTCAGCACTTGCACCGAACTGAAGGCCGGCGTCCGTCAGGACAAAGTCATAGACCGAATACGGGCTGGGTCCGAGTCCCGTGTCACCGGCAACGCCACGTCCTGCCAGCGGTAGCCCGAACTGGCCAGCCCAGTAGAAGCCGTTCACATATGAGAGCGAGGCACCATTCGGCGTGCCGTAGGCACTGTCGTCATAGATAGAGCGGAACTCGCCCGTGACCGGATCGCGCGCGTTGCAACCTTGCGAGAATCCTCCGGCGATCAGTTCGATCTGGGTTACCGGCGTGTTACCGATGAACTCCGGCGTGGGGTCGCGGTGGCAAAGCTGCTTTGAGGTGCGGACGCGATTGTCGTCTTCCTCGAAGCGCTCCCACATCAGGTTGGCGCGGAAGCCAGGGCTCGGCTCCCATCCCAGCGTCAACCGGCCGGTCCAGAGATCTCGGTTGTCGACATCCGGGCTCACCTGAGATGCTGCGTCCGGATCGACCGCCGCTTCGTTAAATCCGTAGCCATCACGCTCTGTCGAGGCGTATGCGCCACGCAGAGCCCAACCGTCACCCAGCGGCAGGTTGTAGTGCCCACGAATTCGCTTGGCGCCGTAATTTCCGGCTTCAAACTTCAGCTCACCCTCTTCAATGCCCATCTTGGGCTTTTGCGAGATGACGTTGACGACGCCGGAGGTCGCATTGCGGCCATAGAGTGTGCCCTGCGGACCGCGCAGGACCTCCACGCGCTCGATGTCGAGGTATTCCTGCTCGAACAAGCGATTCACGATCAGGGTCGTGTTGTTGAAGCTGATGGCAACCGCGGGATCTGTTGTCGCGGATACTGCCTGTGTTCCAACGCCGCGAATCTGGAAGTTGTAGCCGCTGAAGTTGGTCTTGCTGAAGGTGACGTTCGGTACGCCACGCAGCAAGTCGAATCCGCCTTCGATCTTCTGGTTGTCCAGATCGTCCATCGAGAACGCGCTGATGGCGATCGGCACGTCCTGAATGCGCTCGGCCTTCTTCTGGCCAGTGACGATGATCTCCTCGATACCTCCCTGGCGGCCGACTTCAACTTTGGCCGTCGTCTGCTCGCCAGGCGCTGCTACGCCTGGATCGGTGTCCGGATTCACTTCCGCCGCCTGTGCGACGGCTGCAGCTTCACCGGTACCGCTGGGTGCGTTTCCCGCGTCGGCCTCGACGTCTGCGATGCTGCGCACGACGATGGCCTTGTCGCTGACGAAGCGCGCTTCGAGGCCGGTGTCTGCGAGCAAGGCGCTCAGCGCCTCACTCAGCGAGTATTCGCCTTCAAGCGCAGTGGTGGTTTTGCCGGTGACGTGCTGCGGCTGGTAGCCGATCTGCAGACGGTTCTGCTCCGCCAGTTGATCGAGCGCCTTGCCGAGATCGCCTGCGGCGATGGCGTAGTGCTGTCTGGCTTCCAGCGTCTGAGCCGCGGCCTGCGGGGCGGGCTCTTGCGCGGCAGCGGGCGCGGTGGCGCCCAGCGCAGTTGCGGTCATGATCCCGGCCCACAGCAGTGCACGCGCCGCGGGGCGGCGTTTATGGTCAATCATCCTGGCTCTCCTCCCAGTGTTAATGGGCGGTTGCTTTGTGCCAGCCCATTACATCAGGCACAAAAAACCGCTGTGGAGCCATAACGGTCGAGTAGGGGGGTCACCCTATATCGAGTTTCGGGTGGCCCGGACCAGCGGTGCCGCCATGGGGTTGTCGGCGGGCTCGTGCGTGTCTCAACACGGCCCTGCGGGGCCTACTCCGCATGAACGGGAAGGTGCGCGCCGCAAGAAGGGAGATTCTTCGCTGCGCTCAGAATGACGGCACCACAACAGCAGGGATCAGCCGCGGCGGTGCAGCGCGATCTCGGTCTTGGAGATGTTGTCGGCGCGTACGGGCCAGTCGCTTTCCAGGACCAGGATCATGGTCTGGTAGTCACCGGCGTGGAAGCGGCCGCTGATCAGCAGGTTGTTGAGTGATGCGTCTTCGATACGCACCTTGGTCGTGCTGTAGCGGTTCATCTCGGCCACCAGCGCTTCGAGCCGCCATTCCTTGAACACGAGGTCGCCGTAGGTCCAGCCCTGGGCCACTTCCAGATCCGCCGGCTGTTTCGCAAACGCGACCTGGCGCGTGCCGAAGCGGATCTGTTCGCCGGGCATCAGCACTTCTGTTTTCTTGGCGGCGAGGATGCGGTCCACATCGACGCTGACCTTGCCTTCGAGCAGCGTGACGGTGACGGCGGGGCCGTCCACGCGCACCTGGAACTCGGTGCCAAGCGCGGTGACGGCGCCACTGGCGGCCTGCACGATGAACGGGCGTTGCGGATCGCGCTGCACCTTGAACTGCGCCTGACCGCGGCTGAGCACGAGGCGGCGTTCGTTGGCGGCGTAGGCGACGCGCAGTTCCGATTCCGCATCCAGCAGCACGCGGGAGCCGTCTTCGAGGTCAATGGTGCGCTGCTCGCCGGTGGCGGTGATCATCGGCTCGACGCCGGGCAGCGGATTCCAGGGTTGCAGCGCGCCGATGGTGATGGCAACGACGAGCACGGCGGCGGCGGCCAGCGGCATGCGCCAGCGGCGCAATGCAGAGCGCTTTGCGGCGGGCTCACCAATCGCGGCCTGGATGTCGGCGTAGCGGTGCAGCGCGACGGAGCGGTGATACAGACGCTCCACCTCGCGGTAGGCGGCGGCGTGGTCGGCACTGGCGGCCTGCCAGCGTTCGAAGGCGGCGCGGTCGGCGGCGCTGCAGTCGTCGGACAGCAGGCGCGCAAACCAGGCCTCGGCGTCGGCGCGCGGGCTCATGTCGGTGGAGTGACGCTGGGCGTTCATCGGGTTCATCGGTCGCCCGCGTAGGTCTTGCTGGCTTCGCGCAGCGCAGCGAGCGCGCGCGACATGTGCAGCTCAACGGTTTTCTTGGAGATGCCGCAGTAGTCGGCGATCTCGGCGTAGCTCATGCCGCGCAGACGTTGCAGCAGGTACACCTGCCGGCACTTGGGCGGCAGGCGCATGATGAGGGTGTGGATCAGCGCCAGCTCCTGCTCTTGCGCAACGATCTGGTCCTGCGGCGGGTCTTCCGAGACCAGCTCTTCGCTATCCAGCGGCACATAGCCGGCGCCTTGTTGCGTGGCGTGCTGGCGCGCCTGGTCGTGTGCGACGTTGGTGGCGATGCGGTACAGCAGCGGCTTCCAGGCAGCGGCGGGTTGGGAGTCGGCATAGCGCAGCAGGCGCGTGAAACTTTCCTGCGTGGCGTCCTGAGCATCGGCCTCGCTGGAGACGCGGCGACGCAGGAAGTTGAGCAGCGCGGTGCGGTGCTCCCGCAGGAAGTCCTCAAACCCCTGCGCACGGCCGACGACCGCGAGCTTGCGCACAGCGATGTCCGATCCGTTGGCCATTGTGCGTCTCTCTCCTTCCGCAGTGGTCCGATGTCTTGCTGCCGGTACGCGCAAACGTCGCCGGGCCCGAATGCGGCGGAGTGTACTCCCGGACGGCGCCAGAAAAGAAGCCGTTGCCTTTCACAGCCTCCAGCTTCGGGAACTTGCCGCCGGTTGCGGCGCGTAGTCTGATGCGTGCAGGGACTCTCAAACCGGGGCACGTCATGAAGATAGGGACGATCGTCGAAGGCGGCTGCCAGTGCGGTGCCGTGCGCTATGCGTTGAAGATGGCGCCGGTGCGCACCCACTACTGCCATTGCCGCATGTGTCAGCGCGCCACCGGCAATCTGTTTGCGGCGCTGGCCGGTTGCGCCCAGGACCGATTCGAGTGGACGCAGGGGGCACCGGCGTTCTTCGCGTCATCCACGCTCGCGCGCCGCGGCTACTGTCGGGAGTGCGGCACGCCCCTGTCGTTCGCCTACGAGGACGCGCCGTGGATCTACGTGACGATCGGCAGTCTCGACAACACCGACCTCGCCCGGCCAGAGAAGCACTACGGCATCGAAAGCCAGGTGCACTGGCTGCAGATCGAGGACGATCTGCCGCGTGAACCCACCAGCGACGACCCGCGCCTGCGGGCGATGACGGTATTCCAGTACGGTGGCGGCATCAGCCACGGATAAGTCCCATGCGCGCCTATCGCTATTACGATTTCATCGTCGCGGGCATGGTGGCCGTGCTGCTGTGCTCCAACCTGATCGGCCCCGGCAAGGTCGGCATGATCGAGCTGCCGCTGTTCGGGCTGGTCAGCTTCGGCGCCGGCAATCTGTTCTTTCCGATCGGTTACATCTTTGGCGACATCCTGACCGAGGTCTACGGCTATGCCCGCGCGCGTCGCGCGATCTGGGCCGGCTTCGCCGCGATGATCTTCGCCACGATCATGAGCACGGTGGTGCTCAGCCTGCCGGCTGATCCCAGCGAGCCCTGGAACGCGACGCTGCAACCGGCGCTGGAGATCGTGTTCGGCAACACCTGGCGCATTGTCGTGGCCAGCATCATCGGCTACTGGGTCGGTGACTTCATCAACTCCTACGTGATGGCGCGGATGAAGGTCTGGAGCCAGGGGCGTCATCTGTGGATGCGCACGATCGGCTCCACCGCCTGCGGCCAGGCCGCAGACTCGCTGCTGTTCTATCCGATCGCGTTCTACGGCATCTGGACCACCGAGGCGCTTCTCGGCGTGGTGGTCTTCAACTTCCTGTTCAAGGTGGCGGTAGAGGTGCTGTTCACGCCGGTGACGTACTTCGTCGTCCATCGCCTGAAGCGCGCCGAGGGGGTGGACGTCTACGACACCGACACCCGCTTCACGCCGTTCTCGCTGAAGGACGAGGGCAGCGTGCGCACGCTCTGAAGCAGAGGCACCTCACCAATACGCGGGCGCCGGTTCCAGGGCTGCGCCGCAGGCTGAGCAGACAGGCGCCGCCTTGTGCGCGTTGTTCTTCTTGCCGCAGGCCGTGCAAGCGATCATCACCGGCTTGGCGCGCACCAGCTGATACACGCGGGAATGCGTGCCGTATGCCAACCCTTCCTTCATGAACTGATGCACCACGCGCTGATGATCGGTGTTGGGCAGCAGATTCGCCTCCAGCGCCGCGAGGTTTTCCCAGGCCGACAGCGTGAAGCCGGAGGAGTGGCCGGTTTCATCCGGCGGCCGCGCGCCGATGATGCCGGTCACGAAGCCGGGCTGCGCGGCAAAGCTCTCCAGCACGGCATTGGTGACGCGACCCGCCTCCTCGAAGGGCGCCTGCCCCCCGCGCACCTGCAGCCATGTGATGCCGATGGCTTCCGGCGGCGTCGGGTTGCCCTTGTGCAGGCGATAGAACGCGCCGAACTGGTAGTCGCCCTGTTGTCGCGGCATCAGCAGGTCGATGAAGCCGAGCTGGCCGGCCAGTTCGTGCAGATCGAAATGGTTTTCCACCTGGGTCGGGCCATTGCGGTCGAAGGCGATGAACAGGGTCGCCTCGAGCGATACGGCGCGATCGGTCGGCGCCACGGCCTCAATGCCGAGCCCGCCGGGGAGGGGCCCCGTGTGGCGCCCCTCCAGCCGGTAGCGGGCCGACACCGCGTGTCTGCCGGTCATCACCGGTCCGGTGAGCGTGAGCCGCAGGTCCGGAAATGCGGTGAACAAGGCGCGCACATGCCGGGTCAGCATCTCGTTGCGGACCGGGCCCTGCGTCATCGGATCCCGGTAGGACCCGCCCTCCAGCGACCGCACGATGCCGTCGGCGTCGTGTGCATTCCACTGGTCCAGGGAGCGCTGCGCGAATCGCAGATGCCGCGGCGCCTGCAGGAGACCGCGCAGCAGATCCGCGATCACCGCCGCCGCCTTCATGCGCGGGACTCGCGTTGCTGCGCGCGCGCGCCTTGCCACAACAGCCAGGCCTGAATGAACGCCGTCACGGCGGCGATCAGGAAGAACAGATAGTTCAGCGAATTGGCGCCGGTGCCGCCGAAGGCGAGCCCCCGCACTCCGAACAGCGTGCCGACCAGAAAGCCCAGCGTGTTGCCCCAGCCGGTGATGCAGACGCTGATCACGTACAGCCTGCGCGCCCGCGGACCCAGCCGAAGGCTGCTGCCGGCGACGGCAAAGCCGATCATCGCCAGCGCATTCATCAGCGCGCCCAGATGCGTGCGGCGCCAGGCCGCCTCGGTGCCGGGCATGTCCAGGGCAATGGCGGGCACCAGCGGCCACACCGCGACCTGGCCGATCGCCTCGAACGTGAAGATCAGCCCGAAGACCAGCGCCAGCGCGAACAGCGCAGCGGCGGACGACAGGATGCGGGCGCGCTCGGGCGCGCTGAGGGCTTCGAGTGACATGGGGCTCCTCCCGGGTTCTGGATGCGCCGCACCCTGTCTCCGAGGGCGCGCGCTGCGCCCGACTCTAAATCACTTCGCGCCTTCAGCGCATCGCGGCGCGACGACAGCACAGGATGCCCACCAGCACGACCGCGCCGCCGACGGCCTGCTGCATGCCAAAGGGCTCGGCCAGCACCCCCCACGCGAATACGGCCGCGGCCACCGGCTGGATCAGCAGCGTGACGGCGGAGAAGGACGCCGGCAGGTGCGCGAATCCATAGGCGATCAGGCCCTGGCCGCCGACATGCGACAGCAGCGCCAGGCCCAGCACGAGGCTCCAGCCGCGCAGCGACTGCGGCCAGAACGGCTGGGGCTCCAGCAGGGCGATCGGCAGCACCGTCAGCGCAGCGACCGCGGTCGTCCACAGCATGACCTCGGCGGTGGAGCGATGCGCGCGGCTGCGGCTCAACACCAGCAGATAGCCGGCATAGAACAGCGAGGTGATGATCGCCAGCAGGTCGCCACCCAGCGTCTGCATCGAGATGCGGAGACTCTCGGCCATCAGCACCGCCGCGCCGGCCAGCGTCAGCAGCAGGCCCAGCCAGAAGCCGGTGCCGATACGCTCCTGAAACCAGAGCCAGGCCACGAGCGCGACCCAGATCGGCGCAAGGTTGGTCAGCAGCGTGGCGTTGGCCACCGTGGTCCAGTGCAGCGAGTGATGCCAGACCGACAGGTCTCCGGCAAAAAACACCCCACCCAGCACCAGGCCCCAGGGCCAGACCGCACGCGGTTTTGACGGCGCGACCCCACCCCCCTGAGCCGAGGGCGATCGCTGCATCCACCACAGCGGCAGCAGGATCGGCAGTGCGAGCGCCAGTCGCCAGAACGCCACCGCACTGGGGCCGACGTCGGCCAGGCGCACGAAGATCGGGGCAAGCCCGATCAAGGTGGCGCCGACGATCAGCGCCGGCAGCGCGCGCGCTTCGACGCTCACGGCCGGCGGCGCCACTGCGCCAGCGAGGCGCGGTAGTCGCGGACCTCGGTGCCGAAGACGCGATCCCAGATCGGCAGGAAGCCGGCATAGTTGCCGCGCACACGCGCGTGGTGGAAGTCGTGATGCAGCGCGCCGTGCGAACCCGGCAGCCAGCGGGTCGGCGAGAGCGGAAACGCGTAGCCGCAGTGGCCTTCGGCGGCCTCCCACTGGCGGAAGGCGATCCAGATCCACAGGAGCACGACATGTGCCCCCAGCAGCGCCGGCCCGAGGAAGGCGAGCGAGCCGGTCAATACATACTCGACGGGATGCATGTAATGCCCGGTGATCGCCCACGGCGCGAGCACGCGGTGATGCCGGCCGTGCACGTGCTTGAGCAGAAAGCGCCCGTGCATCGCGCGGTGCATCCAGTAGTACAGAAAGTCATCGAGGTAGATGCAGAACAGCAGTTGCAGCACCAGCACCCATGCGGGCGGCAGCGGGCCCAGATGGATGGCAGACAGACTCATCAGCGGCCAGGCCATCACGGCACCGATCAGCATCCACACGTTGTTGACGCCCCACTGGCGCAGCGACTCACGCACCATGCGTGGCCCCTGCACGAGGATGCCGCGGGCCTCGGCATCACGGTCCGACAGTCCACGAGCCCCGCGCGTCGTCTGGATGCGCCAGCGGCGCGCCCAGTCCGGATCGCGTGCGGCGAGCCACGTCAACGGGACCGCAAAGACCAGAAAGGCCCCCATGCTCAACAGCACGGTGGTGATCGGAACCCAGACGAATCGCGGGTCCTGATAGCTGGCGAGGGCGGCGGTCAGCAGGTCGTTCATGGCGCGCCACCTTATCCGGTCGCCGCCCCCGTATCATCCGGAGCGCGGCGGCTCCTTATGCACACCGCGCCTGGAACAGCACTTTCGATCCGGCGCAAGTCCTGCTTCTGTCAAATTCTCGACATGTTCGTGGAAAGCTCTGATTCACAAGCAATTGTTTGTTGCGAAGGGATGTCGGCCATCGCCGCAGGCCCGGCGCTGCTTGACAGGTCCCTGAACGGTCGGTCGGGCGTCCACACACTTATCCACAAGCTGTGAGCGGCCTTTTCGTCAGCGTCGCGGTGCCGGTGCCGCTGTACCGCAGCTTTGACTACCGGCTGGCCGAGGGGCTGCAGCCGGTTCCGCGGCGCGGCGCGCGCGTGCGGGTGCCGTTTGGCCGCCGCCATCTGATCGGCGTGGTCACCGCGCCGCCGCGCGAACTGGCCCAGGACCCGGAGGCCTACAAGGCGCTCGACGCCGTACTGGACGACCCGCCCCTGCTGGGGCCGGAGCTGATGTCGCTCTGCGAGTGGGCCGCCACCTACTACCAGCATCCGCTGGGCGAGGTGCTGGTCGCCGCGCTGCCGGGCCGGCTCAAGCAGGGCGCACCGGCCACGCTGGCGCAGCCGCAGGCCCTGTCGCTGACGGCTGCGGGGCGCGACGCGCTGGCACGGCTTCCGGCCCGCAGCCGCGCAGTGAAAGCGGTGCTCGAAAGCCTCGTGGCCGGGCCGCTCGCGGCCGCAGCCGTTGCTGCGGCCCAGCGCCGGCGCCTGCTGGAGGCCGGCTGGATCGAAGCGGTGCCCCTGCCCCCCGCCGCTGCGCCGCTGGTCGACGGCCCCGCGCTGACCGCCGAGCAAGCAACCGCGCTGGCCGGTCTGCGCGAGGGCAGCGGTTTCGTCCCCACGCTGCTGGAGGGCGTGACCGGCAGCGGCAAGACCGAGCTCTATCTGCGCCTGATCGGCGACCAGCTGGCCGCCGGACGCCAGGTGCTGGTGCTGGCGCCGGAGATCAGCCTGACCCCGCAGCTGCTGGCGCGCTTCGGCGAGCGGCTCGGCGAGCAGGTGGTCGGGTATCACTCCGGGCTGTCGGATCGGGACCGCGAGCAGGCCTGGCTCGCGGCGCGCAGCGGACAGGCCGGCGTCGTGGTCGGTACGCGCTCGGCCGTATTCGTGCCGTTCGCGCGGCTCGGGCTGGTGATCGTCGACGAGGAGCACGACGGCTCCTACAAGCAGCAGGATGGATTCCGGTATTCGGCGCGCGATGTCGCCGTGGTCCGCGCGCAGAAGCTGGGCATCCCCGTCGTGCTCGGTACCGCGACGCCGGCACTGGAGACGCTGCACAACGCCCGCAGCGGACGCTACCGCCACCTCCAGCTGCTGCGCCGCGTGCAGGATCGCGCACCGCCGACCGTGCGCATGCTCGATCTGCGCGGTCAGCGTCTCGATCACGGGCTGTCGCATCCGCTGCTGGAGGCGATCGATCGCTGCCTGCAGCGGGAAGGACAGGCCCTGCTGTTCATCAACCGCCGCGGCTATGCGCCGCTGCTGCTGTGCCATGACTGCGGCTGGACCGCGCCGTGCTCGCAGTGCGATGCGCGGATGACGCTGCACCGCGGTCGTGGCCTGCTGATCTGCCATCACTGCGGCGCCCAGGCACCGGCTCCGCGCGAGTGCCCGTCCTGCGGCAATGCCGATCTGCGGCCGATCGGCCAGGGCACGGAACGCGTCGAGCAAGCGCTGGCCAACCGGTTTCCGCGTCACCGGGTCGAGCGCTTTGATTCCGACCGCATCACCACGCCGGCCAGGCTGGCGCAGCTGCTGGACGATATCCGCGCCAGGAAGATTCACATCCTGGTCGGCACGCAGATCCTGGCCAAGGGGCATGACTTCCCGGGGCTGTCGCTGGTCGGCATCGTCTCCGCCGATCAGGCGCTCTACGGCAGCGACTTCCGTGCGATCGAGCGCATGGGCCAGCTGGTCACGCAGGTCGCGGGTCGCGCTGGCCGCGCGCAGACGCCCGGCGAGGTCTGGTTGCAGACCCACGAACCCGAGCATCCCTTGCTGCAGACGCTGATCAGACAGGGCTATGGCGCGCTGTGCGAGCGCCTGCTGTCCGAGCGCGAGATGGCCGGCCTGCCGCCATTTGCACATCTGGCCCTGTTGCGCGCCGAATCGCAGCAGCCGGATGCGGCCCTGCACTTCCTGCGCGCGGCACGCGCGCTGCTGGTGCCCGCCCGCGGCGTCGAGGTGCTGGAACCGATCAGTGCCGGCATGGAGCGCCGGGCCGGCTTCGTGCGCGCCCAGCTGCTGCTGCAGTCGAAACAGCGGGCAGCCCTGCATCGACTGCTCGCGCAGACGCTGCCGCAGTTCGACACCTTGCGCGAACGCCGGGGCGTGCGCTGGTCGATCGACATCGACCCGGGCGATCTGTTCTAGCGCTCAGCTCAGCGCATCGCGCCACAGCAGCGTGGCCAGACCCAGCACGATGAACAGCGCGGCGGCCGCGATGCGGATCGCCTTGAGCGGCAGCCGCTGCGCCAGCGCGGCACCGAGAAACACCACCGGCACATCGGCCAGCAACATGCCCAGCGTGGTGCCGCCGACCACCGGCAGCAAGGCGTCGTAGCGCACGGCAAGCACCGTGGTGGCGATCTGCGTCTTGTCGCCGATCTCGGCGAGGAAGAAGGCCAGCGTGGTGACCCAGAACGCGCTGTGCCCGAGGCGCTGCCCTTCACCTTCCTCCAGCGTGTCCGGCTTCAGGGCCCACAGCCCGACCGCAATGAACGAGCCGCCGACCAGCCACGGCAGCAGCTGCGGCGACAGCAGATCGCGCAGCCAGGTCCCGGCCAGACCTGCCAGTGCGTGATTGAAGACGGTAGCGACGAGAATGCCGGCAATCACCGGACCCGGTTTGCGGAACCGGCTGGCGAGCACGAGCGCGAGCAACTGGGTCTTGTCGCCGATTTCGCCCAGCAGCACGGCGCCGGTCGAGACGAGAAAGGCTTCCATCATTAAGAACTCCTGGGGCCGGGCACGTGGCAAGGACCGGACAGACGACGCATGCCCGGCTTGGGCGCGCCGCTGTCCTGGTCTCGCCGCACCGAAACCCCGAAGGTTCCGGCTGGCCGCGCCATGATCCGCGAGCGGATCAAGTATGTTGACGCGTCCTCCCGCATTGCGCGGGATGGCTACTCCCCAAAACGGCGCGCAGCGTACCCGAAAGCCTGCAGGCTGCCAAACAGGCCGCACGCCCCACCGCTACAATTCGCGGTCCCCGCAACACCCACCCACCGATGAAAGCCCAGCTCCACGATCTGCTCGCCGCCGCCCTTGATCGCGTCCTCGCCGACACCGGTGCCGACGTGCGTCCGGCGATCCAGCTCGATGCGACCAAGGACCCGAAGTTCGGCGACTTTCAGACCAATCTCGCACTGCAACTGGCCAAGCCCCTCGGCCAGCCGCCGCGCGCCGTCGCCGAGCAGCTGGTGCAGGCCCTGCCCGGCGCCGGGCTGATTGCCAAGGTCGAGGTCGCAGGTCCCGGCTTCATCAACTTCTTCTTGAACCAATCCGCATTCCAGTCGGTGGTCACCACCGTGCTGGAGCAGGGCGCACAGTACGGACGCGACGATTCCGGCAGCAAGGGTCGCGTGCTGGTGGAATTCGTCTCCGCCAATCCGACCGGTCCGATGCATGTCGGCCATGGCCGCGGCGCGGCCTACGGCGATTCGATGGCCACACTGCTGGCTGCGACCGGCTGGACCGTCTGGCGCGAGTACTACATCAACGACGCCGGTCGTCAGGTCGATGTGCTGACGATCAGCGTCTGGCTGCGCTACCTGCAAGCCGGCGGCGAGCGGATCGACGTTCCCCGGCGCGGCTATCCGGCCGACTACATCAAGCGCACGGCCGACACCCTGCGCGCGGCCCATGGCGCAGCGTTTCACAAGGCTGCCGCGGACGTGCTCGCCGGCCTGCCGCAGGACGCAACCGCGCCCGACGGCGCGGGCGAGGCCGAGAAGGATGCGGCCAAGGCGCTACAGGAGCGCTATCTCGATGCATTGATCGAGCGCGCCAAGGCGCTGCTCGGCAGCGACTACGCGACGATCCAGCGCATCTCACTCGATGATCAGCTCGCGACGATCCGCAAGACGCTGGCGGACTTCAATGTCGGCTTCGATCAGTGGACCTCGGAAAAGGCGCTGGTCGACAGCGGCTTCGTGCAGAAGGCGCTCAAGCGCCTGGCCGAGCAGGGGCTGACTTACGAGAAGGACGGCGCGCTGTGGATGAAGACCGAGTCCTTCGGCGATGAAAAGGACCGTGTGCTGGTCAAGGCGGATGGCGCCGCAACCTACTACTGCAACGACCTCGCGTATCACGTCGACAAGCTCGATCGCGGCTGGACCCGGCTGATGGATGTGTGGGGCGCGGATCACCACGGCTACATCGCACGCGTGCGCGCGGCGATCGAGGCACTGACCGGCCGCAAGGATGCGCTGGATGTGCAGCTGATCCAGTTCGTGACGCTGTCATCGGGCCGCATGGGCAAGCGCAGCGGCAATTTCGTGACGCTGCAGGATCTGATCGACGAGGCGGGCACCGACGCGACGCGCTTCTTCTATCTGACGCGTTCGCACGACCAGCATCTGGAATTCGATATCGATCTGGCACGCTCGCAGACCAACGACAATCCGGTGTACTACGTGCAGTACGCCCACGCGCGCATCTGCCGCGTGTTCGAGCAGCTGCGCGAGAAGGGCGGCAGCTGGTCGCCTGATGCGGCCGCCACCACGCTGCACCGTCTCGACAACGAGCACGAGAAAGCCCTGCTGACGCTGCTGACGCGCTATCCGGACCTGCTGCAGAAAGCCGCGGCCGGCGGCACGCCGCACTCGGTCGTGTTCTTCCTCAAGGACCTGGCCGAGGCTCTGCACAGCTACTACAACGCGCAACGCTTCCTGCTGGATGAAGATGTCGAGTTGCAGGCGGCACGCCTCGCCCTGATCGCCGCGACGCGACAGGTCATCCGCAACGGCCTCGCCCTCCTCGGCGTGTCCGCACCCGAGAAAATGTGATGGCGCGCGACTACGCACAACGCGGTGGCAACCGCAGTCAGGCCCGCAGCCGTGGCGGCAAGTCCTCCGGTGGTGGCAGCAGTCTGCCGGGCTGGATCTGGTTGGCCGCCGGCCTGTCGGTGGGTCTGGCGATTGCCGCGTTGGTCTATATCCAGCGGCCTGCCGCGCCGCTGCCGGGCGCCGGCGGTGCCGTCGAGTCCGACCTCGCGGCGGGCGAAGCGGCGCCCGTCGCCGCCAGCGACAAGCGCAAGACCGGCAAGTCCACGGCCATTGCGCTGCCGCCGAAGGAGAAGGATCGCTTCACGTTCTACGAGATCCTGCGCAATCAGGAAGTGATCATCCCGCGCGAGGCGGTGAAGGATGCCAAGCCCCCCGCCACGGCGGAGGCCGCCAGCGGCAGCTACCTGATCCAGACCGCCTCGTTTCGCGCGCAGCCGGAGGCCGACAAGCACAAGGCCAACCTCGCGCTGCTGGGCGTCGAGTCGCGCATCGAGAGCGTGACGATCGACAACCGCGATACGTTCTATCGCGTGCGTATCGGTCCGATCAACGACTGGAGCAAGGTGCAGACGATCATGTCGCGGCTGGACGACAACGGCATCCAGGCCATGGTCGTGCGTCTGCGCTGAGCCGGTTCAGCGCGACAGCAGCAGGAAGCCCGCGGCCGACAGCAGCGCGACCAGCGCGATCAGGACCAGTCGCACGACGGTCCTGACGACCGCGCCCATCGCCCGCATCTGCTCCGGCGATGGAGGAAAGGCCGCATCCACGTCGCGCTTGGCCTCGCCCAATCGCAGCCCGCGCAGCGCACGCAAGCGACGAATCGCCGCAACCCGCCGACCCCGCTGCGCCAGCAACTGCACCTCCAGCGGCAGAGACGCGGTCGGCTTCGGGGCGGGTGGCGCCGCCGCGGCTCCACCCGCCTCACGCAGCACCTCCGCAGCCGTGGCCTCCGAGTCGATGCGGTCGACGGCAGCGGCGGCCGCCGCCAGATCCAGTCCGGTGTCCTGACGCAGGCGCCGGATCGCATCGAGCCTGCGGCGCTGCTGCATCAGCGCGGCAATCTCGCGGGTGGCATCATGCATCGGCGTGCGCTCGCGAGGCCGGCGCTTCGGGGGGCGGCCATGCGGTCATGGTCGCTGTATCGAGCCGATAGTACTCGCGCAGCAACGCATACAGCTCCGCGTGATGGCGCAGCAGATCGGCGCCGCGCTGGAAATAGGCCTCCGTCACCACCCCGAAGAATTCGCCCGGGCTTTCCGCACCGTACGGATCCAGAACCGGCGGACGACGATGCCGCTGCAGGCGCTGGTACTCGCGCGCCATCACCTCGGCCCACCGCGAGTAGTCGCTGAGCGCGGGGGCGCCTTCCGCCTCCGGTGATTCGTCATCGAGCTGGTGGGCAAACTCATGGGCGACGACGTTGACCTCGTCGCCGTCGAGCGCGGCGCGTACATCGTTCCACGACAGCACGACACGATCCCCCTGCCAGGATTCCCCGATCTGCTCGATCGGCTCGTCATGCACCAGGCCGAATTCGTCCGGCTCCGGATGTCGCACGAGGAAGGCATCCGGATACAGCAGCACGCTGCGCACCGCCGGAAATACCGGCGCGCCGGCCCGCAGCACCAGCAGGCAGGCCAGCCCGGCAATGGCGATGCGCATGTCGTCGGTCACGCTCAGCCCGTTGCAGCCGATGAACTTCTTGTCGCGCAGAAAGCGCTCGACCTGCTGCTCGAACAATGCGCGCAGCGCAGGCGGAATCGCGGCGGTCTGAGGCACCGCGGCGTAGACCTGCTCTCGCCAGCTCGGCGGCAGCGCGGCGCGCGCGCGCGCCTCGCGCCGGACCTGCACCTGCGCCAGCGTGCGCAAGGTCACGATCGGGCCGACGATCATTGCCACGACGAAGACGACCACCAACACGATGCCGCCCGTGCTCATCGCCGGACTACAGCGCCTGCAGGTTGGCGTAGGTGAGCATCAGCCACTTGGTGCCTGCATTCTTGAAGCGCACCTCGATGCGCGTGCGATCGCCGTCGCCGTCAAAGGCCAGGATCGTGCCCTCGCCGAATTTCTCGTGCCGCACCTGCTGGCCCAGCCGCATGCCGCCCGGCCCGGTGACTTCGCCGAAGCCGCTGCTCAGTTGCGGCCGCGGCGGCGGCACGTAGTCGCCACGACGCTCGCCATAGGCCACGCGCGGCTCCTGCGCGCCGCCGTAGCCGCCGCCGTAGCCACCTCGATTCCAGTCGCGCTGCGCAAATGCCGGCCGCACCACCTGCGCGCGCGGACGCGTCTCGACGATGCACTCGGGCGGAATCTCCTTGAGAAACTGCGAAGGCGCCCCGAGCTGCTCGACGCCGTGCACGCGACGCAGTTCGGCATAACTCATGTACAGGCGCTGACGTGCGCGCGTGATGCCGACGTAGCACAGACGTCGCTCTTCCTCGAGATTACCCTCGTCGACACTGCGGCGACTCGGAAACATGCCCTCCTCGACGCCGACCATGAACACGACCGGGAACTCCAGACCCTTGGCGGCGTGCAATGTCATCAGCTGGACACAGTCTTCGCCGGCCCCCGCCTGCTCTTCACCGGCTTCGAGCGCGGCGTGGGTGAGGAATGCGGTGAGCGGATCGAGTTCCGGCGAAGGATCGCTCTCATCGACACTGGCAGGCGCGGGCTGACGCTCGAAGCTGCGCGCCGCGCTGACCAGTTCGTCGAGATTCTCCAGTCGCCCCTCGGCCTGCTCGCCCTTCTGCTTGCGATAGTGCTCGCGCAGACCCGAGCGGTCGATCACCAGCTCGGTGGCCTTCGACAGCGGCAGGTGGTGGGCGTCGGCGGCCAGACCGTCGATCAGCGACTGGAACTGCTTCAGCGCCGTCGTCGCGCGCGACAGCGTCGGTCCAATCGCCAGCGCCGAGGCCCAGAGCGACAGCCCGTGGCCGCGCGCATGGTCCCGCAGCTTTTCCAGCGTGGTGGCTCCGATGCCGCGGCCCGGCGTACCGACCGCGCGCTCGAAGCTGACATCGTCGTCGCGGTTGTGCAGCATCCGCATCCACGACAGCGCATCCTTGATTTCCATGCGCTCGAAGAATCGCAGGCCGCCGTAGATGCGATACGGGATGCGCGCCCGGATCAGGGTTTCTTCCAGTACCCGCGACTGTGCGCCAGTGCGGTACAGCACCGCCAGATCACGGTGCGCCGTGCGACCGTCCAGGTGCTCCTTCATGCGGTTGATGACGAACTCGGACTCGTCGTACTCGTTGAAGGCGGCATACAGGTGTATCGGCTCGCCCTCACGACCGTCGGTCCACAGGTTCTTGCCGAGGCGACCGGCATTGCGCGCAATCAGTCCGTTGGCCGCCTTCAGGATAAGGCCAGTGGAGCGATAGTTCTGCTCCAGTCGCACCACCTCGCAGCCAGCGAAATCCCGGGACAGGTGCAGCATGTTCTCGACACGCGCGCCTCGCCACGAGTAGACGGACTGATCGTCATCACCGACCGCGAACATCACGCCGCTGGGGCCGGCGAGCACGCGCAGCCAGTCGTACTGCAGCTTGTTGGTGTCCTGGAACTCGTCGACCAGGATGTGACGGAAGCGACGCCGGTAATGCGCCTGGATCTCGGCATTGTCGCGGCACAGTTCGAAGGCACGCAGCAGGAGTTCGGAGAAGTCGACAACGCCCTGACGTTCGCACGCCTGGTGGTAGGCCGTGTAGACGCGCACCAGCTGGCGCTGGCTGAAGTCGCCGGTGTCGGCAAAGTGGTGCGGGCGCCGTCCTTCTTCCTTCTGCGCATTGATCCAGCCGGTCACGGTCTTGGCGGGCCACTGCTCCTCGTCCATCTCCAGGCCCTTGATCGTGCGCTTGACGAGGCGTACCTGATCATCGGCATCGAGGATCTGGAAGTTCTGCGCCAGTCGCGCCTCCTTCCAGTGGTAGCGCAGCAGCCGGTGTGCGATGCCATGGAAGGTGCCGACCCACATCGCGCGGATCGGGACGTCGACCAGCTTCTCGATCCGGCCACGCATTTCGTTGGCAGCCTTGTTGGTGAAGGTGACCGCCAGGATGGACATCGGCGACAGTCCCTCCGCCGCGATCAGCCAGGCGACACGATGCGTGAGCACGCGCGTCTTGCCGGAGCCGGCACCGGCCAGCACCAGGCGGTGCTCGGGTGGCGCGGTCACCGCCTCCTTCTGGGCGGGATTCAGGTCAGCAACGAGGGGAGTCAGATCGGGGGCATCAAAACGCATTGGCGGATTCTACCGGCTTGATGCAGGCTAGCCCGGCACTTTCAGGGGTTTTCGAGATGACGCAGACGATTCTGATCACCGGTGCCAGTAGCGGCATCGGCAAGGCCACCGCGGAGGGGTTCTTCGAACGGGGCTGGAACGTGGTGGCGACCATGCGGACGCCCAAGGCCGAGCGCAGCGATCCCCGCTGGCTCAGCGTGGCACTGGATGTCACCGACGAATCCAGCGTGACGCGCGCGCTGCAGGCGGCGGTCTCACGCTATGGCCGCATCGATGTGCTGGTGAACAATGCCGGCTACGGCTTGAGCGGCACTTTCGAGTCCATGAGCGAGGCGCAGATCCGCCGCCAGTTCGACACCAATGTCTTCGGGCTGATGCGGGTCTCGCGTGCAGTGATCCCGCAGTTCCGTGCGCAGAGCAGCGGCGGCACGCTGATCAACATTGCCAGCATGGGCGGGCGCCTGACCTTCCCGTTCTACAGCGTCTACCACGCGACCAAGTGGGCTGTGGATGGCTTCACCGAATCGCTGGCCTTCGAGCTGGAACCGCTGGGCATTCGCGTCAAGCTGGTGGAGCCCGGCGCCATCAAGACCGACTTCTACGACCGCTCCCAGGAGTTCGTGCACGACCGCAGCCTCGGCGCGTACAACGCGATGGTCGATGTCGGCATGCGCAAGATGAAGAAAGCCGGAACCCGGGGCGCACCGGCCTCCGCGGTCGCCGAGGCCATCTGGCAGGCCGCAACCGACAACAGCACGCGCCTGCGCTATGTCGTCGGCTCGGACGCCAAGAGCCTGCTGGCAATGCGCCGCGTGCTCGGCGGCGACGCAGCCTATCGCAAGCTGATCGCCTCGCAGCTGCTGAAGTGAGCAGCCGCTACGCCGCGAACCAGGGACCGCTGATCACATAGGTGATGCCGGCAAATCCGGTGACGCCGTTGGCGTTCGGTCCGCGCTGGGAGCTGACGTAGAAATGGCGGCCGTCCGGCGAGAATGCCGGGCCCGTGACTTCCGAGCCTGCCTGGCCGACGAGCTCGACGATCGGGAAGATGCGGCCGTCGGGCGTGATCGCCACGGCCTGTTGATTGGCGTCCTCCTTGTCCTCGACGACGACCAGATCGCCGCCCGGCGTGACGACGATGTTGTCGACCGAGTCCAGGACCGGCGCCTCGAACAGCGCGTCGTCGTAGACGCAGGCGACCGTCTGCGCACGCGTGTCGTAGGCCCAGATCCTGCGGTCACCCTTGGTCGAAAAGTAGACCAGGCCGTCGTGATACCAGAGGCCCTCGCCGCCGCGAAACGCCGTGCTCTCCGGTACCTGTTCACGGGTCGGGGTCCCCAGCAGCACGCCACCCAGCAGCGGGTTCGGCGTCGGTACGTCGAGCCACTGCACCGGTGTCGGTGACAGCAAGCCCGGTGCCGCGACGACGTCCTGCGGCAGCTGCACCTGCATGACCTGCAGGCGACCGGAAGCCAGGTCCGGACGCCCACCGACATTCGGGGTGTCCGGCACGAAGCGGTAGAAGCGGCCGTCGGACTCGTCCTCGGTCTCGTAGACGATGTTGGTTTCAGGATCGACCGCAGTGGCCTCATGCGCGAAGGTGCCGAGCGCCGGCAACGGCCGCGCCGGTTCGCGACCCCAGGGATCGCATTCCCAGATCAGGCCCAGCTCGTACTCCTCGCCGGACATCCAGGTCTTCCATGGCGTGATGCCGCCACCGCAGTTGATGCGCGACAGCGGCCCCGGGAGGATGTTGTAACCATCGACGACGTCGCCAGCAGCATTGAAGCGCAGGGCGTTGACACCGCCCGGCAGGAATTCGCGGTTGGAGACGTAGATCCAGCCCCCGTCATCCGTCGGGTAGGTCGCACCGCCGTCGGGATCCGTGTGCCACAGCAGGTTGGTGTTCGGCACCAGCCGATTGGCCTGCGCGAGCACGCGCGCGGTGAAGCCCTGCGGAATGCGGATGCCGATATCGAGCGGCTCGCCGAGCGGGCCGATGTCGCCGAGACGTCCAGCCGGGGTGCCGCTCGACGCTCCGCCCAGCGGGCCGCTACTGCCGCATCCACTCAGGGTCTGCGCGAGCGCAAGGTAGGCTGCCGTCTGCGCCCCCCCGCGCAGGAACTGGCGACGACTGAGTCGGGGTTTCAGGATCTGGCGTGGCTGGAGCAGCATGGCGGTCTCTGCCTCTGGAAGTCGGAAACGCGGTTCACGATACGCAACGAAAACGAAACCTTCGTGAAACCCGCGGGCTAACCGGCGGTCTGCCCGCCGTCCACGGGGAAGGCGATCCCCGTCACCTTGCGCGCCTCCTCGGACGCGAGGAACGCCACCGCCGCCGCCACATCCGT
>JBEIOK010000134.1:0-7361 GCA_040377605.1 Nevskiaceae bacterium | reverse complement strand
GTGCTGCGACCCTGCACGCCCTACGGCGTCATCGAGCTGCTGAAGTCCGTCAACGAACCGTTCAAGCGTCGCACGGCCGTTGTCGTCGGCGCGAGCAACCACGTCGGCCGGCCGATGATGCTCGAGCTGATGCTGGCGGGCGCGACCGCCACCTGTTGCCACCGATTCACCGCCGATGTCCCGGCGGAAGTCGCACGCGCCGACATCCTGGTCGTGGCCGTCGGCAAGCCGGGCATGGTCAAAGGCGCCTGGATCAAACCCGGCGCCACCGTCATCGACATCGGCATCAATCGCCTTGAGAACGGCAAGCTGGTCGGTGACTGCGAATTCGAGACCGCGCGCGAGCGCGCCGCGTACATCACGCCGGTGCCCGGCGGCGTGGGGCCGATGACGGTCGCCATGCTGATGCAGAACACGCTGGAAGCGGCGCAGCGTTTCGGCTCCGCCGCCTGATCAGCGCGCAGCCTCAGTCCACCCAGACGACCGGCTGTCGGCTGCTCGCCCACGCCTCGAAGCGCGGGCCGTACTGTTCCTCGATGACGTTGCGCTTGACCTTCAGGGTCGGCGTGATGAACCCGTTGGCCACGGTCCATTGCTCGCTGACCACCGCCAGAAAATCCATCTGCTCGTGCGGATCGAGCACTGCATTGATCGATTGCAGGTGCGTACCGAGCAGGGCTTTCAGTCGCTCGCGCTCGGCTGCCTGGCGCGCGCGATCGGCCGCGTCCTGCGACAGCATGACGATGCCAAATGGCTGGCCGAAATTGGCACCTGCCACGCAGCAGGCCTCGACACCCGGAAAAGCCACCAGCCTGTCCTCGATTGGCGCCGGCGCCACGTACTTGCCCTTGCTGGTCTTGAACAGATCCTTCACACGACCGGTGATGCGCAGACGGTTCTGCGCGTCGATCTCGCCCTTGTCGCCGGTGCGCAAGAAGCCATCCTCGGTCAAGGCCTCGCGGGTTTTTTCCGGCTCCTTGTAGTAGCCCTGCATGATGGCGGGTGATCGCATCTGCACCTCGCCGTTTTCGGCGATGCGGTGCTCAACGCCCTCGTAAGGGGTGCCGACATACCCGGCCTTGCTGTCATCCGGCAGGTTGCTGTGCGAGCAACCGAAGTTCTCGCTCATGCCGTAACCCTCCAGCACCTGCAGTCCGATGCTGCCGAACCAGCTCAGCATCGACGGCGGCATCGGCGCGGCACCACCGGCTGCGAAGCGACACTGGTCCAGCCCCAATCCTTGCAGGATCTTGCGGCGGATCACGCGATTCAGAAGTGGAATGCGAAGCAGGCGATCCAGTTTCTTCTGCGGCAGCTTGGCCTGTACCCCCTGCTGGAACTTCACCCACAGGCGCGGTACCGAAATGAAGATCGTCGGCCGAGCACGCCGCAGATCGTCCGCAAACGTTTCCAGCGACTCGGCGAAGTAAACGCGGAACCCCGCACGCAAGGTGCCGGACTCCACGACCCAGCGCTCGGCGACATGTGACAGCGGCAGATAGGACAGCATGCGATCCGACGGCGATGCGGGCTCGCTGACCCCGTCGATGCGATGGTAGAGCGCATCGGCGGCCCAGCCGATGTTGTCGAAGCTGTGCATGACGCCCTTGGGCATGCCGGTCGTCCCTGAGGTGTAAACGATCGTCGCCAGATCCGTCGGCGCGCGCAGCGGCTCGCCCGCGATCGGCGCCGTGCGCGCCACCACGTCGTCCCAGGTCGGATAGTCGGTGGGCGGGGATAGCGGATAAGACAGGCAATGCACGCCGTCGGGAATGCCCGGCTGCATCTGTGGCCAGTCGTCGAGCTTGCCGACGAAACACGCCTTGGCCTCGCTGTGCTCCAGAATCTGGCGCACGCTCTGTGCGGTCAGGGTCGGGTACAGCGGCACGCTGACGTGCCCCGCCATCCAGATCGCGAGATCCGACATCAGCCACCACGCGCAATTCTTCGACAGGATCGCGATGCTCGACCCCGGCGCCCAGTTCTGGGCCTTCAGATAGGCCGCCATGCGCCGCGACTCGTCCAGCGCCTGCTGCCAGGTGTAGTCGCGGGTCTGACCATGGCCCATCGGCTGTGTCAGCCACACCGCGTGCGGCTGCGTGCGCGCCCAGTAATAGGCTCGCTGCAGCGGCAGCAGACTCGGATCGACCTTCTCCATCGCACTCTCCTGTAATAATTGTTACCTGCACGCAGGCGCATAGCAGCCTGGGGCGGCATCGGATATCGTTCGGGGCCACGCACTATAGCCCCTCACTTCCGGTAATTCCTGTGACCGCAAAACCTGCTCCGAAGCATCCGTTCTACACCGAAGACCACGAGACCTTCCGCGGGCAGGCGCGACGCTTCGTCGAACGGGAGATTGCCCCCTACGTCGAGAAATGGGAAGCCGCCGAGACGCTGCCACGCGAGCTGCATCGCCAGGCGTCGGAGGCCGGCCTGCTGCAGATCGGCTTTCCGGAAGCCTATGGCGGCACCGAGGTCCCCGACCTGTTCTACATGATCGTGCTGACCGAAGAGCTGGCGCGCGCCGGCAGCGGCGGCGTCATCGCCAGCCTGATGTCGCACGGCATCGGCACCCCGCCGATCGTGCACACCGGCACCCATGAGCAGAAACAGCGTTTCGTCGCGCCGGTGCTTGCCGGCGAGAAAATCGCGGCGCTGGCCATCACCGAGCCCGGTGGCGGATCGGACGTCGCCAACCTGAAGACGCGCGCCGAGCGCGATGGCGATCACTACGTCGTCAACGGCTCCAAGACCTTCATCACCTCGGGCATGCGCGCCGACCTTCTCACCGTCGCGGTGCGCACGGGCGGCCCCGGCATGGGCGGGGTGTCGCTGCTGGTGATCGAAGGCGATACACCGGGCTTCTCGCGCTCACCCCTGAAGAAGATGGGCTGGTGGGCGTCGGATACCGCGACCCTGTACTTCGACAACTGCCGCGTGCCGGTCGCCAACCGTATCGGGCCGGAAAACGCCGGCTTCATGGCCATCATGATGAACTTCAATCAGGAGCGACTGATGCTTGCCGCCCAGGCCTATGGCTTTGCCGAGGTCTGCTACGAGGAGAGCCTGACGTACGCCCGCACGCGCGAGACCTTCGGCAAAGCTTTGATCAAGAATCAGGTCATTCGTCACAAGCTGGTCGACATGCGCATGCGCATCGACGCGGTGAAGGCCCACCTCGACCTGCTGGCCTGGCGCGTCAGCCACAAGCAGTTGCCGATCGCGGAGGTCTGCCTGCTGAAGAATCACGCGACGACGATGCTGGAATGGGTCGCCAACGAGGCCATGCAGGTACTCGGGGGCGCCGGCTACCTGCAGGGTTCCAAGGTGGAACGCATCTACCGTGAGACCAAGGTCCTGACCATCGGCGGCGGCTCCCTAGAAATCATGAAGGACCTGGCCGGACGTCAGATGGGCTTGTAGCCCTCGCGCTTCCGCGAGCGATTGCGTCATTTACGTCAGAAAGGCAGTCCAGACAGTGGCGTCTGTCAGGAACTCGGCTAGAATCGCGCGCATTCAGCGGTAGTTCATTTTTTCAGCACGAGACAGGAATTATGGCCACGCGGCATTGGGTTCAGCGGTTGGGCGGGCGCATGCTCGGCCTCGGTTTGGCAGCAGTCATCGGCGCTTCCGCCTCCACAAGCGCCTTCGCCTACGAGCCGGGTTGGTATTTTGGTCTGAGCGGCCGCTATGTCGGCGTCGAGGATGCCGACGGCAACCTCACCACCGGCGGCTTCGCGGGCAGCACGCCGGGCACCCCGGTTGATCCGACCACCTGCCTCCTCACGGGCGTTCCGGTCCTGGGGCCGCTGCTCAATGGCGTCGTTGGCGCCGTCGGCGTCGATCAGGGTTGCTTGCTGTTCCTGCTCGGCCCTGGCACCACCGGCTCCCCCGGCACGCCGAATCCTGGCGATCCGCTGACGCCGGTCAACAGCCCTTCGAGCATCAGCTTCGATGGCGGCCTGGGCATTGAAGGCTCGCTCGGCTACCTGACCGAGGGCGGCTTCCGCCCCGAACTGGCGTTCTCGTTCTCCGAGAACGACGTCGATCAGGTCAGCACGCGGCTGAGCAACGGCAACGTCGTCACTTCCAGCGCCGACGGCAAGCTGGGCGCCATGCGCCTGCTGGCCAACGCCTGGTTCGACTTCGATTTCGGCGGCTCGGTCGTTCCTTACCTGGGCGGCGGCGCCGGCTTCCAGAAAGCCTCGCTCGACCTCGGCGACTCCTCGGGCGATAGCTCCGGTTTTGTCTACCAGGCTGGCGCAGGCGTGGGCTTCCTGGTCAACAACAAGACCACGGTCTCGTTCGACTACCGCTACATCGTTGGTGACGACTTCGAGAGTGGCACGACCACGACCGGCAACGCGACGGACGGCATCACGACGACCAAACGCGACGGCGAGTACAAGGCACACTCGGCCGGCATCTCCCTGCGCTATGCCTTCGGTGAGGGCGGCGGCAAGGACAGCGACGGCGACGGCGTCCCGGACCGCCTCGACAAGTGCCCGAATACGCCGAAGGGTGTGCAGGTGTACTCGGATGGCTGCCCGGTCGACCTCGACGGTGACGGCGTGCCGGATTACCTCGACAAGTGCCCGAACACGCCGAAGGGCGCCGTGGTGGGCCCGGATGGTTGCGAGATCGACTCCGATCGCGACGGCGTGCCTGACAGCCGCGACCAGTGCCCGGATACGCCGGCTGGCGTGAAGGTTGATCCGCGCGGTTGCCCCGTCGATTCCGACGGCGATGGCGTGCCGGATTATCTCGACAAGTGCCCGGATACGCCGCGCGGCATCATCGTGACGGCGGACGGCTGCCCTGCCGCCGACCAGGACGGCGACGGCATCCCGGATTATCTCGACAAGTGCCCGGGCACCCCACCCGGCATCCCGGTCGGCCCCGATGGCTGCCCGCTGGATTCCGACGGCGATGGCGTCCCCGACTACCTCGACGAGTGCCCGAAGACGCCGGCTGGCGCCAAGGTGCTGCCGAACGGTTGCGCGCTGACCGGCGATTGCCGCAAGCCGCGTCCGGGTGAACAGGTCGATGCGAATGGCTGCGCGGTCGACAAGAATTTCATCCTCAAGGGCGTGAAGTTCGAGTTCGATTCCGACCGCCTGACGCCGGCCTCGAAGGAGATCCTTAACGAGGTGGCCGCCACGCTGCAGGCCTATCCGAATGTTGCGGTTGAGCTGGAAGGCCACACCGACGACCTGGGTTCGGATACCTACAACCTCGGCCTGTCCGAGCGCCGTTCCAACTCGGTCAAGATCTACCTGACGGGCCGCGGCATCGAGGCCACGCGCATGACGCCGGTGGGTTATGGCGAATCGCGTCCGATCGACTCCAACGAAACCGAAGCCGGTCGCGAGGAGAATCGTCGCGTCGAGCTGAAGGTCGTCGAGTAACGGAACGACAGGCAGTGATTCAGAACCCGCCGGAGCAATCCGGCGGGTTTTTTGTTGGACGACGATCTACCGTGGAGGTCCGATGACGACGAGCGCCGGCTATCTGCTGTTTGACACGGCCGTGGGCCTCTGCGGTCTGGCCTGGAATGCGAACCGCGTCATCCGCGCCGCCCAGCTTCCGGAGTTCAGCGCGGAGACAACGCGCGCACGGCTGTGTCGAAAGCAGCCGGATGCCGTCGAATCGATGGAGCCGCCGGAGACGATTCGCGTGGCAGTCGCGCGCATCCGGGGCGTGTTGTCAGGGGTGCGCGATGATCTGCGCGACCTGCCCGTCGACCTCGACGGTGTGCCGCCTTTCCATCAGGCCGTATACGCGATCGCGCGCGCAATTCCGGTGGGACAGACGCTCACCTACGGCGAACTTGCGGCACAGTTGAACGACCCCGGTGCTGCATGTGCGGTGGGTCAGGCGCTCGGCAGCAATCCGATCCCGATCATCATTCCCTGCCACCGCATTCTCGCGGCAGCAGGCACCGGCGGCTTCTCGGCGCATGGCGGCGTCGAAACCAAGCGACGACTGCTGGAGATCGAGGGCGCGCGCCTGAACGGCGGACAACTCGACCTGCTCTGACCGCGCGGGGCTCGCTTCGCACCATCGACATTGCGGCCGCCAAGCACTCCGTGCTCAGTCGGGGCGCGACCCGCCGGTCAGGGGTTCACTTTGACGAGCAGTTGCCGGTTCTTAACCTGCTGCCCGGCCTGCACGCTGACCGCCTCGACGGTGCCGCCGATCGGCAGCGCGAGCTGGAACTCCATCTTCATCGCCTCCAGCACGACCAGCGTCTTGCCCTTCTCCACGACGTCGCCCGGCTGGACGTGCACGGCGACGATCTTGCCATCGGAGTGTGCAAGCAAGCGCCCATCGGACCCGGCGGCGACGGCCTGTGCCGCCTCGAGCGTGATGTCGCTGTAGCAGTACACCGCCGCTTCGGCATCCAGCCACATGCGGTTGCCGTCGCGTGCAGTTCGCGCTTTGCCCTGCACGCCGTCGCACAAATAATGAAACTCATGCGCCAGGTTGCGTACCACGTCGACCACGAAACGCTCACCGCCGACGTCAATCGTGAAAACGTGGCCGTCATGCACGAATACATCGAGATCGTAGGACTGGTCGCGCCACTTCAGCTTGTAGTCGGCCGGCGACTCATGCGAGCTGTGCCAGCCCAGGAACTCGGTCGACAATCCGTGCTGCGCCGCCAGTTCAAAAGCCTCATCCATGTACAGCGCGACAGCGGCCAGCGCGATGTGACGTAGCGTCGGTCGAATCGCGGCCACTGCATCCGCCGGGAAATGCTCGCCGATGAAGCCGGTCGAGAAATCGCCAGACGCGAACGCCTCATGCGCGACGATGCGGCTCAGGTACTCCTTGTTGCTGATGACGCCGAGCAGCTTGGTGTCATCGAGCGCCTTCAGCAGACGCGCACGCGCTGTCTCGCGATCCTCACCCCAGGCAATGATCTTGGCCTGCATCGAGTCGTAAAACGGACTGATGTCCTGGCCTTCCTGCAGGTAGGTGTCGACGCGAATCCCGGTGCCGGTGGGCACCTGCCAGCCCAGCACGCGACCGGTCTGCGGCAGGTAGTTCTGCAGCGGGTCTTCCGCACACAGGCGCACTTCGATCGCCCAGCCCTTGCGGCGCGCGAGCACCTCCTCCTGCGTCAGCGGCAATGTCTCGCCCTGCGCCACCCGCAGCTGCCACTCGACCAGATCGACGCCATAGACCAGCTCGGTCACCGGATGCTCGACCTGCAGACGCGTGTTCATCTCCAGGAAGTAGAACTGGCCGTCGCGCGCCAGCATGAACTCGACGGTGCCGGCGCCGACATAGTTCACGGCCTTGGCGGCCGCGACCGCCGCCGCCCCCATTTTCAGGCGCAGCGCCTCGTCCAG
>JBEIOK010000174.1:0-5427 GCA_040377605.1 Nevskiaceae bacterium | reverse complement strand
GGGATCGCCCACGCCTCGTGGTTCGTATGGTCTTCATGCTTGTGCTTCTTGGCCATGCGCGCCGGCGGTCCGTCAGTGCAGGAAACCGCGCAGCTTGGACTCGATGTTGCGCGGGTTCTCGCCCTGCGAGATCGAAATCAGGCCTTCGATGATCATGGTCTTGGTCCGCGTCTGCTCGGCGACCACCGCCTTGAGTTTGGCCGCCATCGGCAGGAAGAACAGATTGGCCGACGCGATGCCGTAGATCGTTGCGACAAACGCCGCGGCAATGCCGTGGCCGAGCTTGGACGGGTCGGCGAGATTCTTCATCACCGCCATCAGGCCCATGACCGCGCCGATGATGCCCAGTGTCGGCGCATAGATGCCCATGCCCTCCCAGACCTTGGCGCCGGCATTGTTCATGTGCTCGTGGGTCTCGACCTCCATTTCCAGGATCTCGCGGATGGTGTCCGGCTCCGAGCCGTCGACCAGCATCTGCAGGCCCTTCTTGATGAAGGCATCCGACTCCTGCTCCACCGCGCCTTCCAGCGCCAGCAGGCCCTGCTTGCGGGCCATCGTGCTCCACTCGACGATGCGCGCGATCAGCGCCTCGCCGTCCGACTGCGGCGGCATGAAGACCCACTTGGCCATCTTCATGCCGCGCTTGAACACCGCGCCCGGCGTATGCAGCAGGATGGCCGCCAGCGTGCCGACGATGACGATGACAAACGCGGCGGGCCCGATCAGGGCCGCCACGCCTGCGCCCTTGAGAATGCTGCCGCCGATCAGCGCGCCCAGCGCGAGCACGATGCCGGCGACCGACAGCTTATCCATGGCTCACCCCCGTCAGCGGATTGACCGGCAGACCCAGCGACGCCTGATAGGCGCGCACCAGTCCGGGGAAATCCAGAATCAGCGCGACGCGCCCATCCGGCAATACCGTGGCGCCGGAGATGGCCGCGAGGCCCCGCAGGCTCGCGCCCAGCGGCTTGATCACGATCTCCTCGCGGCCCCGCACCTCGCGCACCACAAAGCCGAAGCGCTCTTCACCGAGGGTGGCGACCACTACATGACGCGGCCCATCGAGGGCGCCGGACGCCGTCTGCATCCAGGGGTCGAGGTACACCAGCCGCAAGGGGTCGCGACGGGTCAGTACCACATCCCAGCGATCGAGCTTCTCGATGCGCGAGGCATCGAGCTGGAAGATGTCGGACACCGCCGCCAGCGGCAGTGCATAGATGCGGTTACCGACCTGCACCATCAGCGCCGGCAGGATCGCGAGCGTCAGCGGCACCCGGATGCGGATCGTGCTGCCCTGCCCCAGCTTCGACTCGATCTGCACCGTGCCGTTCAGGGTCTTGATGCGCGACATCACCACATCCATGCCGACGCCACGCCCGGACAGATCCGAGACCTGATCCTTGGTCGAGAACCCCGGCAGGCACACCAGCTGCAGACACTCCTCCGGCGTCAGCCGCGCGGCATCGGCCGCCGACAACAGGCCTTTCTCGATGGCCTTGGCCCGGATGCGCTCGGCATCCATGCCGGCACCGTCGTCGCGGACCACGATCAGGATGTGATCGCCTTCCTGGCTCGCCGACAGGCTCACCTGCCCCGCGGCCGGCTTGTCGCGGCGCAGGCGTTCCTCCGGCATCTCGATGCCGTGATCGACGCTGTTGCGGACCATGTGCACCAGGGGATCTGCCAACGCCTCGACCAGATTCTTGTCCAGGTCGGTGTCCTCGCCGTGCAGCGTGACCTCGACCTGCTTGCCGAGCCCGCGCGCCACATCGCGCGCCAGCTTCGGAAAGCGTGAAAACACCTTCTTGATCGGCTGCATGCGGATCTGCATCACCGCGTTCTGCAGGCCGCGCGTGATGAAATCCAGTTCACTGATCGCGCGCGAGACCGGCTCGCCACCAGCAGCGCTGCGCAGCGACTTCAGGCGGTTGCGCGCCAGCACCAGCTCGCCGACCAGGTTCATCAAGGCATCGAGCTTGTGGGTGTCCACCCGCACCGAGGTTTCGGCCTCGCGCGCAGCGGCCGGCGCGGAGCGCGCGGCGTCGGACGGAGCCACCGGTAGCGGCCCCGGCACCGGCAAGGGCTCCGATTGCGCGACCGGCACCGGGGGCGGTGCCGCCGGTGTCTTGCCCTGCAACTGATCGAGCAGCGCCTCGAATTCATCCTCGCTGATCGTGTCGGCACTGGCGGCCGGTGCCGCAACGACCGTCGGCGTCGGCGCAGCCACCGGGCCCTTGGCCTGCTGCTTTAGCGATTCGATCAGCGCGGGCGGTGCGGCGTCCGGCGTCTCACCGGCCGCGACCCGCGCCATCATCTCGTTGACCTGATCCAGTGCCTGCATCACCGCGTCCAGCAGCACGGGATCCAGGCTGCGACGGCCACTGCGCAGCACATTGAAGACGTCTTCGGCGACATGACACAGCTCGACCAGCGGCGTCAGATTCAGGAAGCCCGCGCCCCCCTTGACCGTATGAAAGGCGCGGAAGATCGCGTTGAGCAGCTCCGTGTCCTGCGGGCGCGACTCCAGCTCCACGAGCTGGCCGCCCAGGCGTTCGATCAGCTCACCGGCTTCGGCAATGAAGTCGGCGCGGATGTCATCGTCGTCGGTGCGGGTCATGGCCGTTCAGAACCCGAGGTTGGCCAGCAGCGCATCGGCGTCCTGCTGGCTGGCAGCGGCCGGTCCACGGCCGGCCACGGTCGGCCCCAGCAGCGTGCCGGCCGGCGCCATGACCGGCGAGGTCGACGCCGGCTGCAGACCGCCCGCCACTTTCAGCAACTCCAGCAGGGCGTTCTCGACGTTGCGCACCAGCGTGATCACCCGCTTGATCAACTGCCCGGCGATGTCCTGGTACTCCTGGGCCTGCGACAGTTCCGACAGCGTCGCGCGCAGCCGCTGCGTGGCGTCGTCGATCTCCTCCCGCGCCCCGAACACCGCCACCCCGACGCTGACCGCGTCCGGATGCGCCTGCGCCAGCGCAGTGCCCGCCTGCCCCAGCAGCTCGGCCGTGTTCCTGAACTGCTGCGTGATGTCACGGGCCTGATCCACCAGATCCAGCGTGCGATGCGCCGCTTTCTCGGTGACCTGCATGATGTAGTCCAGACGATGGCGCGCATCCGGCATCTCGTCGCCGGCCAGACGGGCCAGATGCTCGTCGAAGCGCATCTCGCTGACCTCCTGGTGCAGCGATCGCGTCAGCCGCGCCACGTGCGCAAACAGGCCGTGCTCGCGCTCGCGCACCAGCGCATCCAGCCCGTTCTCGAAGCCGGCGATGTCCTGATGATCCAGCGCAATCAGCAGCAGACGCAGCCGAGCCGCCATGCGCTCGCGCTGATCCCCACCGTCGGTCACCGTCGCGGCGTTCACGCGGTTTCGGCCAGGCGCTGGAAGATCTTGTCGATCTTCTCTTTCAGCGTGACCGCCGTGAAGGGTTTGATGATGTAGCCGTTCACGCCGGCCTGCGCCGCCTCGATGATCTGCTCGCGCTGCGCCTCGGCCGTCACCATCAGCACCGGCGTCTTGCCGATGCGCGCATCGCCGCGAATCTGGCGCAGCAGTTCGATCCCGGTCATGCCCGGCATGTTCCAGTCGGTGACGACAAAGTCGAAACTGCCGGCCTGCAGGATCGGCCAGGCCGTCTTGCCGTCATCGGCCTCGGTGATATTCGCGTAGCCCAGATCGCCGAGCAGATTCCGGACGATGCGACGCATCGTCGAGAAGTCGTCCACCACGAGAATCTTCATGTTCTTGTCCATAACTCTTCAATTCCGAACAAAAGTGATTTTTTCGTCCTCCTGAGCGCAGCGAAGGATCTTCTCGCGTCGCGCAGTGCCGCTTGAGGCAAGATCCTTCGCTGCGCTCAGGATGGCGGTCGTATTCATCGCTTCATGCCGCCGCCTGCATTTCCTTCCAGGCCTTCAGCCGCGCTCGAAGCCTCAGCAGGGCCTGGCCGTGGATCTGGCAGACACGGCTCTCGCTGACCTTCAGCACCTCGCCGATCTCGCGCAGCGTCAGTTCGTCGTCGTAGTACATCGACAGCACCAGGCGTTCGCGCTCCGGCAGCTCGGCAATGGCCGTCGCCAGCGCGCGCTGGAACTCCTGCTGCTGCAATTGATCCAGCGGCCCGCCCGCGGTATCGACGGCATCGAGGGTTTCATCCTCGTCCTCGCCGCCGGCGTCCAGGCTCATGACCTGGCAGCGCGCGGCGTCCTGCACGATCTCGTGGTATTCCGACAGCGCGATGCCCATGCGATCGGCGATCTCGCCGTCGCGTGCCTCGCGGCCGGTGTGCTGCTCGATCTGGCGGATCGCATCCGACACCTCGCGCAGGCGCCGGTGCACGGAGCGCGGGGCCCAGTCCGTCTGGCGCAGCTCATCGAGCATGGCGCCGCGGATGCGGATGCCGGCGTAGGTCTCAAACGACGCGCCGCGATCCGGGCTGTAGTGCCGCGCCGCTTCGAGCAGGCCGATGATGCCGGCCTGGATCAGATCGTCGACCTCGACGCTGGACGGCAGGCGGGCGGCCAGGTGATGCGCGATGCGCTTGACCAGATCCGCGTGCCGCTTGACCAGCTCGGCTTCCGGAATCACGGAGACAGGGACGGGTTGCGGCATGGCGGTCATGCGGGGGCTCCCAGCGGCTGCGTCAGCAGGCGCTCGACAAAGAACTCGAGATTGCCGCGCGTGCCTTCCGGCAAGGTCCATGCGGCGGCCTTCTTGGCCAGGGCGCGATACGCCAGCGCCGAGGTACTGCCCGGATAGGCCTCAACCACCGCCCGCTGGCGACGCACGGCGCGCTTGAGCCATTCGTCATGCGGCACGGTGCCGAAGGGGTTCAGCGTGATGTCGAGAAAGCGCTCGGACACCCGCTGCAGGTTGTCGAAGATTTCCTTGGCCTCGCGCGCGCTGTGGGTCTGGTTGGCCAGCACATGCACCCGCTTGATGCCACGCTCGCGGTTCAGCACCTTGATCAGCGCGTAGGCGTCGGTCAGCGATTGCGGGTCGTTGGTGACGACGACGACGATCTGCTGCGAGGCCTGGCTGAAAGTGATGACGCTGTCGGCAATGCCGGCGGCGGTATCAATGATCAGCGTGTCCAGCGGCCGGTGCAGTTCGGAGAAGGCGCGGACCAGCCCGGCGTTCTCGGCCGGCGACAGCTCGGCCATGTTGCGCTTGCCGCTGGAGGCCGGCACCACGAGGATGCCGGCAGGCCCCTCGATCAGCGTGTCTTCCAGCCCGCATTCGCCGGCAATGACGTGCGAGAGGTTGTAGGTCGGCTGCAGGCCCAGCATGACGTCGACATTGGCCAGCCCCAGATCGCCATCCAGCAGCATGACCTGACGACCATCCAGGGCCATCGACACGGCGAGATTCACGGACGTCGTGGTCTTGCCGACGCCGCCCTTGCCGCTGGTGACCGCAATCACCTG
>JBEIOK010000095.1:0-10133 GCA_040377605.1 Nevskiaceae bacterium | reverse complement strand
CATCATCCATTCGGCCGCGTTTCGCCGGCTTGAATACAAGACCCAGGTCTTCGTCAATCACGAAGGCGATCTGTTCCGGACACGACTGACGCATTCGGTTGAGGTCGCGCAGATCGCGCGGACCATGGCCGGCAGCCTCGGGCTCAATGAAGCCCTGTGCGAAGCCCTGTCGCTGGCGCACGATCTCGGGCACACGCCGTTTGGTCACGCGGGGCAAGATGCCCTCAACGACTGCATGAAGCCCTACGGCGGCTTCGAGCACAACGCGCAGTCACTGCGGGTCGTCGACGAACTGGAGGACAAGTACGCCGAATTTCGCGGCTTGAACCTGATGTTCGAGACGCGCGAGGGTATTCTCAAACACTGCTCGGTTGCACGCGCACGACTGCTGGGCGATGTCGGCGCGCGGTTCCTGCAGCGCACACAGCCTAGCCTGGAGGCACAGCTGGCCAACCGTGCTGACGAGATTGCCTATAACAATCACGATATCGACGACGGGCTGCGAGCTCGCCTGCTGACGTTGGAGCAGCTGCGTGAGGTGCCGCTGTTCCGTCGTCACCATGATGAAGTATTGGCGCGGTATGGCGATATTCACCCCAAGCGACAACGCCACGAAACGATCCGTCGCATCATCAATACGCTGGTCACCGATCTGCTCGCGGCTTCAGCGCGAACCCTTGCTGCTGCTGGCGTCGCCAGCATCGACGAGGTCCGCGCGCAACCGCGACCGCTGATCGACTTCAGCGACGAGATCCGTGAAGACAACGACACGCTCAAGCGCTTCCTGCGCGAGCAGTTGTATCGTCACCACCAGGTCTACCGGATGACGACCAAGGCCAAGCGCGTGGTGCGCGAGCTGTTTGCCGCCTTTTTTGAAGACCCGCGACTGCTCCCCCCCGATTTCTTCGAAGCCGCCCGCAGCGCCGAATCCACCGATGGCGACACCGGGCGAGCGCGGGTCGTCGCCGACTACGTCGCTGGCATGACGGATCGATATGCGATCGACGAGTACGAGCGGCTGTTTGATCCACGTCGACTCGGCTGACCGCTGCCCGGCCTGCCGATAGACTGCCGGACATGGCCCGCCTCCCTCGCCTGACCGTCCCCGGCTATCCCCATCACGTCCTGCAGCGGGGCAGCCACCGGCTGCCGACGTTCCATGATGAGGCGGACTACCGCACCATGCTGGCGCTGCTCGAGGAACACGCGAAGCGCGAAGGCGTGGCGGTGCATGCCTACGTGCTGATGCCGAACCACCTGCACCTGCTGGCCACCCCGGATACCGTGACCGCACTGCCGGCGCTGATGCAGGCCGTGGGTCGCCGCTACGTTCAGGCCTTCAACCGACGGCATGCGCGCACCGGCACCCTCTGGGAGGGCCGCTACCGCGCAACCGTGCTGGACCCCCGCACCTATCTGCTGCCGTGCATGGTCTATCTCGACCTGAACCCGGTGCGCACGGGTCTGGTGGCACGGGCCGCTGACTATCCCTGGTCGAGTCACGGCCACTATGTGGGCCTGCGCCAGGACCCCTTGATCACGGTCCCGGCCGGGATCTGGGCTCTGGGCAATACCCCGTTCGCGCGCGAGGCCGCCTATGCAGACCAGGTGCAGCAGGGACTGGGCAACCGCGTCGAGCCCCTGACCGAGGCGCTGCTCAAGGGCTGGGCCTTAGGCACCGATGATTTCGTCGAACGGCTGCAAAAGCTGACGCAACGTCGGGTAACCCGCGCCAAAGCCGGCCGGCCCCGCCGTGCTGCGCCCGGCACACTGCCCGCCCAGTAATGTGTCCCCAATTATTCTGACCGAGGAGCATCCGATCGATTAATTGGTATCCGACCCCAATTATTCTGCTTGGCATTGATGTTGCGGTGCACTATTCTCGTCCGTCCTGCGCAGCCAGAGAGAGGAAGTGCCATGGCGCCTTCGCGTCACACCATCCAGCAAGCGGGTCAGGGACTTTACAGCCCTGCCCATGAACACGATGCCTGCGGCATCGGGTTCGTCGCCCATATCAAGGGCAACAAGAGCCACTCGATCGTTTCGCAGGGGCTCCAGATTCTCGAGAACCTGGAGCATCGCGGCGCTGTGGGCGCCGACCCCTTGATGGGCGATGGCGCCGGCATCCTGATCCAGATCCCCGATCAGCTGTACCGCGAAGACATGGCGCGTCTCGGTGTCGAGTTGCCGCCGCTCGGTGAGTACGGTGTCGGCATGGTGTTCCTGCCCAAGGAAAATGCGTCGCGCATCGCCTGCGAGCAGGAAATCGAACGCGCCGTCCGCGAGGAGGGCCAGGTTGTCCTCGGCTGGCGCGATGTGCCGGTCGACCTCGACATGCCGATGTCGCCGACGGTGCGTGCCAAGGAACCGGTGATCCGGCAGATCTTCATCGGCCGCGGCGCCGACGTGCTCGTTACCGACGTTCTGGAGCGCAAGCTCTATGTGATCCGCAAATCCTCGGGCCATGCGATCCAGGGGCTGAACCTGTTGCACGGCAAGGAATTCTTCGTGCCGTCGATGTCGGCGCGCACCGTCGTCTACAAGGGCCTGCTGCTCGCTGGCCAGGTCGGCGTCTACTACAAGGACCTGCAGGACGAGCGCTGCGTCTCCGCGCTCGCGCTGGTGCACCAGCGCTTCTCGACCAACACTTTCCCGGAATGGCCGCTGGCCCATCCCTACCGACTGATCGCGCATAACGGCGAGATCAACACGGTCAAGGGCAACTTCAACTGGATGCGCGCGCGCGAAGGCGTGATGAAGTCCGGCGAGCTGGGCGACGACCTGAAGAAGCTGTTCCCGCTGATCTACGAAGGTCAGTCGGACACCGCCTGCTTCGACAATGCGCTCGAGCTGCTGGTCATGGCCGGCTACCCGATCGCGCAGGCGATGATGATGATGGTGCCGGAGGCGTGGGAGAACCACACGCTGATGGATGACAACCGTCGCGCCTTCTACGAATACCACGCGGCGATGATGGAACCGTGGGATGGCCCTGCGGCCCTGGCGTTCACCGACGGCCGCTACATCGGCGGCACGCTCGACCGCAACGGCCTGCGTCCCGCGCGCTTCATCATCACCGACGACGATCTCGTCGTCATGGCCTCGGAATCCGGCGTGCTGCCGATCCCGGACGCGCGCATCACCAAGAAGTGGCGCCTGCAGCCGGGCAAGATGTTCCTGATCGATCTGGAAGAAGGTCGCATCATCGATGACGAGGAGCTGAAGGACACCTACGCCAGCGCCGAGCCCTACAAGGCCTGGATCAACCGCGTACGCATCAAGCTCGATGAGCTCAAGGCGCCAGCGAAGCCGGTCGAGGAGGACAAGTCCTCCGCCTCGCTGCTCGACCGGCAACAGGCTTTCGGCTACACGCAGGAAGACATCCGCATCCTGATGTCGCCGATGGCCGTGGATGGCGAGGAAGCCACCGGATCGATGGGCAATGACTCGCCACTGGCCGTCATGTCCAACAAGAACAAGCTGCTCTACAACTACTTCAAGCAGCTGTTCGCGCAGGTCACCAACCCGCCGATCGATCCGATCCGCGAGGCGATGGTGATGTCGCTGGTCTCGTTCATCGGCCCCAAGCCGAATCTGCTCGACAACGCGAACCTGAACCCGCAGATGCGGCTGGAAGTCTCACAGCCGGTCCTCGACTACGCGGACATGGCCAAGCTGCGCGACATCTCCTCGCACACCCGCGGCAAGTTCAAGTCCTTCGAGATCAACATCTGCTACCCGGTTGCCTGGGGGAACGAAGGCGTCGAAGCGCGCCTGGCCTCGCTGTGCGCCAAGGCCGTCGATGCCGTGAAGTCCGGTCACAACATCCTGATCCTGACCGACCGCAAGATGGATGCGGACAATGTGGCGATCCCAGCCCTGCTGGCGACCTCGGCGATCCACCTGCATCTGGTCAAGAAGGGGCTGCGCACCTCCACCGGCCTGGTCGTGGAAACCGGCTCGGCGCGCGAGGTCCATCACTTCGCACTGCTCGGCGGCTATGGCGCCGAGGCCATCCATCCGTACCTGGCGCTCGACACGCTGGCGGACATGGCACAAGGCCTGCCCGGCGAGCTGTCGCCCGAGAAGGCGGTCTACCACTTCAAGAAGGCCATCAACAAGGGCCTGTTGAAGGTCATGTCGAAGATGGGCATCTCCACCTGGATGTCCTACTGTGGCGCGCAGATCTTTGAGGCCATCGGCCTCAACCGTGCAGTGATCGACAAGTATTTCACCGGCACGCCGTCGAACATCGAGGGTATCGGTGTCTTCGAGATCGCCGAAGAGGCGATCCGACTGCACAAGCTGGCCTTCGGCAAGGACCCGGTGCTCGCCCATGCACTCGACGCCGGCGGCGAGTACGCCTTCCGCGTGCGCGGCGAGGAGCACATGTGGACGCCGGACGCGATCGCCAAGCTGCAGCATTCGACCAAGGCGAACAACTACAGCACCTACAAGGAATACGCGCAGATCATCAACGATCAGAGCAAGCGTCACATGACCTTGCGCGGTCTGTTCGAGTTCAAGATCGATCCAAGCAAAGCCATCCCGCTGGACGAGGTCGAGCCCGCCAAGGAGATCGTGAAGCGCTTTGCCACCGGCGCGATGTCGCTCGGCTCGATCAGCACCGAAGCGCATGCCACGCTTGCCGTCGCGATGAACCGTCTCGGCGGCAAATCGAACACCGGCGAAGGCGGCGAAGATCCGGTGCGCTATCGGCTCGAGCAGCAGGGCATCGTGATCAAGGCCGGCGATACGATGGCATCGATCATCGGCAAGGACCAGGTCGAAGCGGACATCCCGCTGGCGGCGGGGGACTCGCTGCGTTCTCGCATCAAGCAGGTGGCGGCCGGCCGCTTCGGCGTCACCACCGAATACCTGAACTCGGCTGATCAGATCCAGATCAAGATGGCTCAGGGCGCCAAGCCCGGCGAGGGTGGACAGCTGCCGGGCAAGAAGGTGTCCGAGTACATCGCGCGTCTGCGCTTCTCGGTGCCGGGCGTCGGCCTGATCAGCCCGCCGCCGCATCACGACATCTATTCGATCGAGGATCTCGCGCAGCTGATCCATGACCTGAAGAACGCCAACCCGCGCGCCGATATCTCGGTGAAGCTGGTGGCCGAAGTCGGCGTCGGCACCATCGCCGCGGGCGTGTGCAAGGCCAAGGCCGATCACGTCGTCATTGCCGGCCACGACGGCGGCACCGGCGCCTCGCCGCTGTCGAGCGTCAAGCACGCGGGTGCGCCGTGGGAACTGGGCCTGTCGGAGACGCAGCAGACGCTGGTGCTCAACGGTCTGCGTTCTCGCATCAAGGTGCAGGCGGACGGCCAGATGAAAACCGGCCGCGATGTCGTCATCGCCGCGCTGCTCGGCGCTGACGAGGTCGGCTTTGCCACGGCGCCGCTGGTTGTCGAAGGCTGCATCATGCTGCGCAAGTGCCATCTCAACACCTGCTCGGTCGGCGTGGCCACCCAGGATCCGGTACTGCGCAAGAAGTTCGCCGGCAAGCCGGAGTACGTCGTCAACTACTTCTTCTTCGTCGCCGAGGAAGCACGCGCGATCATGGCCCAGCTGGGCATCCGCACGTTCAATGAACTCGTCGGTCGCTCCGATCTGCTGGATCAATCCAAGGCCATCTCGCACTGGAAGGCACAGGGACTGGACTTCAGCCGCCTGTTCTTCCAGCCGCCGACCACGGAGCCGCGCTATCAGGTGCTGACCCAGGACCACGGCCTGGATCAGGCGCTGGACCGCAAGCTGATCACGATGGCGATGCCGGCGCTGGAGAAGGGCGAGAAGGTGTCGTTCATCTCGCCGGTGAAGAACATCAACCGCACGGTCGGCACGATGCTGTCGTCGGAAGTCGCGCGCCGCTACGGCCACGCCGGTCTGCCGGACGACACGATCCATATCCAGCTGCAGGGCACGGCAGGCCAGTCGGCTGGCGCGTTCCTTGCGCACGGCATCACGCTGGATCTGGTGGGTGAAGGCAACGACTATGTCGGCAAGGGCCTGTCGGGCGGACGCATCATCGTGCGCCCGAATACCGAGTTCCGCGGCTGGGCGGTCGACAACATCATCATCGGCAACACCGTGCTGTACGGTGCGATCGCGGGCGAGGCCTTCTTCAATGGCGTCGCCGGCGAGCGCTTTGCGGTCCGCAACTCCGGCGCCACGACCGTCGTCGAAGGCACCGGCGACCACGGTTGCGAGTACATGACGGGCGGCACGGTCGTCGTGCTCGGCGAGACCGGTCGCAACTTCGCGGCAGGCATGTCGGGTGGCATCGCCTACGTCTACGATCCGAACGGCGATTTTGCCAAGAAGTGCAACATGGCCATGGTGGCGCTGGATCCGGTGCTGAGCGCCTCGGAGCAGGAAGCGTCTGTCGATCGGTCACTCTGGCACCGCGTCCTGCGCGGCGGTCAGGCACAGGCCGACGAGAGCATCCTCAAGAGCCTGGTCGAGCGCCACTTCAAGCACACGGGCAGCACGCGCGCGCGCAACCTGCTGGACGACTGGGCCAATGCCCGCAAGAAGTTCGTCAAGGTCTTCCCGCACGAGTACAAACGCGCGTTGGCGGAAATGGCGCCGGCTGCGGCTGCGGCCGCGCGCGAATCGGTGCCGGCGTAAGCCGGCGGTCCGACACTACGGATAGAGATCAGCAATGGGCAAAATCACCGGTTTCATGGAGTTCGAGCGGCAGAAGGAGTCGTATCTGCCGGTTCCTGCGCGCCTGAAGAACAACAAGGAGTTCGTCCTCGTTCTGGAGAACGACAAGGCCAAGACCCAGGCAGCGCGGTGCATGAACTGCGGTACGCCGTTCTGCACCACGGGCTGCCCCGTCAACAACATCATTCCGGACTGGAATGACCTGGTGTACACGGGCAACTATCGCGGCGCGCTGGATACGCTGCACTCCACCAATAATTTCCCGGAGTTCACCGGCCGCATCTGTCCGGCGCCCTGCGAGGCGGCATGCACGCTCAACGTCAACCGTGATGCGGTCGGCATCAAGTCGATCGAATTGTTCATCGTCGAGAAGGGTTGGGAGAACGGCTGGATCGTACCGCAGCCGTCTGCCGTCAAGACCGGCAAGAAGATCGCGGTCGTCGGCTCCGGTCCTGCGGGTCTGGCCGCAGCGCAGCAGCTTGCGCGGGTCGGACACGATGTCACGGTCTTCGAGAAGAACGACCGCGTCGGCGGCCTGCTGCGCTACGGCATCCCCGGATTCAAGCTCGACAAGGCGTTTGTCGATCGGCGCGTCGAGCAGATGAAGGCCGAAGGCGTGACCTTCCGCACCAGTGTCTTCGTCGGCAAGGAGCCGCTGCAGGCGATCACCAACTGGGCCAAGGAAACGATCGCACCCGAGCAGTTGATGAAGGAGTTCGATGCGGTGCTGCTGACCGGCGGCGCTGAGCAGGGCCGTGATCTGCCGGTGCCGGGCCGCGAACTGTCGGGCATCCATTTCGCGATGGAATTCCTGCCCCAGCAGAACAAGGTCGATGCCGGCGACAAGGTGAAGAACCAGCTGCGTGCCGACGGCAAGCACGTGGTGGTCATCGGCGGCGGCGACACGGGATCCGACTGCGTCGGCACCAGCAACCGCCACGGGGCCGCCAGCGTGATGCAGTTCGAGCTGTTGCCGCAGCCGCCGGAGCAGGAGAACAAGCCGCTGGTGTGGCCGTACTGGCCGACCAAACTGCGCACCTCGTCCTCTCACGAGGAAGGCTGCCAGCGTGACTGGTCGGTTGCGACCAAGCGCTTCGAGGGCAAGGACGGCAAGGTCGAGAAGCTGATCGCTGCTCGTCTGGAGTGGAAGGACGGCAAGATGGCGGAGGTCCCGAACTCCGAATTCGAGATCAAGACCGATCTCGTGCTGCTCGCGATGGGCTTCGTCGCACCGGCGGCGACCGTGCTGCAGGCCTTCGGTGTCGAGAAGGATGCGCGCGGCAATGCCAAGGCGACGACTGATGGCGAGGGCTGCTACAAGACCAACATCGACAAGGTGTTCGCCGCCGGCGACATGCGCCGCGGACAGTCGCTGGTGGTCTGGGCGATCCGCGAAGGCCGTCAGGCTGCACGCGCGGTCGATGAGTATCTGATGGGCGTCTCCGACCTGCCGCGCTGAACGGCACGGCGGTCGTGCACCCGAAGGCCCGCGCAAGCGGGCCTTCGGCTTTTCAAGCAGCGGCCGTTGCCCCCGACACCGGGGCCTCGCGAATCGGCAGGCATACCAGCGCGGCCAGCAAGGCCAGCCCCATATCGGCGTACCACATCCAGGTGTAGTCACCGAACCGCGCGATCGTCAGACCGCCAAGCCAAGCGCCGAAGAATCCACCGATCTGATGCGACAGCAGCGTCAGGCCGAACAGCGTCCCCAGGTAGCGCGTGCCGAACCGTTTACCGACCAGCCCGGCCGTCGGCGGCACCGTCGCCAGCCAGCTGAAGCCCAGCGCCGCAGCAAAGAGGTAGAAGGTCAGCGGCGTGCGCGGCGCCATCAGGTACAGCGCGATGATCAGCACGCGGCTCGCATACATCGCCGACAGGATCCATTTCATCGGATAGCGGTTGCCCAGCGCGCCGGCGGTCAGGCTTCCGGCGATGTTGAACAGGCCGATCAGGGCCAGCGCGCCGGCCGACACACTGGCCGGCAGTCCGCAGAGTGCGACTTCACCTGGCAGGTGCGTCACCAGAAACGCGATGTGCACGCCGCAGGTGAAGAAGCCCGCATGCAGGTAGCCGTAACTCGGATCGCGCAGCGCCACGCGCAGCTGCTGGCGCAGGGTCGGGCCATCGACCTCCACCGGTGGCGAGGCTGCGGTCGCCGTCACCGATCCTGAGCGCGCGCCGCCGAGACGTCGCGCCAGCGGCACGGTCAGTAAGGCGCTGGTGGCCAGCAGCCATAGCGCCTGCATCCAGCCAAGTGCCGCGATCGCCGCCTGCGCCAGCGGCGCGAATACGAACTGCCCGAAGGATCCCCCGGCGTTGATGAAGCCTGCGGCAAAGGACCGTCGTTCTACCGGCAGTCGCGAAGCGGTGGCCCCGATCAGGATCGAGAAGCTGCCAGCGCCGGCCCCTGCCGCAGAGATCACACCCAGCGTCAGGATCAATGCCCACTCCGCATTCACGAACGGCGTCAATGCCATCCCGACCGCCAACAGCAAACCGCCGAAGACCAGCACGCCGCCGGGCCCGCGCTGGTCAGCGATGGCGCCGAACACTGGTTGCACCGCCCCCCAGACAAACTGCCCCACGGCCAGCGCAAAACTGATGGAGACAATGCCCAGCCCCGTGGCTGCGTCGATGGGCGCGATGAACAAGCCCAGAGACTGGCGAAGCCCCATGGTGATCATCAGGATGGCCGCCGCTGTCACCATCAACGTCCACACTGCAGGGGAGGTCGGGGTCTTCGGGCTTGGCACGGTCATACTCCAGAACACGACGCCCCGGGGGCGCGGGTGCCGCCATTATGCGGCGGAGACTCCGGCCCGGGCCGCCGCGGTCACCGATGGCCGCGCTCCCGCGCATTCGCTACTCTCTGTGCCCTATTCGACGAACCACCCGCCGCCGCAATGAAATTCTTTCTGGATACCGCTGACGTCAAGGAACTCCGCGAGGCGGCCGCCTCCGGCCTCGTGGACGGCGTCACCACCAATCCTTCGCTGATCGCCAAGACCGGACGCAAACTCGACGAGGTCGTGCGCGACATCGTCGAGATCGTCGACGGACCGATCAGTGTCGAGACCATCAGCCTCGATGCGGCCGGCATGATTGCCGAGGGGGAGCGCTTCGTGAGGGTGCATCCGAATATTGTCGTCAAATGCCCGCTGACCCCGGAGGGCCTGAAGGCGACCAAGGCCCTGACCGGCGCCGGCCACAAGGTCAACGTCACGCTGTGCTTCTCGCCGCTGCAGGCGCTGCTCGCGGCCAAGGCCGGCGCCACCTACATCTCGCCCTTTGTCGGCCGGCTTGACGATATCGGCCACGATGGCATGTTGCTGATCCGCGAGATCGTGCAGATCTACCGGAACTACGGTTATTCGACGCAGGTGCTGGCCGCAAGCCTGCGCCATCCGCTGCATGTGCTGGAGTCCGCCAAGGCGGGGGCACAGGTCGGCACGCTGCCGTAT
>JBEIOK010000017.1:0-32114 GCA_040377605.1 Nevskiaceae bacterium | reverse complement strand
CAGGGCCGTGTAACCGCCTTCGCTGAGAATCTGCAGGGTCGCCTTCAGGATCGCCTGTTCGGCGGCGACGCCGCGCGCGCGCGTCGAGATGTAGGCCTGATGCGTCACGTCACTTGCCGGTCGCGTGACGGATGCCTTCCAACGCGACCTTGGCCATCAGCTCGATCTCCTTCGGCGTGATGACGTACGGGGGCATGAAGTAGATGACGTTGCCCAGCGGTCGCAGCAAGACCCCCTTGTCCAGCGCGTGCTGGTAGACGCGCAGGCCGCGGCGCTCCTCGGCCGGATACGGCGTCTTGTTGCGGATGTTCTGGGCCAGTTCGATCGCCAGGATCATGCCCTGCTGACGGACTTCCGCGACCTGGGGATGCGAGCGCAGTTCGGCGGTATGGGCCCACATCAGCTGCGACAGCACGCGATTGGTGGCCATCGGCTGCTCGCGCTCGAACAGGTCCAGGGTCGCCAGCGCGGCGCGGCAGCCGAGCGGATTGCCGGTGAAGGAGTGCGAATGCAGGAAGGCCTTGCCCTCGCGATACTCGGCGTAGAACGCATCGAAGATGCTGTCGCGCGTCAGGGTCACCGCCAGCGGTAGCGTGCCGCTGGTGAGCCCTTTTGACAGGCACAGGAAATCCGGCGTGATGCCGCTCTTTGCCCCCTTGCCGTGCTGCAGCGGCGGGGCCCAGTTGCAGGCAAACAGCTGGCCGGTACGGCCGAAGCCGACGGCGATCTCGTCGGCAATCAGGTGCACGCCGTGACGGTCGCAGGCCTCGCGCAGCAGGCTCAAGTAGATCGGGTGATACATCCGCATGCCGCCCGCGCATTGCACCAGCGGTTCCAGAATCACCGCGCAGACGTCGTCCGCGTGCTGCTGCAGCGTCAGTTCCAGATGCTGGAACTGACGGCGCGTGAAATCCTCCCAGCTCTCGCCTGCGCCGCGGGCATAGCAGTCGGGTGAAGGCACATGGATCGGCGACAGCAGCAGCGGCGCATAGGTATCGCGATACATGCTTGGCCCGCCGACGGCCAGCGCGCCCAGCGTCTCGCCGTGATACCCGTTGTCCAGGGCGATGAATCGCGTCTTCCGGGTCTTGCCCGCGCTGCGCCAGTAGTGAAAGGACATCTTCAGCGCCACTTCCACGGCCGATGAGCCATTGTCGGCATAGAAGCAGCGCGTCAGTCCGGCGGGCGCCAGCTTGACCAGTCGCTCCGAGAGCTCCACGACCGGCTGGTGCGTGAAACCGCCGAGCATGATGTGATCGAGCGTATCGAGTTGCTGCTTGAGCTGCTCAACGATGTACGGATGGCGGTGGCCGAACAGATTGGTCCACCAGGAGCTGACGGCGTCGAGGTAGCGCTTGCCGTCGAAGTCCTGCAGCCAGGCACCTTCCGCCGACTGGATCGGCACGAGCGGCAGCCACTCGTGATCCTTCATCTGCGTGCAGGGATGCCAGACGTGGGCGCGCGAGCGCGCGGCCCACTCGGTGTTGCGCGACTCATCCATGCGTCATGTCGCCCGGTGATCCGCTACGCGCGCGATCCGGCGGTGCCGGCGCCGGGCGCTTCACAGGTCCTTCACCAGCACCAGAGAGTTGCGCTGGTAGTTGTAGAGACGCTGTTTTTCCATCGGCAACTCGTCCGGCGTGCCCTTGCGGAAGCCATGTTCGATGAACCAGTGCGGCGTGTGCGTCGTCAGGCTGAATAGCTGCTGGAGCCCCAGTGCGCGCGCCTCCGCCTCGACGCGCTTGAGCAACGCACCGGCGCGGCCGGCGCGCTGATAATCCGGATGCACGGCCACGCAGGCGAGTTCACCCATCTTCTGTTCGGCAAACGGCAGCAGCGCGCAGCAGGCGATGACCAGGCCATCACGCACGATGACATTGAACTGCTGGATGTCGAGTTCCAGCTGTTCGCGTGAGCGCGGGACCAGCACGCCCTGCTGCTCCAGTGGCTGGATCAAGGCGAGCACACCGCCGACGTCCTCGATCGTGGCGTCGCGCGTGGCCTCATAGTCAGCGTCCGAGTAGATCATCATGCCGACGCCGTCGCGCGTATACAGCTCCCGCAGCAGGGCGCCGTCGGCATCCTGGCCGACCAGGTGCACGCGCTTGACGCCACCACGCGTCGCGGCGAGCGCGGCCCGCAGGTAGACCCGGTCAACATCGCTGAGGCTGCCGTTGGCGGCCAGTAGCTGCTCGGCCTCGGTGGGCGCGAGCTGCCCGGCGTCGCCGGTGGTCTCGGCCGCGCGCCACTGGTCCGGGCTGGTCGGTGTGACGAACACCAGCTTCTCGGCATTCAGCGCAATCGCGGTGGCGGTGGCCACGTCCTCGGCGCGTACGTTGAAGATTTCGCCGGTCGGGGAGTAACCGACCGGTGACAGCAGGGCGATGCGATCCTGATCCAGCACCTGCCGGATGCTGTCGACATCCACGCGCCGCACTTCGCCGGTGAACAGATGATCGATGCCATGACGCACCCCGACCGGGCGTGCGGTGATCCAGTTGCCCGAGGCGACGCGGATGCGGGCGCCACCCATCGGCGTCGAGGCCAGCGAGGTCGACAGCCGGGCCTCGATGTCCATGCGCAGGCTGCCGGCGGCGGCCTTGACGCAGTCGAGTGCCGCGCGGTCGGTGACACGCAGGCCCTGTACGAAGCGGGGTTCGAGCTGCTGCGCGCGCAGGCGCTGGTCGATCTGCGGACGCACGCCATGGACCAGCACCAGCTTGGCGCCGAGGCTCTGCAGCAGCGCGATGTCATAGATCAGCTGGTCGAAATCCGCGCGCTCGGCCGCCTCGCCCCCGAAGGCGATCACGAATACACGTCCGTTGTGGGCGTGAACGTACGGCGCGCAGCCGCGCAGGACGGCGACGAAATCAGCAGGTTTCATGCGCGGATTATAGGGGCTGCCAGCCAGGGCACGGCCGGCGGCCACCGACCTGGACCGGCGCACCCTGTCGTCGGCCGGTTGCATGCGGCATGCTCGGGGCCTGATCAGGAGCCGGTGGCATGCGCTGGAACGGAAGGGTGCTGGGAATGCTGGTCGCGTTGGCGGTGTGGCCGGCCGTGCAGGCCGCGGGAACGGCGACGGTCGAGGCGGGTGCCGACGAGGGCCGTCTGGAGGCGGTGCTGGATTATCGTGCCGACCAGCTGCGTCTGGAGACCCAGACCCAGCAGGGTCTGCCGGTGATCCTGATCCAGCGCGACGCGACGCTGTACATCCTCGCCAACAATCTGGTGCTGGATGCCGAGCAGGCCATGCGCCTGTTCGGGCAGCAGGTGCCGCTGCCGACGGCCGGGCCTGTCGATTTCAGCCGCTTCATCGCACTGGAGCCCACCCCGCGCCACGAAATCCATGCGGGCATCGGCGGCACCGTGCATCGGTTGCGCTACGCCGACGGTGCGGGTCAGGTGCAGGTCGAGGAGATGGTGCTGTCGACCGATCCGCGGGCCGTCGAGTTGAGCCGCGCGATGCTCGGCCTGGGCCAGACACTGCGGCGCAGCGTTGACCTGCCGCCGCTGCCGGACGAGGCGCGACTGCAGGCGGCGATCCGCGGTCGCGGCGTCCTGCGATTCGGCCGTGACTTCCGGTTGCTGGCGCTGGATGCCACGCCGCCGGCGGCTGACCGTTTCGAACTGCCGTCGCTGCCACTGCCACTGCCGGACTTCGGCGGTTTTCATTTCGGCGGATAGGATCTCGACGATGCGGTCGGATGATCCGCGCTGGGAGCGGGTGTGGGCGCTGTTCGACGCGGCGCTGGAGGTGCCCGCCGAGCAACGCCTGCCGTGGCTGGAGGCGCAGGCGGTGGAGGCGGAGATCCATGCGCAGTTGGTCTCCCTGCTGAACGCCCACGAGTCGGCCGCCGCCGATCCCCGCTTCGGCGAGGTGCCCGAGGCCGTGCCAGTGCTGGTCGCGGGCGCCCGCGTGGGGGCCTGGCGCATCGTGCGCATGATCGGTCGCGGCGGCATGGGCGAGGTCTACGAGGTGGTCCGGGCGGATGGCGGCTTTCAGCAACGCGCGGCGCTCAAGCTGCTGACCCGGCTCCATACCGAGACCGATGTGCGGCGCTTCGAGCGCGAGCGCGAGATCCTTGCGCGGCTCGAGCATCCGGGCATCGCACGTCTGCTCGACGGCGGCATGCATGAACAGCGTCCCTACGCGGTGCTGGAGTACGTGGAGGGCCAGGGGTTCGCCGCGCAGGTGGCGGGCCTGTCCATCGACGCGGCGCTGCGTCTGATGCTGCAGGTCTGCGAGGCGGTGGCGGCCGCGCATCGCAGTTTCGTCGTCCATCGCGATCTGAAACCGGGCAACGTGCTGGTCACGCCGGAAGGCCGGATCAAGCTGCTCGATTTCGGCATAGCCAAGCTCACCGAGCGCACGCCCGCCGCCGCCGAGGCCACGCAGGTCCTGGCGTTGTCGCCGGACTACTGTGCGCCGGAACAGCTCGAAGGCGGTGCGGTGACCACGGCGACCGACGTCTATGCGCTCGGCGTCATGCTGTACGAAATGCTGGCCGGCGAGCGGCCCTGGCCGGATACCGGTGCACCGGTCACACGGGCGCTGACCCGGCTGCGACTGCTGGAGGTGCCGGCACCCAGTCAGCAGGCAGCGCCACCGCATCGTGCACGGATCCGGGGGGATCTCGATGCGATCGTCCTCAAGGCGCTGCGGCCGCGGCCCGCCGATCGCTACCCGACGGTCGATGCATTGGCCGAGGATCTGCACCGGCATCTAGAGGGCCGTCCGGTGCTGGCGCGCGCTCAGGCGCGCGGCTATGTGATCGGGCGTACGCTGAAGCGCTATCGCTGGTGGGTCGGCGCCGCCGCAGCGCTGGTGCTGAGCCTTTCGCTGGGGCTCGCCGGCACGATGTGGCAGGCGCGGCAGGCGCGCCTGGAGCGCGATATCGCGCGTCAGGAAGCCAGCCGGGCCGATGTCGTGCGCCAGTATCTGATCTACATGTTCCGCACGGCCGGCGAGGCCGAGGATCCGGGCAAGCTCACGGCCCGCGAGGTTCTGGAGGCCGCCGCGCGGCGCATCCAGATCGAGTTTGCTGATCAGCCGGCGCGGGCGGCCGACATGATGCAGGCGCTCGGCGAGCTGCATTTCCTGATGAACGACTACGCGGGAGGCATCCCGTTGCTGGAACAGATGCTGACGCTGCAAGGTGCTGCACTCGATGCGCCGACGCTGGCCCGCGTGCGGTATGACCTGGGGCAGATGTACCTGCGCGCCGGCCGCCGCGAGCAGGCCGAGCCCCTGCTGCGCGAGGCGCAGGCGGTGTGGGCGGCCGATCCCCAGTACCGCAGCGACCTGTTGCGCAGCCGTCAGCTGGAGGCGCAGTTGCAGCGCGCCGCCGGCGATGCGGCGGCCTCGATCCGCACACTGGAGACGGCAGCCGATCAGGTGCTGGAAGTCTTCGGACCGGACCATCTCGAAACCGGCGTGCTGTACACCAACCTGGGTGTGCAGTACTTCCACGCCGCGCGCTACGACGACGCCGACCGGCTGCTGGCCCAGGCCTGGGCCGTCTGGGAACGCCGCGGCGCCACGCGCAGCGGAGATGCGCTCAACACCCTCAACAACTGGGCCAGTGTCGCCGTGCGTCGCGGCGAACTGACGCAGGCGGAGATCCGCTTTCGGCAGGCGCTGGAGACACGACGCGCGCTGTTCGGCCCGTCGAGCGCGCTGGCCGCGCTGCTCAGCAACTACGGCAAACTGCTGCTGCAACTGGACCAGCCGGCGCGCGCCCGCGCGATGCTCGAGGAAGCGGTCGCACTGGCGCGCGAGTACGCCGGCGAGCGCAGCCCTCACCGGATCGCCGCGATGGCCGGACTGGCCGATGCCCATACGGCGCTCGGCGCGCTGCAGGCTGCCGAGGATCTGCTGGTGACCGCCGATGCGTCCGCGCGCGAGGCGTTCGGGGTGGCGCATCCGCTGCGGCTGTCGGTGCGCGTGTCGCAGGCGCGGCTCGCGCTGGCGCGCGGCAAGCCCTCGCAGGCGGAGCGCCTGATCGACGAGGCGGAAGCGGGGTTCCGTGCGCTGGGGACGGCCGGTCAGGGGCCGTTACAGCAATTGGAGGGCCTGCGCGCGCAGTTGCCACCCTGACCTCGGAGCGTGACGCCGGATCGGCGTGTCAGCGCGCGTCGCTCAGACGCTGATACAGCCAGGCGCGGGCGCGCAGCCAATCGCGCTGCACGGTGCGTGCGGTGACCCCGAGGGCCTGCGCGGTCTCGGCGTCGTTGTAGCCGGCGAAATAGCGACATTCGACGACACGCGCCAGGCGCGGGTCCAGCGCAGCCAGCTGTTCCAGGGCCTCGTCCAGTGCCAGAACCTCGTCATCGGGCGGGTCGGCTGCGGCCAGCTCCGTCACGTCGTCAAGCGTCAACGCGCGCTGCCCATCGCCGCGGCGTTGGGTCAGTCGGCTGCGGGCGTCGTCGACCAGCACCTGGCGCATTGCCAGTGCCGAGGCGCGCAGAAAGTGAGCGTGATCGTTCCAGCGTGGCGTGCGGCTGAGCTTGAGATAGGCCTCGTGAATCAGGGCCGTGGTCTGCAGGGTGGCTGCGCCCGACGACTGTCCACGCACCCGCCGCGCCAGCCGATGCAGATCGGCATAGAACAGGGGCACGAGGTGGGCGGCGGCCTCGGCATCCGAGGGGGACGATGTCATCGGCATGTCGCGATTATCGGGGTTAATCCGCCACCGACCCGTGAGCAAGATCGCATTGGCGTTGTCAGTGTTTACGGCGAGCAGGGTGGGGCGGATGTCGCAATTCGAGCCCCAATCCCGTTTTAAGGTTCAAGGCCGCCCCCGCGGCCTCTTTGATTCGACTGGAGACACAGATGAACAAGACCCTGAACAAGCCTTCGATGGTGTCCATGCTGATGGCGCTGTGGATGGTGACGCCGACGGCCTGGGCCGCCGGCCGCGCGACCATCGAAGCCGGTGACGGTCAGGACCGCACGCGCGCCACGCTGGAGTACCGGGATGACAAGTTGCGCGTGCTGACGCAGGCCGGCGGCAGCGAGTCGCCGCAGAGCACGATGATCCTGCGTGACGGCAAGGTCTATGTGGTCGTCAATGACACCGTCCTCGATGCCGGGCAGGCGATGGGCATGCTCGGATCGTCATTCCGGGCGCCAAGCGTCGGGCCGAACGAGGTGCGTCGCTTCATCGCGCTGGAGTCCACCGGGCGCAGCGAGACGGTCGCTGGCATCAGCGGCAAGGTGCATCTGCTGCGGTATGAGGATGGCGAGGGTCGGGTGCAGGCCGACGAGATGGTGCTGTCCAGCGACGCGCGGGCGCAGGACCTGAGTCGCGCCATGCAGCTGATGGGCGAGACGCTGCGACGCAGCATGAACCTGCCCGTGCAGGCCGACGAGGCCAAGCTGCAGGGCGCGATGCAGGGGCGCGGCGTGCTGCGCTACCGCCAGGACTTCCGCATCGTGTCGATTGACGCCTCGGCCCCGCCTGCGTCCAGCTTCGAGTTGCCCTCGGCGCCCGTGCAGTTGCCATCGCTCGGGGCGATCGGCGGCCAGAGCGGGGGCTCGGCGCAGGGTGGCATCGACCTGGGCCAGATCTTCGGCGGCAAGGCGCAGCGCCAGCAGGAGCGCGTGGAATCGCGCACCGATGCGGAGATTGATCAGGCGACCGACCAGACGGTCGACAAGGTGCTGGACAAGGCCTTCGACAAGTTGTTCGGACGATGAGCCCCGCCGAGGAGAGCCCCGCCATGAAACAGGTCGAGCGCATCAAGGCCATCCTGCTGCGTCCCCGGGAGACCTGGCCGCAGATCGAGGCTGAGGCGGCCACGCCGGCCGGCCTGTACCGGGAGTACCTGATGCTGCTGGCCGCGATTCCGGCGGTCTGCGGCTTCATCGGCATGTCGCTCGTCGGTGTCAGTGCTTTCGGCGTTTCCACACGGGTGCCGTGGCTGGCGGGTCTGGCGGGCATGGTGCTGTCGTACGGGATGTCGCTGATCGGGATCTATGTGCTGTCCTGGATCATCCATCGGCTGGCACCGACCTTTGGCGGGCAGGCGAACGCGCTGAATGCACTGAAACTGGCGGGGTATGGAGCGACCGCCAGCTTGCTGGGCGGTGTGTTCAGCCTGCTGCCGTCGCTGTCGCTGCTCGGCATTCTGGCGGGCCTTTACTCGTTGTACCTGATCTATCTCGGCTTGCCGGTGCTGATGAAGAATCCGCCGGAGCGGTCGCTGGCGTACACGGTCGTGGTGGTGCTGTGTGCCATCGTGCTGACGCTGCTGGCGGGGGCGCTGACATCGGCGCTGATGCCGCGCAGCGGTCTGTCGCCGGCGCCGTTTGCGAACGAATCCGGCCGGGTGAGTGAGTCGCTGTCGATCGACACGCCCGAGGGTCGCATCACGTTCGACCGCGCCGCGATCGATGCGGCGGCGCAGGGCATTCGCGCTGCGGCGGCAAAGCAGAACCGCGATCAAGCCGCAGCGCCCACTGCCGAAGCCCCTGCAGAGGATGTCGCGACGGCGACGGTGGAGATGGACGGCATGGCCGAGTTGGCGCCGTTCGACGCCGAGACGCTGAAGGCGCAGCTGCCGGAGTCGGTCGGCGACTTCCGTCGCGTCAGCCGCGAGTCGCAGGGCGGCACATCACTGGGACTGTCGATGAGTCAGATCACGGCCGCCTATGAACGCGAGGCGCAGTCCGTACGCGTGCAGATCATCGACATGGGGGCGGCTGCTGCGATGATGGCCATGGCGGCCTCGATGGGCAGCGTCGAGCGCGAGGATGAGGCCAGCGTCGCGACAACCCGCCGCGAGAATGGGCGCACGATCGTCGAGGAGTACCAGCGCGATGGCAGCAGTGCGTCGATCAAGCTGACGCTGAAGAACGGCGTGATCGTCCGGCTCGACGGGCAGCAGATCCCGATCGCGGAGCTGCGGGATTTCGGCGGGCGGCTGGCGCTCGACCGCCTGGAGCAGGCGGAGCGGCCGAAGGCCGACGCCGGCTGAGTGCCCCGCTACAGATGTCGTGCGTGATGCCGCAGGTGGTCGGCGATGAAGCTCTGCACGAAAAAGTAGCTGTGGTCGTAGCCCGGCTGCAGGCGCAGCTGCAGCGGCACGCCGGTGCGCGCGGCAGCCTCGCGCAGTAACTCCGGTTGCAGCTGGGGCAGGAATGGATCCTGGTCGCCCTGATCGACCAGGATTTCCGGACCTTTCCAGCCGTGCTGCTGCAGCAACAGGGTGCTGTCGTAGTCTGCCCACGAGGACTCGTCGCTGCCGAGGTAACCGGCCAGCGCCGCACGCCCCCAGTCGCTGCGGGTGGGCGAGGCGATGGGGGCCATCGCCGACACGCTTTGGTACTGCTGGGGATTGCGCAGGGCGCAGAGCAGCGCGCCGTGACCGCCCATGCTGTGGCCGAAGATGCCGCAGCGAGCGGCGTCCACCGGAAACTCGGTCGTGATCAGGGCGTGCAGCTCGCGCGTCACATACGAGTACATGCGATAGCCCTGCGACCACGGCGACTGCGTGGCATCGACGTAGAAGCCGGCCCCCAGTCCGAAGCTGAAGGTGGCGCCCTCGCCCGGAAGGTTCAGTCCGCGCGGACTGGTGTCCGCTGCGACGATGGCCAGGCCCAGTTCCGCAGCCACCCGCTGCGCGCCGGCTTTCACGGTGAAGTTCTCTTCCGTGCAAGTGAGGCCAGAGAGCCAGTACAGCACCGGCACTTTTGCGCCGCCCTGCGCCTGTGGTGGCAGGAACAGCGAGAATCGCATCGTGCAGGCAGTTTCGGTCGCGGCGTGGCTGTAGACGGACTGCGTGCCGCCCCAGCACTTGCTGGCAGAAATTTTCTTCAGGCTCATCAGTAGATCACCACGCTGCGGATCGATTCGCCTCGCGCCATCAGATCGAAACCCTCGTTGATCCTTTCCAGCGGCATCGTGTGCGTGATCAGGTCGTCGATATTGATCTTGCCGTCCATGTACCAGTCGACGATCTTCGGCACGTCGGTGCGGCCGCGTGCGCCGCCGAAGGCCGAGCCGATCCATCGGCGGCCGGTGACGAGCTGGAACGGGCGGGTCGAGATCTCGGCGCCGGCCGGCGCGACGCCGATGATCGTCGAGACCCCCCAGCCCTTGTGACAGCACTCCAGGGCCTGACGCATGACCTGCACGTTGCCGATGCACTCGAAGCTGTAGTCGGCACCGCCCCGGGTCAGTTCCACCAGATGCGCGACGAGGTCGCCTTCGACGGTCTTGGGATTGACGAAGTGGGTCATGCCGAACTGGCGCGCCATCGCCTCGCGCTCGGGGTTGGTGTCGACCCCGACGATCATGTTGGCGCCGACCATCTTCAGCCCCTGGATCACGTTGAGGCCGATGCCGCCGAGCCCGAACACCACGCAGTTGGCTCCCGCTTCGACCTTGGCGGTGAAGATCACGGCGCCGATCCCGGTGGTGACGCCGCAGCCGATGTAGCAGACCTTGTCGAAGGGGGCGTCTTCGCGGATCTTGGCCAGCGCGATTTCGGGCAGCACCGTGTAGTTGGCGAAGGTCGAGCAGCCCATGTAATGCAGGATCGGCTTGCCGTCCAGCGAGAAGCGCGAACTGCCGTCCGGCATCAGGCCGCGACCCTGAGTCGTGCGGATTTTCTGGCACAGATTGGTCTTCTGCGACGTGCAGTAGTCGCACTCGCGGCATTCCGGGGTGTACAGCGGAATGACGTGATCCCCTTTCTTCAGGGTCTTCACGCCCGGCCCGACGTCGACCACGATGCCGGCGCCCTCGTGGCCGAGGATGGCCGGAAACAGGCCTTCGGGATCGGCGCCGGAGAGGGTGTACTTGTCGGTGTGGCACAGGCCGGTGGCCTTGACCTCGACCAGCACCTCGCCCTCGCGCGGGCCCGCGAGCTGGACGGTTTCAATGCTCAGGGGTTTGCCGGCTTCGAAGGCAACGGCGGCGCGGACGTCCATGCGGGGCTCCAGTCTGGGGTGCGGTGAGGGAACCGAAGTGTACGGATGAGCGCCGCAGCTGTATGCATCGCGGACCGGGCTGGAGGCGCCCGGCCTATAATCCGTCCATGCAAGACCTGATCGATTACGAGCGCCTCGGCGACGTCCTGGCCCGCCTCGGCGCTGCCGATGCGGCTGCGGAATACCACGGCGCTTTGTGCGGCGCACTGAGCGTCCGGGTTCCGGCCGAGATCGATCTGCTGCGGCTGATCGAGATCGAGGGTGCGGGCAGCAGCGACAGCCAGGTGCGGGCCGAGCTGCAGCGCGTCTGCGCCCAGGTCCTGGCATCGTTGCAGGACAGCGAGATGGCGTTTCAGCCCCTGCTGCCGGACGATGACGCCGCGCTGGTGCCGCGCGTGCGCGCGCTGGCGTCCTGGTGCGAAGGCTTTCTGTTCGGTCTGGCGAGCAAGCCCGGCCTGGACCTGGCGCGCTGCTCGGAGGAGACCCAGGAGGTCGTGCGCGATTTCACGCAGTTCACGCAGGCCGCCGTCGGAGAGAGCGATGATCCCGATCTGGAGGAGACCGCTTACACCGAACTGGTCGAGTACGTGCGCGTTGGCGCGCAGCTGGTGTTCATGGAGCTGCATCCACGGCCGACGCTGGACCCCTCCGAATCCAGACAGCTGCACTGAGGCTCACGACCCATGAAAGCCGCGCTCAAGCCATATGCCGCACGCCGCGCCGAATTGATGAAGCGCATCGGCCGCGACGGGATCGCCATCGTGCCGGCCGCGCATGAAGTGATCCGCGCCCGCGATACCCATTACCGCTTCCGCCAGGACAGCGATTTCCGCTATCTCACGGCGTTCCCGGAGCCGGAGGCCATTGCGGTGCTGGCACCGGGGCACGAGGAGCGGGGCAAGCGGGCGGAGTACCTGCTGTTCGTGCGCGAGCGTGACGCCGCGCGCGAAATCTGGGATGGGCGCCGTGCCGGGCCCCAGGGTGCCATGGGGGATTTCGGCGCGGATCGCGCCTACCCGATCGCTGAGTTCGAGACGCGGCTGGCGGTGCTGCTGGCTGGACGCAGGCAGGTGCATTACAGCCTGGGCGAGCATCCGCAGCTCGACGGGCGCATCACCGCCTGCATTCGCGAGATACGCGAGGTGTCGCGGCGTGGCGCCGCAGCGCCGACGGACCTGGTCGCGCTGGAGACCTCGCTGCACGAGATGCGCCTGCGCAAGTCGGCGGATGAACTGGAGACACTGGCGGCCGCGTGTCAGGTCACCGCCGAAGCACACTGCATTGCGATGCAGAAGACGCGTCCGGGCCTGTACGAATGGCAGATCGGCGCGGAGATCCACTATCACTTCGCACGTCACGACATGGAGCCGGGCTACGGCACCATCCTCGGCGGCGGCGAGAACGCCTGCATCCTGCACTACGTCGAAAACAATGCGGTGCTCAAGGACGGCGATCTGTTGCTGATCGACGCCGGTGGCGAGCTCGAAGGCTATACCGCCGACATCACACGCACCTTCCCGGTCAACGGCACGTTCAGCCGGGCGCAGCAGGCGGTCTACGAGGTCGTGCTGGAGGCCAACAAGAAGGCGATCAAAACACTCAAGGCGGGGTCCTCGGTCGGCAAGCCGCACGAGGTCGCCACGCGGGTGCTGACCGAGGGACTGGTCGAACTCGGGCTGCTCAAGGGCAAGCCGGAGGATCTGATCGCGGCGGGCAAGCATCGCCAGTTCTACATGCATGGCACCGGCCATTGGCTGGGCATGGACGTGCACGACGTGGGCCGCTACAAGCTCGACGGCGCGTATCGCAAGTTCGAGCCCGGCATGGTGATGACAGTGGAGCCCGGCCTGTACATCGCGCCGGGAACCAAGGGCGTTGACCCGCAGTACTGGGGGATCGGCATTCGCATCGAGGATGATGTCGTGGTGACCGAGTCAGGTCCGCGCGTGTTAACCGGGGGCGTCCCCAAGGATGTGCGCGAGATCGAACGCCTGATGGCGCGCGGCTGAGATGACAGTGGCATCGTACAACGCAGTCGATATCGCCATTGTCGGCGGCGGACTGGTCGGCGCGAGCCTGGCACTGGGTCTGGCCGGCAGTGGCCGATCGATCGCGCTGATCGAGGCCGCCGCGGCGCCTGCGGGCGAGCCCTCCTGGGACGAGCGTTGCATCGCGCTCAATCACGCCAGCCATCGCATCTTCGAGGCGCTGGGCGTGTGGGCCGAGCTGGCGCCGTTGGCCGCGCCGATCCGTTCCACGCATATTTCCGAACGCGGACGCTTCGGCGTTGCGCGGTTCACGGCGGCCGAAGCCGGACTGGCGGCGCTGGGTTACAACCTGCCGGTGCGCGCGCTCGGCGAGATCCTGATGCGCCGTGCGGCCCGGCAGGCTGATGTGCAGACCTGGTGTCCGGCGCGCGTCGAGGCCTTGACGTCCCGCGAAGACGGCCAGCGCCTGACCCTGGAGGACGGCCGCACGCTTGACGCGCGGCTGGTGGTGGCCGCCGACGGCGCCGGATCGGCCGTACGCCGCCTGCTGGGCGTTGACGCCGAACAGCGCGACTACGCGCAGTCGGCCATCGTCACGGCGGTACGAGTGACGCGCCCCTCCGACGGATGCGCCTACGAACGCTTTACGCCGGAGGGCCCGATCGCGCTGTTGCCCAAGCCCGGTGACGCGTGCTCGCTGGTCTGGACCACGCCCACCGAGCAGGTGGCAGGACGCCTGGCCCTGGACGACGCGGCCTTCCTGGCGCTGGCGCAGGAGGCATTCGGCGAGCGCCTGGGGCACTTCACGGCGCTGGGGCGACGCCAGGCCTGGCCCCTGACGCGGGTGATGAGCGAGCGCTTGAGTGCACCGCGTGTCCTGTTCATCGGCAATGCTGCGCAGTCGCTGCACCCTGTCGCTGCCCAGGGATTCAATCTCGGCTTGCGCGATGTTGCGGCGCTGGCCGAGTTGCTGGCGGCGGCGTCCGGCGATCCGGGCGATCCGGCGTTGCTGGCGCACTACGCCGATCAGCGTGCGCGGGATCGGGCACGCGTCGCCGATTTCACCGACCAGCTGGTACGCCTGTTTTCCAATCGCATTCCGGGATTGCGCAGCCTGCGCCATCTCGGGTTGCTGGCGATGGATCTGGCGCCGCCGTTGAAGCAGGCGGTGATGTGGCAGAACCTCGGCTTCGGTGCGCAGACCCCGCGGATGGCGCGTCATCCGGCATGAGCGCACGCGACTGCGACATCGTCATCGTGGGTGGCGGTCTTGTGGGCGCCGCGACCGCGCTGGGTCTGCTGCGGCAGGGCTGGCGGGTGCGGGTGCTGGAACGTGCGCCGGCACGTGCCGCGGACGCGATGCCGCCACTCGAGTCATACGATCCGCGGGTGTATGCGATTTCGCCGGCGACCCACCGCTTCCTGGAGGCGTTGCACGTATGGCCGGCGGTTGCGGCACAGCGTGTGAGTCCTTATCAGCACATGCGGGTCTGGGAGCGCCGGCCCGAAGAGGCGCTGTGCTTCGATGCGGCCGACCTGCGGGCACAGGACCTCGGGCACATCATCGAGAATCAGGTGCTGCAGTCGGCGCTGTGGCACGCACTGCCGGCCGAAGCTCTGCGCCGCGGGGTGACGGTGCAGGCCGTTGAACGGCACGACAGCGGCGTCCGCTTGCGGCTCGACCAGGGCGAGCCGCTTGAAGCCGCGCTGCTGATCGTCGCCGAAGGTCGCGACTCGACCTTGCGCACACAACTCGGCATCGAGATCACCGCCGCGCACTACCCACAAACGGCCGTTGTCTGTCATGTGCAGACGGAGCATCCGCATCGGCAGACCTGCTGGCAACGCTTCCTGCCAACCGGGCCGCTGGCGTTACTGCCGCTGGCCGATGGGCGCAGCTCCGTGGTCTGGTCATCGACCGAAGCCGAGGCCCTGCTGGAACTGGACGACGCCGCGTTCTGTCGCACGCTGGCGCAGGCCAGCCAGCAGGTGCTGGGCGCTGTCGTAACGACGACCCCGCGCCTGCGCTTTGCGCTCAGCCTGCAGCACGCCGACACCTACGCGGTCGAGCGCGCGGTGCTGATCGGCGATGCCGCCCATGTCGTGCATCCGCTGGCGGGGCAGGGCGTCAACCTCGGGCTCGCCGATGCCGAGGCCCTGATCGACATCCTCGGCGAGCTTCACCGGCAGCGCCGTGATCCGGGCCTGCTGCGCGGCCTGAAGCGCTACGAGCGCGCGCGGCGCGCGCAGGTGCTCGACATGATTGCGGTCACCGACGCGCTTTACCGCGCCTACGCGCTCGATCTGCCGGGCTGGGATGCGCTGCGTGGACTGGGGTTGCGCGCGGTCAATGCACTCTCACCGCTGCGCCGGCAACTGGTGCAGCGCGCGGCGGGCATGCGCTGACGGGTGTCAGCGGGCCGGTCGGCCGGGCTGCGCGTAGTCGAGGAGGCGCCCGAAATTCTCCAGGGACAGCAGGTGCGCGTACATCGCGCGCAGTTCCCCCTTGGCCGTCATCGTCTTCAGATATTTCGGCTGGACTTCGGCGAGCGTGCTCTCGTCGACCCGGTACAGCCCCTGCAGTCGGGAGCGATCTCCGAGCCTGGGCATCGCCACGGCATCGAAGGGCACCAGCAGATTCAGCGCTTCCAGGCGCCGCGTTAGCACGCGGGTCTGCTGTCGCGCACCCTCCAGCGCCTCCAGCAGTTTGAGGATCGGCTCCCAGGCCGCCGTCGGCGCGCCATCGGCGCCGAACAGCGGACGCGGGCTCGCCGAGGTCATCGCGCGCTCCTCGACACAGATCATGCGCTGCGCCGCCTCGCCACGGGTGGAGGGAATTTCGGCGATGCAGAACGGATAGCGGCGGCAATAGGCGGGAATGTAGGTATGTGCGCGCCAGCGACCGGCCTCGTCGACATACAGGTTCTGCCGGGCCTTCAGGCCGAACACGGCCATCGGCACGAATTCGCCGCTGTGCGGCTCGCGAATGAAGGCGATCGGATAGTCGAGCGCCACCTTGAAGAACTCCGCCGCGTTGATGAAGACCGCGTTGAGTTCGCGGCACCAGCCGTAGCCGGGATCGGCACCCAGGCCCATACCGGCATGCTGGCGCCGGTCAAGGGGGACCAGCTTGCCGTAGCCGGGGGGGGCGGTGAGTCGGACGGTCTTGGCCATGAGGAATCGGAAACCAGCGGGACAGGCGGCGGATACAGAGCGGCCCCTTGCGGGGCCGATGCAGCTTACTGACAGATCGTGGTCGGATCCGGGATCGGCTGCTTGATCAGGAAGCGCGGCACCTTGTCGATCACGAAGATGCGGCGCTTGCGCGTTACGGCGGCGGTGTGACCGGCCTTGACCTCGGCCTCGCTGGATTCGGTTTCCGGCTCGGCGGCCAGTCCCAGCACGCCGAAGCCCAGCCAGCCGAACGGACTGCTGGCGACGACGGGCGCAGTCGCCGTGGCAGTCGCCTCGGCATTGACGTTGATCGCGCCGTCAACGACGTTGGCAACGACACCGCCCTCCATGGCCGTGCCCTCCGGGAGTTCCTCCTGAAGCACCGGATCGCGCGCACAGGCGGCGTCGCAGATCACCACGACGTAGTCGGTGCCACGGATCCCGATCGTGGCCACCGGCGTGGAGATGCGGTACTCGTTTTGATTCACCTTGCCAATCACGCCGGACACGGCGCGGAAGCCGCCGCGCAACAGGCGGAAGAAGGCGCGCGAGGTATCGGACGGTTGTGTTGCAGCTGCGGGCAGGGAGGGTGCGGCGGCAACCGCCGGCCGTGGCGGTGTTGTCGCGGTCGCGGGCTTGGCGGGTGCAGCGCTCGCCGCTGGCGGTGTCGCGGCAACAGCGGCAGCGGTCTTCGCGTCGAGCGCATAGGCCTCGATCACGAAGCGCGTGTTCGGCCGCAGCAGAATGAAGCTGCCGTCCGTGAACTTGAGATTCACGTAGCTGTTGGTGCCGGAGCTGATGATCTCGCCCGCCTGCACGCCGTCGCCCTTGGCCAGGGCGCGCACCGTGCCACTGGCTGGATCGGTGGCCGTCCCCTGGCCGGTGATCAGCAGCACCTCACCCGCCGCGGCAGCGGCAGCCTGCGGAATGACCAGCAGCAGGGCCAGGGTATGCAGCAGTGCGATGAAGGTCTTCTTCATGAGGGTTCCCGGTTGCACTTCAGCGGCACTGGAATTCTTCGACGATTGCCGACGAGGACTCTTCCTCGATCAACGCGATCTCGATCGACGGCCCGTCTTCCTCCTCCGACGCTTCCGAGGCGAGATTCGAGGCGATGACCTGTGCGTCGGCGGCCTGCTCCGCCGGCTCCGCGTTCGGCGGTGGCTCTTCCGGGCCCGGCTCATTGACCACCGTGCCGCCGAGGAAGACGACCTGACCGGTCGTATTCAGCGTGTTCGGATTGAAGATGCTGCCGCCGGTCAGGAAGACATAATCGAATGTTTCGATTTCCTTGGCCGCAGGGGTCGGGGGCTGCAGGATCGTGATGTCGCCGCCGTAGCCGGTGCCGCCGATGGCCAGGGTTGCGCCGATGGCCTCGATGTTCAATCCGGACTCGGTCGGCAGTTCCACCGCCGCCTCGTCGTCAAAAGGCCGGTAGTTGAAGAACAGCCGCCCCTCCGGCACGCCGATCTGAGTCGCGGTGGCCGACGCAGCGCGGACATACAGATAGCCCCCGTCCAGCGTGAGGGTGCCGAGACGAACGCCATCCGGGCCCGAGGCGATGAAGGAGGCATTGGGAACCAGGCTGCTGGCGCGCAGCTCGGATGGCACCTGATCGAGGAAGCTGGTGTCGATGCCGTTGACGGCAGCACCGCTACCGATCGCCAGCGTGGCGCCCTCGAGATTGATCATCTCGGCGATGGCGTCGATGGCCCCGGCTTCGATCAGCAAGGATTCGTCGGCACTGACCAGGGCGCCGTTGGCTTCGAGACCCAGCTGGCTGGCATTGATGCCGCCCCCCAGCGTGATCGTGTCGCCTTCGATCGAGACCTGATCCCCGTTGAGCAAGGCGGTGCTGAGCGTCAATGCGCCACCGGCCGAGAGTGTGAGGTCTGCCGTGCCGGCGGCAGCACCCAGCGAGCTGCCTTCGACAAACAGCGCGCGGGCTGAATCCAGCAACAGGCTGCCGGAGTAGCCCAGGCTGGAATTGCGGATGTCGATGCCCCCGCCCGCAGTGGCGTTGGTCTGTGTCAGCGATCCCGTGGGGCCCGTGAGCGTCGTGCCGTTGAGTGTGATGCTGGTGGCGGCCTGCGCCGACAACGCGCCGTTGAGCGTCGCGGCACCGAGGCTCAGCTCATTGGTGCCGATGCCGCCCAGGTTCAGCGTGTCCGCATCGAGGGTCGCGCCACCGAGAATCTGGATCATCGGTGCCGCGAGCGTCACCGCGGTGGCGGCGCCCGTCGCGCTTCCGGCGATGCGACCGCCGCTGATCGACAGCGAGGTGTTCGGATTGACCGTGATGGTGTTGCCGAACAGGTTGGAGCCTCCGAGCGTTACGGTCTCGCCACCGAGCTGGATGGAGGGCGCGCGCAGCGTGCTCGCGTCTTGCACGGTAATCCCCGGGGCCGTCAGGGTCAGGGTGTTGGCGCTGAGCTGGCTGGCGGCGATGGAGATGGCGGCGGCGCTGATGCCGATGGTGTCCGCATTGCCTTCGCCACCGCTGATGGTGCTGGCGTTGCGGATCTGTACCGCAGTGCCCGCCTGCACGCTGTGCCCTTGTCCGACCAGCGAACTGTTGTCGACCAGAACGTTGCGCCCGGCCGTGAACATGCCCGTGTTGTAGGACAAGCGGCTGTCGACGATGCTCAGGTCCTGATTGGCCGATAGCTGCAGGTTCTGGCTGATGATCTCGATGTCGACCAGGCTCAGGCTGTTGCTCTGGAGGTTCAGCAGGGTGTCCAGGTTCAGGAGGCTGCCGTTTCCGTCCAGCGTCAGCGTCTCGTCGGCGGCCAGCGACAGGCTCACCAGATCAGGTGCCTGGGTGAACGATACGGAGATATTGCGGGCCGAGATGTCCGTGGGGGGCAGGATCTGGTCCTGGTTACTGAGCGCTACCGCCGTGGACAGGGGATGGACGAAGGCCAGCAGCTCGCCCGGGATCGTGTTGTCGATGGCGCCGCCCGCTTCGATGCTGACATCGCCCGTCACATCCAGCCGGGCTCCGAGATGCAGGTCGTCTTCGGCCGTGGCGGTCAGCGAGCTGACCGTGACCGGGTCCGTGCTGGAGGTCGACAGGAAAACCGCGGCATCACCGAAGCGGATGTCGTCGCTGACATAGTTCGGGTTGTTGCTCACATAGCGGCCACGATCGGCCGCGACCGAAACCGATCCGAGCTGCACGCTGCCACCCAGCAGCACCAGCGCGGTCGCGCCGGTGCCTTCAACCACGGTGGGCCCGAGGATTTCGATGCCCCCGCTGGGGCCGGTATCGATCGTGGCGGTGGTGAGGCCCCCCACGATTTCCGTGGTCAAGGGGCCGCCCTGCTGACCTCCGTCGAACATTTCCGCGTAAACCGGGGCCTGCTCGCCGCGACCGCCCAGTACGCCGAGGTTTCCCAGCCGCACGCTGCGCATGTCCTCGACCACGACCTGTGCGGTGCCGCCACTGATCTGGACGCCGGTGGCGTCGAAGGCGCTCTGGCTCGAGCCGTCGCCCTTGAGCAGGAAGCTGGCTTCACTGTAACTGGCGGTGCCGGTCACGCCCTCCTGATCGAGGCTGCCGCCGATCCGCCGCAGCATCGATGGGGATTCCACATCGTCCGTTGGGTGCTGCAGGCCCGCCAGCTGTCCCAGCGCCGCGGTGATGTGCACGCCATTCGGGCCTTCGACATCGAGACTGCGTGCAGCGATCTGCACGTGGGCCTGTCCGCGGCCACTGACCTGGATGTCGCCCGTCACGGTCACGTCACCGGCCCCGTCCGTGCCGATCAAGTCGTCCTCGGAGGAACCAAGCAAGGGAACATAGCCGGCGACGACCAGTGAGGATTCGCCCCAGGTCAGCAGGCCACTGTCGAGCCGCGGGACCCTGAGCCCGAACAGCCCTTCGACCTCTCCGGGTTGCACGATGTCGTCGAACAGTCCGGTTCCGGCACCGACGTTGGTGTAGCCCAGGCCGCTGACGGCGATGTCGCCGTCGATCAAGACCCCGCTGTCGGAAAACAGGGCCGTCAGCGCACTCGGGCCCTCGGCTGACACGTCGCCGACAACCGCGATGCCGGGTGTGCTGTCATCGCCGCCGCTGGCTGACAGGGCGATCAAGGCGAGGCCGTAGTCGGAGGTCGTCACGGCGTCCGGAAGTTCCGGGCCGGTGGGTTCGCGCCATTCGAGCAGTCCCTCCGTAGCCGCGTCACCGGACGCGCGGACGGTCAGCGCCGCGCCGTCGCTGCCGCTGCCACTGCGGATGGTTCGGGCTTCGATCCCGATACCGGCAAATGTGCCGGTGACCGAGAGGCCCTGCGTCGAAACCTCGCCGTTCTCGGCGACAATACTCAGCGATGCGATCCCCCGGCGAGACAGGGTAGACGCGCCGCTGGATTGAGTGGTCTCTTCCTCTCCGGCTTCAGCGCGCAGCGCCACCGGGCCTGCAATCCGGACATTGCCGTCGCTGGCATCGAGCCAGATGCCTGCCTGCCCGACACCGGAGACATCGAGACCGCCTAGCGAAACATCGCGTCCGTAAATCGAAACGTCCGCGTATCCGACAGTGGAAGTGTACGTGCCGCCTTCGCCCGATCCCTGAACCGTGCCAGCGAGACCATGGCCGCGCAGGACGCCGCTCACCTCGATCGCGCCGGTGGTGGAGTTGATGTAAATCCACGCGGCATCGCGATCGTAGAAGGTGCTTTCCGATCCGCCTTCCTGCTGACCGGTGAATGCCCCCCGGACACCCTGGGCGAGCACGTCACCGTCGAGCCTGACACCATTGCTGGCGTTGACGTTGATGGAAGCCAAGCCCTGGTCGGAGGTCGCCGACAGGTCACCGAGCACGCTGACCTCGCCGTCCGCGGCGTTGATCCAGAGCTGCGCGGCATCGCCACCCAGGTCGGGCCGTCGGGTCACTGCGACCGAAGCAAGATCGATGTCTCCGCTCGCCGCATAGAGATCCGCAATGCCGCGGGCTGAAATGTCGCCATCGACCCGGATGCCGGCAAACTCGCCATCGCCCTGGGCGTAGACCAGCACATTGCCGCCGCTCGTGACCGTGCCGTCGAGGGTCACGGTGCGGCCGGAGTCGATCTCGACGTGATCATCGGCATCCACCGTGCCGTGCACGTTGATGTCGCCGAACTCGCCGTAGAGCTCGACGAACGCGCCCTTGAGCGCACCCGTGTTGATGGAGCCGCCGTCGCTGACCATCTGGATCAGGCCCTCGCCGCTGGCCTGACCCGGGGCGACCGTGACCCCATCCGTGAAGAAGAAGCCGCCCCCACCCTCACCGCTGCTGCCGGTGGGCTGCGGCGGGATGCCCGCCGTGACCGAGCCGGTCACGATGTCGTCGATCGCCTCGATATGCACCGCACCGCCGGCACGCAAGGCGGCATGCGCCTGGATCTGGCCGACACCGATTGCCTCCGACGGACCTCCGGTCATCAGCGTGATATCGCCGGCGATATCCAGGGTGTCGTCGCTGGCGCTGTCGCCGATATAGATGTAGCCGCCGGTCCCGCGCACGAAGTTCGCGCTGTTGTAGTCGAAGCCGGAAGATCCGGACGAGAAGCTGATGAATTCGCCACAGAATGAGGAACAGCCGCCCGTGCTGTAGCCGATGCCCATGAACAGGCTCGCGCCGTTGCCGTTGGCATCCCGGCCGTTGAGCGTCTGCGCGCCCGCACGCTCGCGGATCTGGACCAGATCGGAGGCAATCAGCTCCACGCGCGCGCCCGGATTGTTCTGCAGCAGATTTTCCAGCGTGGCGAAATCAAGACTGTCGCCTTGCTGATCGCCCACGATCAGGTGGGTCGGGTCAATCAGCAGATGACCGTTGCTGCCGAGGACAACATCGCCTCGCAACGACAGATCGCCATGTCCGGAGAGTTCGACGAAGCCACCGGCGGGGGTGCCTGCCTCGGCTGACACGTTGATCGTCGAACCTGCCGCATGGACCAGCGTGCCCTCCGCGATGGCGAGCACACGGCCACCGTTGCCGCCCTGCGCTTGCAGAACCGAGCCGTCGGCGAGCGTGACATCAGCATCGCCATAGAGCCGCACCGTGCCGGCGTTGCCGCCCGATGCGTCGAGCCGTCCACTGTTGTGGAGGTGGCCGCCGGAGGCGACCAGATAGATCGCGCCATCCTGCGCTTCGATGCCGGTTGCCACGATGCGACCGCGGTTGTTGACGGCGGTGGAGGCCAGATCGCGTGCGACCCGTGCGCTCATCAGCACGTTGCCGCCTTCGGCCACGATGTCGCCCAGGTTGTCGACGCCTGCGGCATCCGACGCCGCGGCAGCATCGATCTGGAAGTTCACCAGCCCCCCCGTATCGAGCTCGAAGCGCATGCCGCCGCCTGCTGCGAGGACCACCTCGCCGAGTCGGGCCTGGATCAGGCCGCGGTTGTGGACCTGCTCGGCCGCGAGCACGACGAAGCCGCCGTCAGCGGTCGTGATCGCGCCCGCATGGTCGATGGCGGCAGGCGAACTGCCGGCGAAGACGTAACGACCGCCGAGGAAGTCCTGGTCGGCCAGGTCATGCGTGCTGACCACGAGCGAGCCGACGTCCACCTGGCTGCCGGCGCCGAACATCACGCCCTGCGGATTGATCAGGAAGACGCGCCCGTTGGCGCTCAGGTCACCGAGGATCTCGGAGGGGCTGCCGCCGAGAACGCGGTTGAGCACGGCGGCCGAGGCCGACGGCTGATTGAACAGCACATACTCGCCATCACCGATCGAGAATTGCTGCCAGTTGATGATCGCGGCATGAGAAGTCTGATCGATGACCAGGCCGCCCGGCGTCGGCGACGAGATGCCGACGTTGCCGTGCACGATGTCGGCGCCGGAGGGATTGGCCAGCGCCGCGAACGGCAGCAGCAGGCCGAGCGAGGCGAGGGACGGAGTGCCACGGCGCAGGATGCGCGCCAGCGGGTGGAAGTTGCCTTTCATGTCGGGCACTCCTTCAGAAGCGCAGGGAAACGGAGCCGAACAGACGATGGTCGTCTTCACCGTCGCTGACGGTGTGGCTGTCGCAGGGGAATGACCAGTCGAGCTTCAGGTCCAGATACGCCCATTGCGCATCCAGGCCGACGCCGGCACTGGTCAGGGTTTCGCGGTCGCTGACGCCTACGGGGGCATCAACGACCATGATTGCACCAGAGTCCGCAAACACGCGGCCGTACAAGCGTGCCGGGCCGATCATGAGCGGCTGGCGCAGCGTCAGCGAGCCGAGGTAGCCGCGATCACCGCGCACTTCAGAAGCCGGAAAGCCGCGAACACTGCTGGGACCGCCCAGCGAGTATTGCTGGGTGTCGGCCAGCGGGTCGGGGGAGTAGACCCCATTGGCGCGCGCCAGCAACTGCAGGCCGAGGAACAGCGGCTGGATGTGCTGCAGGTCGAGTTCGACGCGCAGCCGCTGATCGCCGGTCAGTCGCTCTTGATTGACCGCGGCTGCCGTGATGTCGGCGCGTGTCAGCCGGTCGAAGTTGGTGGCGAGAGTGACGGACACCTGGGAGATCGCTGCATTGGCGTAGATATGACTGTAGGTGCCGCCGAGTTCCAGCAGCGTGACGACCGTCTCATTCAGGAAGAGAGTGGCGAAATCCGAGTCGGCCTTCGTGTAGGTGGCGCCGCCGGTGACCGTCAGCAGGTCGCTGGCGCTGCGGATCAACGGATGTTCGAGCTGCAGTCGGGCACTCTGGTTGCGGCCTTCCACCGGCGCGTTGTCCACCTCGAAGCGGGCATAGCCGTAGGAAGCGGCCATGCGGGTGCCGCGAGGGTTGATGGGCAGGCTGTAGGCGCCGTAGCCGTAGGCAAGCAGACCATCCTCGGAGCCCAGCGCCATGACCTGCAGCTGATCTTCGAGACCTAACGGATTATTGAGCTGACCGAAGGCCGACAGCCGGAATTCGCCGATGCTGTCCCGTCCGTAGTTGTCGACCGTCAGTGCACCCTCGAAGGGCTTTTCCTCCGTCCGCAGGATCAGGTCGCTGGTGCCATACGCCTCGCCCGGTCGCACGACCGCACGGGCCTTCAGGCCTGGCAATTCGTTGAGGGCGCGCAGACCGCGCTCCAGGTCGGCGCTGCGGTAGACGGTACCGGACTTGACCTCGCCCAGGTAGGGCGTCAGCTGTCCGAGGTCATACAGGCGATTGTTTTCAGCCGCGACGGCGCCGACGCGGCCTTCGCTGACCTGCAGGCGCACGATGCCGTCGTCCACCTTCTGCGGCGGTACCGTGACCGATGCCAGCGTATAGCCGGCGCCGACGTACTGCTCGGCAATGCGGTCGGCCGCCGCGTACAGGTCGAACAGGGAGATCGGTCGATTGAGATAGTCCGAGATCAGTGCATGCAGATCCGCGGCCGAGTACCGCGTATTGCCCTCGATCTCGAAACGTTTGACCGTGAATTTCTTGGCCTGGTCGGGTGCCGGTCCCGGTGTTGGCTGCGCGTTCTGGATCGGACTGATCCGCGCCGGAGCCTTCAGTTCCGGTGCTGACTTGAGCGTATCCCCCACCTGGCCTGGGGTGACCTGCGCCAGCGCGAGGCCGCAGTACCCGATCAAAGCTCCGGTGGCCAGCCGGCTGCACGAGCCGGTCTTGATGTACCCCATGCGCATGCGCAGCACTCCCCATGAAAAGCGATTCCGACCGTCGAGTCGGAAGCCGGAAATGGGTCGACTATAGCCCATGGTTCCGATGCTTCCCAGACAAGGCGGACGCCCTGTTCTGGGGCTTGCTGGGTCGCGGCGCCACGGCCGTTGACACTCGGTCGGGGATCGGGTCGTATCGTGCTGTCATCAGGTTGCCGCCAAGACACGCTGCAATGGCGGCCATGGAGCGAAGCGAGCAAGATCGGGTATGGACCAAATCCCCGCGATCCTCAAGGTGGATGCAGGCGGCGCGCCCGTCGCCTGGATCCATTGGCATTCCGCCGTGATTCTCTACACGCGTCGCCGCATCTGCTGGGAGGCAGGTGCCGAACGGTTCACGATCCGCGGCGGCATCAATGCCCGCAGCGGGTTGCGGTCCCAGGTGGACATTGGCTCCATCATTGCGGTCGCGGATCGCAGCCGTCGCCACCGGCAGGGGGTTCCGCTGCTCACCAACCGCACGTTGTTCCAGCGCGATCACAATCTATGCCTCTATTGCGGCGAGCAGTTTGCCGCGCACCTGTTGACGCGCGACCACATCGTCCCCGCCTCGCGTGGCGGGCTTTCGATCTGGGAGAACTGCGTGACGGCCTGCCGCAGCTGCAACCAGCGCAAGGACGATCGCACGCCCGAGGAGGCCGGGATGCGTCTGCTGGCCGTGCCCTACACGCCGAATATCGCCGAGTATCTGATCCTGTCGAATCGCCGCATCCTCGCCGACCAGATGGCCTTCCTGCTGGCGCATGCGCGGAAGTCGAATCGCGCGCGGGTGGCCGCCTGACCGGCTGATTTGGTCCTTTTTATCAGCCGTTTGTGGAAATCATGACGGCTTGTTCACTAGAATCGGTGCACAAGGGTCGCAGGGACATCACGCCGGGGGGCTTGGATGCCGCTGCGGGCCACTGAGGGGTCTACACACACCATGACGGTTTCCAGCCGCACGGCGCAGCCAGAGGCAAAACCGGCATCCGCGGATAGCAAGGCGGATGCACCGACTGCGCATTCCAATCCGATCGTTGCCGCCCTGCAGGGCATGGCGGTATCGGTGTTGACGGAACAATTGCGCGAGATGTTCGAGAAGGCCGACGACATTCTGTTCGACTCGGCGGAAAAAGCGCGCGGTGGCGACGAGCAGCGCGTCTACCTCGACACGATGCGCATCGTGCGCGTCCAGCGCGCCAAGATCATCAAGGCCTTTCAGGAAGCCCTGGCGCAGGCGCTGTCGAAGATCGGCGTCGAACCTGCGGACGAGACCGCACAGGACCTGGAAGACATCAACCAGTGGTCGCTGCAGGACGGCGATGTGCTGGAAGAGCGTCTGGCTGTCAGCAACATGGAAACCAAGGCGGCATCGCTGCACGCGCACGAACTGGTCGAATTGCAGCGGCGCCTGTCGCGCCTGTCGGAAATGTCGCCTGGTGGCGTGTCCGAGGACAGCATGTCGCCGGCGCGCATCATCCGCGCATTCCAGAATTCGATGAAGGGCCTGCAGGTCGAGTTTCCGATCAAGCTGGTCATCTACAAATTGTTCGACCGTGTCGTGGTCGGCCGCTTGTCCGAGGTCTTTGTCGGCGCCAACCAGTTGCTGGCGGTACACGGCATCGAGCCCAAGGCCGATGCCAGCCGTGACTACCGCGTGCCGGCCGGTGGCGGCGGCGCGCCCTCTGCGGTGGGTGCGGCAGTGCCCGGCGGTGCGCCGGCCTGGGCTGCTGGACTGGATGCCAGTACGCTGAATGGCTTCATGGATGTCGGCGGAGCCGGTGTTGCGGGGTTTCCGTCCGGCCTGCCGCGCATGGGGCAGGGACAGGGGCCGATGCCAGGGCTGCTGCCGTCCATGGCTGGCGGCGGTATGACCGGGCAGCCCGGGATGCCCGGGGTCGCGGCCAACTGGATGGGCGCTGGCGTGTCGGCCGGCGCCTGGCCCGCGTATGGCGGCGCGCCCGGACCCGATTACTCGGATGCGCTGCTGGCCCAGGACATCGCGCAGATCCTGCAGTCCTATTCCCAGGGGCAGACACCGAATACGCCGAGCTGGCTGCCGCCGCAGAACGTGGCGCTGGTGGCGCGCATGTTCGACAGCTACTACCGCGACCCGCGTCTGTCCGAGCACCTCAAGCCGTGGCTGGCGCGCCTGCAGATGCCGGTCATGAAGACGGCGCTGGCGGATCCCCAGTTCTTCAGCGATCCCGCGCATCCCGCGCGCCGGACGGCCAACGATCTGTTCGAAATGCTGTTGCAGTTCGGCTCGGCAGATGCCGCGCCGCCGCCCCGCGTGCTCAACGACCTGCAGGGATTGATCGAGGAGATGGCACAGGCGTTCAGCCTGGATGCCACCAAGCTCAAGGCCAGCCAGTCGGCGCCGGTCGATGACCAGACTGCGGACAGCTTCCTGCGCGAGCAGGAGGAGCAGACCCACCAGCGCAATCGCGCCAAGCTGGAGCGCGTGCGTCGCGTGGTGGCGCACGAACTGCGCCGGCAGATCGGTGAGCGCAGCATCCCGCCCGGGGTCATGCGCCTGATGCTGTCGGGCTTCGGTCCGTTGCTGTGCCTGGATTACATCCGTAGCGGCGTGCAGGGCGAATCGTGGAACCAGACCATGGGCCTGGTCGAGCGCGTACTGCGCAGCCTGGAACCCAGCGCGGCCAGCCCGACCGAGAGTGCGACCGAGGAGGCCGAGATCGTCGCTGCCCTGTCGCGTCGACTTGCCACGATCGGATTTTCGGAGTCCAAGCTCGAGGAAGTCCTGGCCGGACTGGTTCAGGCCTATCTGGAGCGACCGCTGCTGCCGAGCGCACCGCCCGATACCGGGCGGATGTCATCTGGTACCCCGGCGGCGGAGGTGCCGATGACGTCGCCGGCCAGCACTGCGGCCGCACCGGAATCCGCTGCGCCGCTGACGCGCGCGCTGTCGCCGGAAAAGGAGATGCAGGGGCTGTTGTCGATCGTGTTGATTCCTGGAGGCTGGTTCACCGTCTGGGACGAGGGCGAGAAGATCAAGCACTGGATGCGCGTGCACAGCTACTACCCGTCGCAGAACACCGTGATGTTCGTGCACTACATGGACGAACGTTACCTGCGGCTGCCGGCCAACGCGTTTGCTACGGACCTGATCCAGGGACGCACGGCGGCCATTGATCCGTCGCGCGAACTGCAGAATGCGATTGATCGTCTGCTGGAGATTCCGTTCCAGCGGGCCAGTGAGGCGGTGGTGTGGGTCAACGCGGACGGCAGCCCGACGCAGCCGCAGTGACCGGCCGTTGCGCCGTGATCCACGCCGGCATAATGGCGGGGCCATGCCGACCAAAGCCTACGAAAACCAAGCCTTCCTGATGGGCGAAGACGCCCGCGGGATCCGCATCCTCTGCGAGTATCAGGAACCACTGCAGCGCTTCAGCCAGCTCGGCGTGCGCAATACCGTGATGTTCCTGGGCTCTGCACGGTTGCCGCCGGGGCCGGACCTCAATGGCCGTGACTACTACAACGAGGCGGTACTGCTGGCCGAGCGTGTCGCGCAGTGGACACTCGCCACGCACGCGCCGGAGCACCGGTACTACATCTGCACCGGCGGCGGTCCCGGCATCATGCAGGCGGCGCACGAGGGCGGCAGTCGCATCGATCCGATGCTGAACATCGGGCTGAACATCTCGCTGCCGTTCGAGCAGCACATCAATCCATACGTGCTGGACCAGCGCGCGCTGGAATTCCACTACTTCTTCATGCGCAAGTTCTGGTTCGTGAAGCTGGCGCGGGGCGCCGTGTTCTTCCCCGGCGGGTTCGGCACGATGGATGAACTGTTCGAACTGCTGACCTTGCGCCAGACCGGCAAGGCGGAACTGATGCCGATCCTGCTCTACGGGCGAGAGTTCTGGGAGGGGCTGGTGGATTTCAAACAGCTTGCGCGGCGCGGGCTGATTTCGCCCGAGGATCTGGATCTGGTCAGCATCTGCGACGACACCGAGACTGCCTTCGAGCGGCTGCAGCGCGAGCTGACGCCACATCCGGCGGTCTGATCGGGGTTCGATCAGAAATCCAGATCGTCGTCGATCAGGCGGCGCAGGGCGCGCTCTTCCTTGAGCTTTTCGACGTCACGCCAGTCGCGCAACTTGGCATTGGCGGCGGTTTCCGCCTCGGCGGCATCAAGATCTTCCTCCGGAACTTCGCCGTCGTCGGCAAATTCGTCAAAGCTCTTGGGGCTTTCAGGTTGCGCTGGCTTGTTCTTCGGCTTCCGCGGCATGCGAATCCTCAGGGTGGCAGTGAGACGGGCAGCGTTGAAGGGTCGTGGCGCGCGTTTTTAGCAGGCTTTTGCAGCGCGGGGAAGAGCCGTGTGAAGAGCATTCCGATTCATGGGCTTGGCGGTGTTGCAGCCGCTTGCCGACAGGGCGTTGCGCAGGCCCTAGAGCAGACCCAGTCGATGTGCGCGGCGCAGGTCGCGTGGATGATCGACATCCCAGAGTGGCTCCAGCAGCTTCAGCCTGAATCCTGCGCGTTGCAGACGTGTCCGGGTCTGCCGCAATTCATGCCCGCTGCTCCAGTCGATGCCTTCAAGCAGATGTGCGGGGGCTGCGCGCCGCAATCCGATCAGCACATAGCCGCCGTCCTCGGCCGGTTGCAGCACGGCGTCGTTGCCCGTCCGCAGGGCGTTGAACGCGGCGTCCAGATGCGCCGGGGTCAGGGCCGCGCAATCGCTGCCCACCAGCACGGCTGCCGTCCTGCCCGCGCGCAGGGCCTGGTTCAGGGCGGCCAGCATGCGCCGGCCCAGATCGCCCGGCGATTGACGGCCGAGACGGCAGTCATGCCGACGACGAAGCTCCGAGAAAATGGCATGACGGGTGTCCGGCGCGCCCAGCAGCTGCACGGGCCTGGACGCTCCCGCAACCTGTTGCAGGCAGTGCCGGAGCAGTCTTGCGTGCACGCGTGCAGCGCCCCGGGCGCCGCGGGCCGGAATCAGTCGGGTTTTGCAGCGCCCGGCGACCGGTGCCCGGGCGAGTACCAGCACCTGTTCGTGTGCGGCACGGCTCATCGCGCTGCTCGACGTCGCCGCCACCCCATCAGGCCCAGCAGCGCGAGCAAGGTCGCGGGAGCCATGCTGCCGCCACCACCGCCGCCGAAGCGGCCCTCGTCGCCGGTCGGGCAGGTCAAGCCGGCATCGGTGAAGGCCTGCAGGGTGTAGGGCGTGTTCTCGATCTGGTCGTAGTTGACCACCGTGACGTAGTAAGTGCCCGATGCGGGATTGAGGATGCAGACATCCTCGTTGCCGCCGGCCTCGCCGCCGATCTGATCGGCATTGGTGCTGAAGATCTGATCGCCATCCGGATTCACTTTCAGCGTGATCAGATGTTCGGCGGCACTGCCGCGCTTGATCAGCAGATCGATGTCGCGGCTGGCGGTAGACCGGAACCGCAGCCGGTTGTGGCCGGCGGGCAGGGTCGAGAGATCGAGATGGAACGTATGGAATTCGTCGTACAGGCCGGTCGACAGCACCGGGTTCACGGTCACGCCGGCCTGCAGCTCCGCGACTTCCAGCAGGAAGCTGCGTGCCGCCGTGTAGCCGCCCTGAGCCCTGAGGGCGACCGTAAAGGGCACGTCCTGGTAGCTGGCCGCGGTCGGGGAGACCTGGACGGTGAAGCGCAGCACGCCGGTCGCGCCGCTGGCCAGGGTGGCCAGCGATGCGGTGGCGTCGGTGATGGTGACGGTCCCTGACGGGGCTGACAGCTCGGCCTGGAGGCCGGTCGCGGCCTGCCACAGGTTCTCGACGCTGACCACCAGATCGACGGTTTCGCCCGGATCGAGCCGACCATTGCCATCGCCTGCGGCCGTGTCGTCCACGCTCACCGCGTTCAGCACGAGCGAGGGGCGAGGGGTTAATGCCAGGCTATTGGCGGCGTTGGCGCGTCCGCTGCGCGTATAGCGATGGGTTGGCCCCTCGTCGCCGCTGGCCTCTGCGCCCTCGATCAGGCGAGCCTTCAGTTCGCGGTAATCCGCTGTGGGATGCTCGCTCGCGATCAGCGCAGCAATGCCAGCGACATAGGGTGACGAAAACGAGGTGCCGCTGACGCCCGCCCGTTCGCGGTTACCCGGACTGTAGTTATAGGTGTTGTCGAGCTGCGTGGTGACGATCTGCAGGCCGGGAGCCGCGAGGTCGACGGTCAACGGTCCGTACTCGCTGAAGCTGGAGATGTTGTCCTGACGATTGGTCGCGGCCACCGCGACGATGTTGTCGAGGGGATAGTTGGCCGGGTAGGCGCGCACCGCGCGGTCGATGTTGCTGTCCTCGTTGCCGGCGGAGGTGACGAACAGGATGCCGCGGTTGCGCAGCCGCTGCAGTGCATTGAACTCCATCTGGGAATACTGCGGCCCGCCATAGCTGGCGTTGACGATGCGGATGCCCCGTGCGGTGGCGTTGGCGTCGATGTAGTCGTAGGCCGCGAGGATGCCGGCGGAACTGAGTTCACTGCCGCGGCCTACCTTGAGCGGCAGCAGGTTGACGTCCCAGATCACCCCTGCAACGCCAAGATGGTTATTGCCGACCGCTCCCAGCGCGCCGGCGACCAGGGTGCCGTGACCCTGCGAGGTCGAGTCGGCGGCGGGATTGCTGTCGTCGTTGGCGGCGTCATATCCGGCAACGAAGTTGGCGGCCAGGTCCGGGTGATCAAGATCGAAACCGTCGTCGATGATCGCCACTGTGACACTGCCATTGCCGGTGCGGTCAGCGACCCCGTCGCCATTGCGATCCCAGGCACGCGGCAGATCCATATCGGCCCCCGCCACGCTGGCCAGTGGCGGGGTGGAAGCCACGAAATTGGCCTGCCCGGTGTTGTGCAATCCCCATTGCTCGAAGAACAGGGCGTCATTCGGGATCGCCGCAAGCTTGCGCCGCAGGAAATTGGGCTCGGCCAGCGCGACGGCCGGATCGGCGCGCAACAGCGTCAGGGCGTGTTCGAGGGGCAGGGCAGAGGGCAGTTCCAGCAGCTGCAGGCGCCCGCGTGCCAGGGTGCGCTGCACGCGCAAGCCGTAGACGTCTCGCATGGCCTTGGCGGCCGGCGCTGTGGCGGCTTCCCGGTACTCGACCAGAAGCTCGTCGCTGCGAAACCCGGCTTCCACGTCGGACCAGCGCGCGGCTGTCGCGACACCGGGTGCGAACACAACGGCGGCGAGTGCCACCGCGCAGGGGATTCGGGTGCGGAAGGTCATGAGGGCTCCGATCCGGGCGTATCGAGGGTGATGCGACTTACGGAAACGACTGGCGTTTTGGACGCCGATGCGTAGAATACGCGTCCTCGCGTGGGGCGGTAGCTCAGCTGGGAGAGCGCTGCGTTCGCAATGCAGAGGTCGAGGGTTCGATCCCCTTCCGCTCCACCACGTTCTTTTCGAGTTG
>JBEIOK010000231.1:0-3888 GCA_040377605.1 Nevskiaceae bacterium | reverse complement strand
GGAGCGCTACTACCGCGACAACCGCCTCAACCCGATCCATGAGGGCACCAACGGCATCCAGGGTCTCGACCTGCTGGGTCGCAAGGCGATGATGCAGAACGGTGCCGCATTCCGTCTGTTGCTCGGCACGTTCACCGAGACGATCCAGGCCGCACAGGCATACCCTGAGTTGCTGGATCATGCCCAGGCCCTGAAAGCGGCGAGCGACACGGCGGCGCAGGTGACGATGACGCTTGGGCAGACCGCGCTGCAGGGGCAGCTGGATCTGTTCCTGGCCAATGCGCATCTGTATCTGGAGATGTTGGGACATACGACCATCGCCTGGCTGTGGCTGCAGCAGGCGATCTGCGCGCAGCGCGCGCTGGATGGCGCCAGCGCGGCGGATCGCGCGTTCTACGAGGGCAAGCTGCGCGCCTGCCGTTACTTCTTCCGCTACGAATTGCCCAGGGCGGCGGGTCATGCGCAGCTGCTGATGCAGCTCGACGACACCTGTCTGAGCATGCCGCTGGAGGCGTTCTGAGATGAGGGTGAGCACGCTGCTGGTGATCGTGGCTGCCGCCGCGGTGGGCGCGCTGGCCTGGAGCTTTTCCGCGCAGCGGCTGATCGTCACCGCGACCACGCCGACGCTGCGTCTGTCCCAGCCCCGGCCGCCGGCGGACATGCGCATCGGCGTGTTCTATACCGGTACGATGGCCTCGCAGGCGGTGTTCGCGTATCGCGGCGGTGGATTCGAGCCGCGTGACTTCGGCATGGATGTCGTCGTCGTCGAGCACCCACAGGGCGTGCTGATGTTCGACACCGGCTTCGGGCGCGACGTGTTGCAGCACTTCGAAAGGGTGCCGGCGCTGATGCGCGCGACCTCGAAGATCGCGGTCGACGCCGCCGGCGCCGTGGCCGACCAGCTCTCGGGGGCAAGCCTATCGCTGGCGCAGATCAAAGGCGTGGTGCTGACGCATGCGCATTGGGATCATGTTTCCGGCCTGGCCGACCTGCCGGGCGTGCCGGTCTGGATCAGCGAGGAAGAGCGCGCGTTCATCGAGCAGGGCGGCGCCGCAACGGCGCTGGCCCGCGACCTCGGCCCGCTCAACATCCAGACCTACCGCTACGACGATGGCCCGTACTGGGGCTTCCCGCGCAGCTTTGATGTCTTCGGCGACGGCTCTGTCGTGCTGGTGCCGGCGGGGGGCCACACGCCGGGTTCGACGATTGCCTTCATCCACACGCCCGACGGCAAGAGCTATGCCCTGATCGGGGACCTGGCCTGGCAGCGCGAGGGTGTGGAACTGCCGGCGGAGCGACCCTGGGTCTCGCGGCTGCTGGTGGACGACGATCCTGCCGGGGTGCGCACGGCGCTGGTGCAACTGCACCTGCTGCACAAGGCGGTGCCGGACCTGATCATCGTGCCGGCGCACGACCGCCGCGTGATGGAGACCCTGCCGCCGGCGACGCGCGATCGGGCGCTGGGCTACGCACAATAGAAAAGCGGCGCGCTTGCGCACGCCGCTTGGGGGTTAGCCGCCCCGGGGCTTGGGGGAGGGGTAGGGCGGCGGAGGAGACTGCGTTAACCCGGACGCAACGATAGGCACGCGCGCCGGGTCATCCCAGCGAAATCTTTTGACCCGCGGCTTCAGATTTTCTGAAGCCGGCGGGATTGAGCGACAATGCACGCATGCGTATCGGTTCCTATCTAATTGATCCACCGGTGATTCTCGCGCCCATGGCGGGCGTGACCGATCGCCCGTTCCGGCAGCTGTGCCGGCGCCTGGGCGCGGGGCTGGCCGTGTCCGAGATGACGACCTCGGACGCCACGCTGTGGGACACCGAGAAATCGCGCCTGCGGCGGGACCATGCCGGTGAGCCGGGGCCAATCTCGGTGCAGATTGCCGGCACCGATCCGCAGCGCATGGCCGCGGCTGCGCGCTTCAACGTCGATCACGGCGCCCAGATCATCGACATCAACATGGGCTGTCCGGCGAAGAAGGTCTGCCGCGTCGATGCCGGCTCTGCGCTGCTGCGCGACGAGCCACTGGTCGCGCGCATCCTGCAGGCTGTGGTGTCGGCGGTGGAGGTGCCGGTGACCTTGAAGATCCGCACCGGGTACTCGCGCGCGCAGCGCAATGCCGTGGCGATTGCGCGGCTGGCCGAGGCCAGTGGCATCCGCGCGCTGAGCGTGCATGGCCGCACGCGCGAAGACCAGTATCAGGGGCAGGCCGAGTACGAGACCCTGGCTGCCGTCAAACAGGCCGTCGCGATTCCGGTGATTGCCAACGGCGATGTCGACTCGCCGGAAAAGGCGCGCGCCGTCCTGCAGGCCACCGGGGCCGATGCCGTGATGATCGGCCGCGCCGCGCAGGGGCGGCCGTGGATCTTCCGCGAGGTGGCGCATTTTCTGGCGACCGGAGAGTCGCTGGCCCCGGCCTCGCGCTTCAAGATCCGGCACTGGCTGCTCGAACACCTCGACGCGCTGTACGCTTTCTATGGCGAGGGCAAGGGGCCGCGTGTCGCGCGCAAGCATATCCAGTGGTATTGCCAGGATCATCCGGGTAGCGAGCCCTTCTGGGCATCGATCAACCAGGTCACCGACGCGGCGCAGCAGCGCGCCGCCGTAGAGGCTTTTTTCGAACCGGTGGACGCCGCGCAGGCGGCCTGAGCGCCGTCATCGGCGGGAAAGACGGCGCGGGCTACACTGAGGCCAGACTTTTAGGGGGAATCACCATGAGCGAACTCAAGGGACAGTGGGCACTGGTTACCGGTGCGTCCAGCGGCCTCGGCGTGGATTTTGCGCGCGAGCTGGCACGACGCGGCGCCGATATCGTGCTGGTCGCGCGGCGGATCGAGCCGCTGCAACGGCTCAGCGAAGAACTGCGGGCCCTGGGCGTGCAGGTCCGGGTGATGCCGACCGACCTTGGCGATGTCGATGCGCGTGAACAGCTGCAGCGCGAGCTGGATGCCGCAGCGATTGCGATCGATATCCTCGTCAACAATGCCGGCTTCGGACTCTACGGCGACTTTCTACGCACCGACTGGGCGCGCACCGAGCAGATGCTGCAGCTCGACGTCGTGGCCCTCACCCATCTGACGCGCCTGTTCCTGCCGGGCATGGTGCAGCGCCGCCAGGGCTATGTGCTGCAGGTGGCGTCGATCGGTGCGTTTCAACCCTCGCCGACCTATGCCGCCTACGCGGCGGCCAAGAGCTATGTGCTGAATTTTGGCGTGGCACTCAATGACGAACTGCGTGGCAGCGGCGTGTCCTGCACCGTGGTGTCACCCGGCGTGACGGCCACCGAGTTCCTCAAGGTTGCCGGACAGAAGCGCAACTGGTTCCACAACGCCACGATGATGACCTCCGCTGACGTGGCGGCCATCGGCGTGCGCGCCATGCTCAAGCGCCGTGCCAGCGTCGTCACCGGCTGGCTCAATACGCTGATGGCCCTGTCCACGCGGCTTACCCCGCTGACCTGGATGGCCGCGATCTCGCGCTGGGCGATGAAGGCCTGATCAGCTGCGAGGCCTGTCGAGCAGGGTGTCGATCCACTGACCCACCTGCGGGTGGTTGACCAGGCGCACGTGATGCACCTGCGTCAGGGTCGCGCTGTCGGCATCGGCAAGCTGATGTGCGGTGGCGCTGGCCACGTTGACCAGCCCATCGCCAAGGGTGCGACTCAAGTGGTCATCGGCGGCACTGCCCAGGGTGCTGCCGATGAAGTGGTAGCGCGCGCCCTGGATGCGGCCGATCTGCTCGCGGGCGACGTCGCCGAGCGCATTGAGATCGCGGCCGCGCCAGTCGCGGTCATGGGTTGCGCCGTGGCGCAGGTCCTTGATGCCAGCGGAGCGGATTTTCAGGATGCGCGCCAGCGGGCGCGTCAGTGCGTAGCGCTCCATCTTCTC
>JBEIOK010000015.1:0-35429 GCA_040377605.1 Nevskiaceae bacterium | reverse complement strand
GCGCGCAGGTGCGGACGCAGCGCCGCCCACAACAGCCGCGCCCGCCGTCAGCAGCCTGGCCGTAGCCGACGCCGTCTGTGTCCTCGCTGCCGCGCTCTCGGTGCAGGACCCGCACGAAGTGCCGTCGGATGCGCAGGACGCCGCGCGCCAGAAGCACGCAGCCTGGCGCCACCCACGGTCGGACTTCCTGTCATTGCTGCAACTGTGGCAACGCTGGCGTGACTGGAGCGCGGCGTCGTCGAATCGCCAGTTGCGCCGCGTCTGCCGCGATCACTATGTCTCGTTCCTGCGCATGGAGGAATGGGAAGCGGTATACAAACAAATCCGCGACCTGCTGGAGCTGCGCGGCGAAGCGGCGACCTATCGCCCGGAGGATCTCGATACCCTGTACGCACCGCTGCATCAGTGCCTGCTGGCGGGCCTGATCGATCACATCGGTCAGAAACTGCCGGAGAAAAGCGAGTATCAGGGGCCGCGCGGTCGCCGCTTCCGGCTGCACCCGGGCTCGGCACTGTCGAAGAAGTCGCCCCCCTGGGTCATGAGTGCGCAGCTCGCCCAGACCTCGCAGCTGTTTGCGCGCACCAATGCCACCGTTGATGTGGAGTGGATCGAGCGCGTCGGCGCCCACCTGGTGAAGCGGACGCTGCTGCACCCTGAGTGGAACGTCGATCGCGGTGAAGTGGGGGCGACCGAGCATGTCAGCCTGCTCGGCATGCCGCTGGCGACGCGCACGCGCCACTATGGCTCCTCGCATCCGCGTGAGGCCCGCGAGATCTTCATCCGCGAAGCGCTGGTCAAGGGACAGATGGCGCGCAAGCCGGCGTTTCTAGACCAGAACCTGCGCGTGATCGCCGAAATCCAGGACAAGGAATCGCGGCTGCGTCGCCCCGACCTGCTGGCCGATGAGCCTCACTTCTTTCGCTGGTACGACACGCGGCTGCCCGCCGACATCTGCACCACAGCGGCCCTGAAGGCCTGGCTGCACGCCAGCACCCGCAATCCGCGTCTGCAACCCAATGCCGCTGATCTGGCGCTGCAGGAGACCGATGCACTGCGTCCCGGCGCCACTGCCGACGTCAGCGACCTGTTCCCGGATCATCTGGATCTGGGCGCGGTCCGCATTCCGCTGTCGTACACCCACGACCCTGGTGCCGAACACGACGGCGTGACCTTCCACATCCCGCTGGCGCACGCCCACACCCTGCCGGAGGAGCACTTCGACTGGCTGGTGCCGGGCCTGCGCGCGGCACGCATCGAGGGCCTGATCCGCACGCTGCCCAACCATCTGCGTCGCTACTGCACGCCAGCAGCCGACTACGCTGCCGCCGTCAGCGCACGCCTGGAAACGACCGAAGGCCGGATGCTGGATCGTGTCTGCGAGGCCCTGCGCGCAATGAGTGGACTCGACCTCAAACCCACCGACTTCCAGCCGCACAAGCTCGACGCGCATCTGAAGCCGCGCCTGCAACTGGAAAATGATCGGGGCGAGATTCTCGGTGCGGGCGAGCGACTGTCCGATCTGCAGTCGCGGTTTGCAGGCGCTGCACGCAGCGCCCTCAACCAGGCTGCGACCCAGAACGAGACCCTGCTGCGCTGGACCCGCGACCGCCTCACCGACTGGGACTTCGACACGCTCCCCGACCAGGTAGGCCTGGCCGGCGGTGCGCGCGCGCATCCGGCGCTGACGCAGATCGACGGCGGCATCGGCTTGCGCCTGTTCGAATCACCCACCGCCGCAGAGTCTGCCCATGCGATCGGCACCCGCGCGCTGCTGCTCGGACGCATGGCGGATCGCCTGCGCGACCTGACCAAGTCGGTGCGTCTCAAGCTCGCCTTGCTCGCCCCCGGCTTCGCGCTGGACCCGGAAGCCATTGCCCGATCGATCGCCGCGCGCGCCGCCGACGCCGTGCTGCTGCGCGACGGCGCGATCCGGACGCGTGAGGCGTTTCAGGCCGCGCTGGAGCGGCGAGGGGAATTCAGCATCGACGCCCAGCGCCGACTCGACGACATTGCCAACTGGCTGACGCAGGCGCGCGAACTGCGGGCGCGGCTCACCTCGCTCAAGGCCCGCTGGCCCCTGTCGATCGCCGATCTCCAGCAGCAGCTCGACACGCTGTTCGCGCCGGGATTCGTCGAGGCGATCCCGGAGGCACAGTGGCGCCGCATCGTCCTGTACCTGCGGGCGCTGAGCATCCGGATGGAGCGCCTGGCCAACAAGCCGGTCCGCGACGAAGACCTGACCCGGCAGGTCGCCCCGCTGGTGGCGCGCCTGCCTGGCCCCTTCCATGACGCCCGCTGGCTGCTGGAAGAGTGGCGTATCACCTTGTTTGCGCAGGAATTGAAGGCCGTCGGCAGCCCGACAGCCGCCCGGATCGAAGCCGCTCTGAAGCCCTGAGGCGGCTGGCCGCGCATGATTCATGCGCATACACTGCGCGCGTGCTGTTTCCCGGAGCCTTCCGATGTCTCGCGCCAACACCCCGCAGTCACCGCGTCGCAGCCTCAACCTGAGCATCCCCGAGCACCTGATCGAGGAAGCGCGCCGACTCAAGCTGAATCTCTCCCGTTTCCTCGAAGACAAGCTCGACGAGTCGCTGCGTGCCGAGCGTGCGCGGCGCTGGCAGGAGGAGAACAAGGAGGCGATCGAATACCATCGCCGTCGCATCGAGCGCGACGGCATGTGGAACGACAACCTGATCTCCTTCTGACCCATGGCGCAGTTCAAGGTCTACCGCAACGAGCGACGCAGCCAGGCGGAGGTTCCATTCCTGGTGGATGTGCAGTCCGACCTGGTGCAGACCGGCTCACGACTGGTCGTTCCGCTGGTGCGCGCCGACCGTTATGGGCTGCGGTACTCGCACCTGAGCCCGACCTTCACGATCGACGGCCTCGGCGTCGTTGCGGCCGTCTCCGATCTCGCCGCGATCGACGAGCGCATGCTGCGTGCGGAGGTCGCGGACCTGTCGACGGAACGCTACGTCCTGCTCGGCGCCATTGACTTTCTCAAGACCGGACACTGAAATCTTGAATCACATCTCCGCCCACGAACGCCTGATCGCGGCCCTCGACGTTCCCACGGCCGACGAGGCCCGCACGCTGGTGACGCGCATCGGTGATGCCGTGGCGTTCTACAAGATCGGCATGGAACTGTGCATGGCGCCAGGCTTCTTCGAGCTGCTGGCCTGGCTCAAGGCCGAGGACAAGAAAGTTTTCGTCGATCTGAAGTTCTTCGACATCCCGGAAACGGTCGCCCGCGCGGTCCGGAATCTCTCCGAGCGCGGCGCCGACTTCTGCACGATCCACGGCAACCAGTCGATCATGGAAGCGGCAGCCCAGGCCAAGTCGGGCACGACGCGCGTGCTCGCCGTGACTGCACTCACCAGTCTGGATCAGGGCGATCTCCAGGATCTGGGCTTCCGGTGCGATGTGGCCGAGTTGGTGCTGTCGCGTGCGCGCCGCGCCCTCAGCGCCGGGTGCGATGGCGTGGTGTCTTCAGGACTCGAAGTCGAGCGGTTGCGCCGCGAAGCCCCGAAAGAACTGATCTGCGTGACACCGGGCATCCGCCCCGTGGAGAACCGCGTAGAAGCGGACCAGAAACGCATCATGACCCCGGCGGCGGCCATTCAGGCCGGCGCCGATTACCTAGTGGTAGGTCGCCCGATCCGCGACGCCGCCGACCCCCGGAAGATGGCGCAAACCCTGCAGGCGGATATCGCCACTGCCCTGGCCGCATCGGTTCAGGCGCGCTTCACTCACTCCTGACTACCGTCGCCGCTCCCATGCGTACTCTCCAGAACGACCGTTTCCTCCGCGCCCTGCGCCGCCAGCCGGTCGACCGCACGCCGGTATGGATGATGCGCCAGGCCGGTCGCTACCTGCCGGAGTACCGCGCCAGTCGTGCCAAGGCTGGTGACTTCCTTAGCCTGTGCCGCAATCCCGAGTTGTGCTGCGAGGTCACGCTGCAGCCGCTGGACCGCTATGGCCTCGATACCGCGATCCTGTTCTCGGACATCCTGACCATCCCCGATGCGATGGGCCTGGGCCTGCGCTTTGTCGAGGGCGAGGGCCCGGTGTTTGACCGCCCGGTGCGCGACGCCCACGCGATCGAAGCGCTACCGGTGCCCGATCCCGAGGGCGAACTGCGCTACGTGATGGACGCGGTGCGCACGATCCGCGGCGCACTGGGCGATCGCCTGCCGCTGATCGGTTTCTCTGGCAGTCCGTGGACGCTGGCCACCTACATGGTCGAAGGCGCCGGCGGCTCCGATTTCTCGCGCATCAAGCGCATGGCCTACGACGCGCCGGAGCTGCTCGACACCCTGCTCGCCAAGCTCGTCGCCTCGGTCAGCCTGTACCTGGAAGCCCAGATCCGGGCTGGCGCCGACGTCGTCATGGTGTTCGACACCTGGGGCGGCGTGCTCGCACCGCACGACTATCTTCGCTTCTCGCTGGAGCCGATGGCCAAGATTGTCGCCCACCTCAAGCAGATCAGCCCCGATACCCCGGTCATCCTGTTCACCAAGAACGGCGGCCAGCATCTGGAAGCGATGGCGGAAACCGGCTGTGACGGCCTAGGTCTGGACTGGACCACCGATCTCGCCAGCGCACGAGCCCGCGTCGGTCACCGCGTCGCGCTGCAGGGGAATCTCGATCCGACACTGCTGCTCGCGCAGCCGGCGCGCATCGAAGCGGGCGTTGCACGCGTATTGGCAAGCTATGGCAACGGACCCGGGCACATCTTCAACCTCGGTCACGGCATCCTGCAGCAGACGCCGCCGGAGCATGCGGCAGCCATGATCGAAGCCGTTCGGGGCCTGAGCCCCGTGTTTCACAAGACGGGCTAGTCGGTAGCCCAGGAGGCGCACCATGTTCTCGGTGATTTTCCCCCCCGCGGTCGTCGGCATCATGACCATCGCCTCGATGGTCGTCATCGTCGTGTTCGCCTTCCTGCTGCTGCTCCCGGGCATCCTGCTCAAGCTGATTCCGCACCCGCCGCTGCAGCGCGCCTGCAGCCGCTACTGCGTGTGGGTGGCGATCAACTGGGTCGGCAACAACAAGCTGCTGTTCCGCCTGCTGCATGCCGTGCAGTGGGACATCGACGTGCGCACACCGATCGATCCGAACAGGAACTACCTGCTGATCTCCAATCATCAATCCTGGGTCGACATCGTGCTGCTGTTCGATGTCTTCCAGAGCCGTTCGCCGTTCCTGCGGTTCTTCCTCAAGCACGAACTGCTGTACGTTCCGATCATCGGCCTAGCTTGCTGGGCCATGGACTTTCCGTTCATGAAGCGCCACAGCCGCGAGGCCATCGAGGCCAATCCGGCGCTGCGCAACGAAGACCTGGAGACGACGCGACGCGCCTGCGAGTTGTACAAGACCGAACCGGTCACCGTCGTGAATTTCCTCGAAGGCACGCGCTTCACCGAGGCCAAGCGCATCAGCAAGCAGTCGCCGTATCGCCACCTGCTGCGGCCCAAGGCCGGTGGCATGAGCTTTACGCTCAATGCGATGGGCGAACAGTTTGCCGGCATCATCGACGTCACCATCGCCTATCAGCCCACCACCAAGCCGCTGGTATGGAGCTTCTGCTGCGGCGAGCAGGACCGCCTGTCGCTGCACATCGACGTGCTGCCGATCCCGCAGGAACTGATGGCCGGCGACTACGAACAGGACCCGGAATTCCGCACGCGCTTCCAGTCCTGGGTCAACGGCATCTGGATGCGCAAGGACGCAAGGCTGGAGCGCATGCTCAACACGCGCCCGGCAATGCAGGCGCAACGGCCGGCGCATTCCTAAGCGCCGGCGCCTTTAGCGGAAATCGCGGGAGAGGTACGGCAGTTCGCCGACCCAGTGCGAGCGGTCGTGGAACTTCTCGGCGATCACGTGCGTGACCTCGTGCTGCCGCTGCAGCAGGCCCTGCGCGATCAGGAACTGTCCACCGACGACGGCCTCGCGGTATTCCTCGATCAGTTTCGGCCGGATGATCAGGTTGACGATGCCGGTATCGTCCTCCAGCGTCATGAACATCACGCCCTGCGCCGAACCCGGCCGCTGGCGGAACATCACGACGCCGGCGACGCGCACGCGCCGTCCGTCTTCCACTTCGCGCAGATCGCCGTTGGCCGTCACGCGACTGTGCTGCAGGCGCTCACGCAGCAGGGCAACCGGATGGCGGCGCAAGGTCAGGCCGGTGCTCTGGTAGTCGGCGAGAATCTCCTCGCCCTCGCGCGGCGCGTCCAAGACCGCGGGGTCGTCCGGCACCGGCGCTTGTTCCAGTACGCCGCCGAGCTTCTCGAATCCCCGGGTCTGCCAGCGCGCCTGGAAACGATGGCCGGTCAGCGGCAGCAGGGCGTCCGCGGCAGCGAGCACGTCGAGCTCGCGCTTTGAAAGCTGTGCTCGGCGAGCAAGATCGTCGACGCTCTCGTAAGGCCGCAATCCGCGGATCTGCTCGACACGCAGACCCGCCGCTTCGTTAAAACCCGTCACCAGTCGTAAGCCCAGACGGATCGCCGCCGCCCCGTTCGTGCCGCGTTCCAAGTGGCAATCCCAGCGGCTGCGTTGCACATCGACCGGATTCACCTCGACACCCACCCGCCGCGCCTCGGTGATCAGCATCGACGGCGGATAGAAGCCCATCGGATAGGCGTTGACCAGTCCGGCGATGAAGGCGGCTGGGTGGTGACACTTCATGTACGCCGAGATGTAGGCGAGCAGCGCGAAGCTCGCCGCATGGCTTTCCGGAAAGCCATAGGAGCCGAAGCCAAGAATCTGCTGGTAGATGCGGTCGGCGAATTCGGTGGGATAGTTCCGTGCCGCCATGCCGTCCTTGATCTTCTTCTCGTATTTTTCCAGGCCGCCCGAGCGCTTCCAGGCGGCCATCGAGCGGCGCAGCTGATCCGCTTCACCCGGCGTGAATCCCGCCGCGACGACGACGAGCTGCATCACCTGCTCCTGGAAGATCGGTACGCCGTGCGTGCGGTCCAGGACTTTCTCGACCTCCTGGCTCGGATAGCGGGGCTTGAGGCCGGACAGCCGGTTCTGCAGGTAGGGATGCACCATGCCGCCCTGGATCGGACCGGGCCGCACGATCGCGACCTGCACGGTGATGTCGTACAGGTTCTTCGGTTTCAATCGCGGCAGCATCGACATCTGCGCACGCGACTCGATCTGGAACACGCCGATCGTTTCGGCGCGCCCGATCATGGCGTAGGTGTCGGCATCGTCGTCCGGCAGGCCGCGCAGCGAGAGTTCCCTGCCGTCGTACTCGCGCTGCAGGTCGAAGCTGCGACGCAACGCGCTGAGCATGCCGAGCGCCAGCACGTCCACCTTGAGAAGGCCCAACGATTCCAGGTCGTCCTTGTCCCACTGGATGATCGTGCGGTCGGCCATCGCCGCGTTCTCGACCGGCACCAGTTGCGACAGCGGCGCATCCGAAATCACGAAACCGCCGACGTGTTGCGACAGGTGCCGGGGGAATCCGCGCAGTTCGAGCGCCAGATCCAGCCACCGTCTGGTGCGCTCGGAATCCGGATCGACGCCCACGGCGCGCAGGCGCTCCGGCAGATCGGCGCCGCGGTCCCACCAGGCCAGGGACTTGGCCACGCGTTCGATGATCTCCTCGCCGATGCCCAGCGCGCGACCGACATCGCGCAGCGCCGAGCGCGAGCGGTAGCAGATGACCGTCGCCGCGATCGCCGCGCGCTCGCGGCCGTACTTGCCGTAGACGTACTGGATGATCTCTTCTCGACGCTCGTGCTCGAAGTCGACGTCGATGTCCGGCGCCTCGTCGCGCTCGATCGAAACGAAGCGCTCGAACAGCAGGTCGTTGAACTGCGGATTCACCTCGGTGATGCCAAGCACGTAGCAGACGACCGAGTTGGCGGCGCTGCCGCGACCCTGGCACAGGATCTTGAGTTGCTTCGCTTTCTGGACGATGTCGTAGACCGTCAGGAAAAAAGCCTCGTACCGCTTGGCCGCGATGATCTGCAGTTCCTTCTCAAGATCGGGCCGGACCTTGTCCGGTAACCCTTGCGGCCAGCGCTCCGGAATGTGCTGCTCCACCAGGTGCCGCAGGTAGGCGGCCGGATCGGTGAAGCCTTCCTTCAGGATTTCCTTCGGATAGTCGTAGTGGAGTTCATGCAGGCGGAAGCGACAACGGCCGGCGACGACCAGGGTTTGCCGCAGCAGCTCCGGCGGATACAGGGCTTGCAGCCGGCGCCGTGAGCGCAGATGGCGTTCGCCGTTGGCGAACAGTGCACGACCGCATCGGTCCACCGTCGTGTGATGCCGCAGCGCGGTCATCACGTCCTGGAGCATCCGCCGTTTCGGGACATGCATGTGCACGTCACCGCTGGCGACGCAGGGAATGTCGAATCGCCTTCCCAGTTCCTGCAGGCGTGACAGCTTGGCGGCATCGTCGCCGTCGCGATGCAGCTCGACCGCGATCCACAGCCGTCCGGCGTAGCGCTCTCGCAGCCAGGCGAGTTCGTCCAGTTCATGTTCACCCCGTGGAATCCACAGCACGCAGACGTCCGGAATCGCGTCGTCGAAGTCGGCGCGGCCGAGACGATAGGTGCCCTTCTCGGCGAAACGCCGGCCGCGCGTGATGCGCTCGCAGATGCCGGCGTAGCCGCGCTGCGTCTCGGCAAGCAGCACGAACGTGGGTCCGTCGTGCAGCGTGAATTCACTGCCGATGATCAGCGGCCAGTCCAGTCTTCCGCGTTCCTTGAGTTCCTGGTGCGCGCGCACGACGCCGGCCATCGAGCACTCGTCGGTGATCGCGATGCCGCGATAGCCGATGTCGAGCGCATGACCGGCGAGTTCGTCCGGCGTCGATGCCCCGCGCTGGAAGCTGAAGGCGCTCAGCGCATGCAGTTCGACATAATCCGGCAGGTCCATGCTCACCCCCACCAGCCGTGCAGGTACCAGCGTCCGTCATCCCGATTGCGGAACACCCAGGCGTCCATCTGCGAAAGGCGCGCGCGGTGGTAGTCACGGCGCACGTCGTCGCCGCTCCACCATCCGCCTTCGATGCGCTCGGCTTCACCCGGCGCCACAGGTGGCGAGGGCAAGGCCTCCGGCGTCGGCAGCAGCCAGGTCGGCCGGCGATGCGGTGCACGTGCAGCGGAGCTGCATCCGGGCGTCAGGCGCTGGATCGCGCACTCCGGTCGGTGGTCCTCGTGCACCGCCGGCGTCCACAACGCGGCCTCGCCGAGCCGCGCCATCAGCCGCTCGACGGTTTCGGTCCATTGCAGTTGCGCGTCCTCGTCGGACGCAAACAGGCTGACCTGACCCGCAGCTGTGCGCGCAACGTCCTTCGCCTTCAGGGTCAGCGAGCGCACCGCGCCCGGCAGTTCCTCGCGATTCAGGCGCTCGCGCAGCGTTTCGAACAGCCGTGCGCCGTTGCGATGCGGCGACAGCAGCCGGATGTGGATGGCATGACGGCGCTTCTGCGCATGCTCGAATTCCAGCGTCAGGCTCAGCACGCCGAGTTCACGCGCGCGCAGCCAGCCTTGCAGGTCGAACGCGAGGCGCCGCAATGGGAACAGCAGGCCTTCGACGCCCTCCACCTCGGCGGGAAAATCGAAACGCCGGCGGAAATGCGGCGGCGGCACGATCGGCACGACCGGATCGGCGGCGGCACCCCGCAGGCGGTCCAGCTCCAGCATCCGCTCGGCACCGAAGCGGCGCGCGAAGCCGCTGCGCGGCAGCCGCCACAGGTCGCCGATGCGACGCAGACCCATGCCGCTCATCGCCTCGAGCACGCTACCCGGCCAGGCCAGCGTCGTGGTCGGAAACCTCGCCAGTCGCCGTTCGAGTTCCGGGACATCGTCGACGCGGCGGCGGGGATCGGCGACCGCGAGCAGCGCCGCGCCGCGCCGCGTCGGCGCCACGGCCCACTGCATGCATTGCTGCAGTTCGTCGAGATCGGCCTGCAGTAGCGCGATCAGCGCGTCGAAGCCGCCGAACAGACGCAGGCTGCTGCCGATCTCCAGCCAGATCAGCGCGCGGGGCACACGCCCGGTTTCTTCGAGATCTTGGATCTCTGCCGCGACCGGGCTGCCGTAGCGATACAGCGTGTGCGCGAGGCTCTTCAGCATCGCGCGTTCGGCGGATGGCTTGCGTGTGTGTGGGCGCAGTTCCGCGCGGATCGACAATGCCGTGCCCAGCGCCATGCCGGCCGGCAACCTGTCGCCGGGCCCCGGCGTGATCAGCCAGCGCTGCGGACCGCGGCTGTCGGTGACGACGTCCAGCGGATCGCGGAGGCCCAGGGCCTCGGCGGGCAAGCGCGGAAAGTGGAGTCCCAGCCACAGCATGCGCGCAATCTCATGCGGCGAGCGCGTAACGCGCCGGAGGCCGTAGCCCGCGGCACTTCAACACTTCCACGCTCGGCACTCCGCTGTCTTCGCGTCCGATCCGCAGGCGCAGACCGGCGACGCTGCTCTCGCTCATCGCCGCCAGCGGCCGGTACAGCAGGCCGATGCCGCCGCCGGTTTCCGCGGCCAGCTGCAGCTTGCGCAGGGCCGTCGTGTCGATGCGCGGCTGCCACAGCAGCACGGCGCCAGCTTGTGCATGCAGCAGTTGCTCGACGCTCCACAACGCATCGGCGACTTCGCGTGGTTCGACGACCAGCGTGTAGCGCAGCTCGACGCCGGCATTCGCGAGGGCCGGCGCATACGGAATGAATGGCGGCGCGACGAAGGCAACGTGTTTCTTCGCGCGCGTGAGCCGCGCGAGCAGCGGCAACGCCAGGCTCAGTTCACCGACACCGGGACGCGGATGCAGGATCTCGCTCAAGGCCCCGAGCGGCCAGCCACCGCCGGGCAGCACGGCGTCCAGCGTGGCATGGCCGGAGGCTTCCGCGCGCAACGGTGCGGCGCTGTCGCCACGCCACAGCCGCGCATCGCGCAGCACCACCTGCAGGGCCGCCGCGCGAATCATGCGGCAACGGGCAGTCCCGCGGTCGGCACACCGGACCAGCCGGTACGCAGCAGGCCCACCGCACGCCCCTCGATCACCAGATCCTGGCGCGACAGATCGATGCGGATCGGGGCGTAGTCGGGATTGGCCGGCAGCAGGCGCACGATCCCGCCGCGACGCTCGAAACGCTTGACCGTGACCTCGTCACCGAGCCGCGCCACCACGATGTCGCCGTTGCGCGCGCTGGCGACGCGCTGCACCGCGAGCAGGTCGCCCGGCAGGATGCCGGCATCCCGCATCGACCAGCCCTGCACGCGCAACAGGAAATCCGGCGCGGCGCTGAACAGTTTCCGGTCGAGCTTGTACCAGTCCTCGATGCTCTCCTGCGCGAGGATCGGCGCCCCCGCGGCGACGCGGCCCACGAGCGGCACGCCGCCAGGGCCGTCGCCGACAACCGCGAGGTCCTCTGTTTCCGCCCGCACGCGGATGCCGCGCGAGGCGTTCGGCAGGAGCTCGATCGCACCCTTGCGGGCGAGGGCCTTCAGGTGGTCGTCGGCCGCCGTGACGGAACGGAAACCGAAGGCGGCCATGATGTCGGCACGCGTCGGCGGCAGGCCGACGTCCGCGAGTTGGCGGCGGATGAAGGCGAGAATCTCGGCTTGGCGGGGAGTCAACGGGTCCATGGCGCGTAGCGGGTAGCTGTATATCCATACAGTACTCCTGCCGCCAGCAACTGTAAATTCATTCAGCCTCGGCCAGCACCGTCGTCCCCGGCAGCATGCTGAGACTCAAGTCCCTGATCAGCTTGATGAATTCCTGCATGTAGGCCGTTTCGGCGACACTGGACGCGGTCGCCGCATGCAGTTCGCACCACAGCCCACCGCCGATCGGCCGGGCCACGACATAGCCGCGTTCCAGGTAGGGCTCCACGCTCCAGCGCGGCAGGGCGGCGATGCCGCGGTTGCTGGCCACCAGTTGCAGGATCGCGACCGTGAGTTCGGCGTTGCGACGGCGCGGATGGATGCCGGCGGGCAGCAGCAGGTGCTTGCAGACGTCGAGCATCTCTTCCGGCACCGGGTAGCTGATCAACGTCTCGTCGCGGAAGTCCTCGGCGACCAGGCGTTCGCGCCGTGCCAGCGGATGGCGCGGCGACATCAGCGCGACGGTCTCGTAGCGGAATAGCGGATGCAGCACGACACCGCCGCGCGGCGTGGCGCGATCGTGCACCACGACCAGATCGGCCTGTGCGCTGTCGAGCAGCGCCAGCGCGTCGCTCTGGAAGCCGGAGACCAGGTCCATCTCCACGTTCGGCCAGCGGTCGCGGAACGCGTCCATCGCCGGCATCAGCCAGTCGAAGCAGGTATGGCATTCGACCGCGATGCGCAGTTCGCCGGCCGCACCCTGCACCAGTTGCGCGATGCGGCGCTCGGCATCTTCCACCGGGGGCAGCACCTGCTGCGCGAGTTCGAGCAGACAGCGGCCGGCCGCGCTGAGCCGCAGCGGTCGCGAATCGCGCTCCACCAGCGGCGTGTCGTACTGCGTTTCCAGCAGTTTCAGTTGATGCGACAGCGCCGACTGCGTCAGGTGCAGGCGCTCGGCGGCCTTGGACAGGCTGCCGGTCTCGGCAAGGGCGGACAGGGTGCGCAGGTGGCGCAGTTCGAGCATGGAAGCCATGAGAGATTTTCAGGAAGTCGCTGAAAATTATGAGATAGACGAATAGTAGCCCGTCTCCGATCCTGTCGGCCTCTTTTCGCGACCTTTCAGGATGTCCTTATGATTCAAGCCCATGTCCTCGGCTTCCCGCGCATCGGCGCGCGCCGCGAGCTCAAGACCGCCGTCGAGGCGCACTGGAAGGGCGCGCTCGACGAAGCCGGCCTGCGCGCCGCCGGCCGCGAACTGCGGGCACGGCACTGGACGCTGCAGCAGTCGGCGGGACTGTCGCTCGTCACCGTCGGCGACTTCGCCTGGTACGACCATCTGCACACGGCGACCGCGCTGTTCTCCGCCGCGCCGCCGCGCTTCGGCTTCAGCGGCCCGATCGATCTCGCCGGCTACTTCGCGATGGCGCGCGGCACCAAGACCCAGCCGGCGCTGGCGATGAAGAAATGGTTCGACACCAATTACCACTACCTCGTGCCGGAAGTCTCCGATCGCACGCGCTTCGCGCTCAACCGCGACTGGCTGTTTCCGGAAGTCAGCGAGGCGCAGGCCGAAGGCCACGCGGTGAAGGCGGTACTGCCGGGTCCGCTGACCTGGCTGTGGCTGGCCAGCGCCGCGCCCGGCTTCGACAAGCTGGACCTGCTGTCGGCGCTGCTCAACGTCTACTACGCCGCGGTCGCGGAACTGAAGCAGCGCGGCGTGCGCTGGCTGCAGCTGGACGAGCCGATTCTCGCGCTCGACCTGCCCGAGGCCTGGATCAAGGCCTACGCGAACGTTTATCGCGAGCTGGCGCCAGCCGCGCCGCCAATCCTGCTCGCCACCTATTTCGGCGACGTCACGGCCCACGCGGCGCTGCTGAAGTCGCTGCCGGTCGCCGGACTGCACCTGGACCTCGTGCGCGCGCCGCAGCAGCTCGAGGCCTTCATCCACGACTGGCCGGAAGACAAAGTGCTGTCGCTCGGCATCGTCGACGGCCGCAACCTGTGGCGCACCGATCTCGCGCGCGCGCTCGCCCTGCTGCATCCGGCGAAGGCGACGCTCGGCGAGCGCCTGTGGGTCTCGGCGTCCTGCTCGCTGCTGCACGTGCCGCACGATCTCGCACCCGAAGCCAGGCTCGATCCACGCATCCGCAACTGGATGGCTTTCGCCAACCAGAAACTGGAAGAACTCGCGCTGCTGCGACGTGCGCTCAACGAGGGCGAAGCCGCCGTGTGGAGAGAACTGCAGGCGGCCGCGCAGGCGATTGAAGATCGCCGAACCGCGCCGAGCACGCAGGTGCCGGCCGTGCGTGCGCGCGTCGCGGCGCTCAAGGCCGCCGACGCGCAACGCCGCTCGCCGTTCGCGGCGCGCATCGCCGCACAGCAGGCGGTGCTGAACCTGCCGAAGCTGCCGACGACCACGATCGGCTCCTTCCCGCAGACCGCGGAGATCCGCGCCGCACGCGCCGCGTTCAAGGCCGGCACGCTGGACGCGGCCGGCTACGTCGCCGCGATGCAGGCGGAGATCAAGCTCGCCGTCGACAAGCAGGAACAACTCGGCATCGACGTGCTGGTGCACGGCGAGCCCGAGCGCAACGACATGGTCGAGTACTTCGGCGAGCAGCTCGACGGCTACGCCTTCACCCAGTACGGCTGGGTTCAGAGCTACGGCTCGCGCTGCGTGAAGCCGCCGGTGATCTACGGCGACGTGTCGCGCCCCAGGCCAATGACGGTGGAATGGTCGACGTACGCGCAGAGCCTCACTTCCAGGCCGATGAAGGGCATGCTCAGCGGCCCGTTGACCATGCTGTTCTGGAGTTTCGTGCGCGACGACCTGCCGAAGCAGGACGTCGCGCTGCAACTGGCGCTGGCGCTGCGCGACGAGGTCGTGGACCTGGAAGCCGCGGGCATCAAGGTGATCCAGATCGACGAACCGACGATCCGCGAAGGCCTGCCGCTGAAGCAGGCCGACTGGGCGGCGTACCTGGACTGGGCCGTGCGCGCATTCCGCATTACCGCCTCCGGCGTGCGCGACGAGACGCAGATCCACACGCACATGTGCTATTCGGAGTTCAACGACATCCTGCCGTCGATCGCGGCGATGGACGCCGACGTCATCACCATCGAGACCTCGCGCTCGCGCATGAAGCTGCTCGACGGCTTCGCCGAGTTCCGCTACCCGAACGACATCGGTCCCGGCGTCTACGACATCCACTCGCCGCGCGTGCCGGCACGCGAGGAAATGACCGAACTGCTGCAGCGCGCGCTCCGGGTCGTGCCTGCGGAGCGGCTGTGGGTGAATCCGGATTGCGGCCTGAAGACGCGCGGCTGGCCCGAGGTCGAGGCCGCGCTGTCGAAGATGGTGGCCAGTGCGCGCGAACTGCGCGCGACGCTGTAAAGGCCTACTTCGACAGCCGTTCGACGATCGCCTGTTCGTCGGCCTTGGCAAAGCCGACGGACAGCTGCTGGCCGTGTGCAATCACCGGCCGCTTCACCAGCGACGGTTCGCGCGACAGCAGCGCCGCGGCATTCGTTGTGCTGAGACCGTCCTGCGTCTTTGCGTCGAGCTTGCGCCAGGTCGTGCCCTTGCGATTGACGACCGCATCGACGCCGAGCGCGTCGATCCAGGACTGCGCGAGTTCGCGACTCAGGCCTTCCGTCTTGAAATCGTGGAATCGGTAGTCGATGCCGTCGGCGTCGAGCCGCTCGCGCGCCCGCTTCACCGTGTCGCAGTTCTTGATGCCGTAGAGCGTGATCATGCCAACAGCTTAGCGCTGCACCGCGCCAGTGCGCAGTGTTGTGCACCAGCGACCGCGAACGGTGATATAGATGACGGCCCTACCTTTTACCGGAGCCCGCCATGTCCGTCACTGCCGCCGCCTATGCCGCCGCTTCCGCCACCGCACCGCTGGCGCCCTGGAACCTGCAGCGCCGCGCACCCGGAGCGCGCGACGTCGACATCGAGATCCTGTACTGCGGCGTCTGCCATTCGGACCTGCACACCGCGCGCAGCGAATGGGGCGGAACGATCTATCCCTGCGTGCCCGGCCACGAGATCATCGGCCGCGTCACCGCGGTCGGCGCGGAGGTCACGAAGTTCAAGCCCGGCCAGACCGTCGGCGTCGGCTGCATGGTCGACTCCTGCCGCCAGTGCACGAGCTGCAACGAGGGCCTGGAGCAGTATTGCGAGCGCGGCTTCACCGGCACCTACAACGCGCCGGACAAGATCCTCGGCGGCATCACCTACGGCGGCTACTCGACGCGCATCGTCGTCGATCAGGATTTCGTACTGCGGATTCCGGACACCCTCGACCCGGCCGCCGCCGCACCGCTGCTGTGCGCCGGCATCACCACGTACTCGCCGCTGCGCCACTGGAAGGTCGGCCCCGGCATGAAGGTCGGCGTCGTCGGACTCGGCGGCCTCGGCCACATGGCGGTGAAGCTCGCGCACGCGATGGGCGCCGAAGTGACCATGTTCACCACGTCGCCCGGCAAGGGCGAAGACGCCAGGCGCCTGGGCGCCAGCGAAGTCGTCGTCTCCAAGGACAAGGCGCAGATGAAGGCGCAGTTGAACCGCTACGACCTGATCCTGAACACGGTCGCGGCCTCGCACGATCTCGACGCCTACCTCAAGCTGCTGAAGCGCGACGGCACGCTGGTGCTGGTCGGCGTTCCCGAGCATCCGCATCCGTCGCCGAACATCGCCAATCTGATCTTCAGGCGCCGCAGCATCGGTGGCTCGCTGATCGGCGGCATCGCGGAGACGCAGGAGATGCTCGACTTCTGCGGCCAGCACGGCATCGTCTCCGACATCGAGATGATCCCGATGCAGAAGATCAACGAGGCCTACGACCGCATGCAGCGCAGCGACGTGCGCTACCGCTTCGTCATCGACCTGGCGTCGATCAAGTAGGCGCCACCGCCGGTCGTGGCGTCCCTGCAACCGCCTCCGCGAGTGCGACGACCGACAGCGGCGCCGAGCCTTCCGCCTTGTTGCCGAGCGTGACGTAGGCGGGGAAGCCGGCAGCGGTCGTCGCCTTGATCACGCGCGCAAGCGCCATGCGTGTCTCCACGTCCGGATCGACGAGGCGGTCGAAGTCGCCGTACAGGCGCCTGGCTTCCTCGTAGCCGTAGGCGCCGTGCTTGCGGTGCAGGTTCCAGCGGCACACCAGCGGACCCGGCCACAGCGCGCGCAGGATCGGCAATTGGTCCTCGATCGGCGGCATCTTCGCGTGCAGGCCGAGGCAATAGGTCGCACCCGCCTCGCGCAGAACCGCCACGAGGTCCGCGCCCAGCCATTCCGGGTTGCGCACCTCCACCGCGATCACCGCGTCCGGCGCGAGCGGTTGCAGCCGTGGCAGCGCACGCAGCATCTCGCCGAGGCGGCGCAGCAGGTTCGCCCGATCGCGCAGCAGGAGGTCCGGCACCGGGCTGAGCTGGAACACCAGTGCGCCCAGGCGGTGACGCAAGCCGTCCAGCGCCGGCTGCGCGAACGATTCCACCGCCAGCGTCGGATCGAGGAACAACGGGTTCACCGCCTGTCCGCGGCCGTTCTCGTCGCGACGCAGCGCGTCGGCGACCAGGCCCGGCGCCTTCACGACGAAGCGGAAATCGTCCGGCACCTGCGCGGCATAGGTTGCGTACTGCACCGCCTCCAGCGGCTGGTAGAACGCGCGATCGAGGCTCACGGTGCGCAGCAGCGGATGCTGCGCGTACGCCCGCAGCCCCTGCTTCGACAGCTTCGATTCGCCGTACTCGCGCGCCCACACGCTGCCGATCCAGCCGGGGTAGCTCCAGGACGAGGTGCCGAGCCGCAGATGTGCGGGCAGCGCGGCGCGCAAGGCCGGCAGGGCCGGCGGTGCGGGCGCTGCCTCGACGCCGGCATCACGCGAGCGCTTACGCGACGGCTCTGGCGCCGGCGGCGCAGTGTCGGCTTCCGGGAACAAGGAGTCCTGCATGGTGCGAACGGTGACGGCCGTGGGCGAAGCGCTAGCGTAACCGCGGGCGCGCAGGACGTACCGGTATCTCGATCATCGACGTTTCGACGCAGGCGAGCAGGCGCTCGCCGGACGCGGGCGCAACGGCGACACCGGCAGTGAAGGCGGAGAAGGCGGGCAGTACCGTCGTCGACGGCCGCAACCAGAACGCCGGCCAGCGCCGGCGCACGCCCGGCACCGACGCGAGCGGATGCAGGTGCCCGCCGATCACATGCGCCCCCGCATGCGTCTCCGGCGCATGCATGAAGACGAAAGGACCGTCCCGCTGCAGGTCGGACAGGCACCGGATGTCGAGGGTGGATTCGCGCAGCGCGCGATCGTGGTTGCCCGGCAACACCGCGATCTCCACCGCGGCGTGCCGCCGGCGCCACGTCCGCCATTGCGCCAGCCAGGCCGCGTCCGGCACCGGACCGTGCAGCAGATCGCCGAGTATCCACACCGCCTGCGCATCGGTCTTCGCAATCAGGCGCGCGAGCCGTTCGAGATCGTCGGCGGTGCCGCCGCTGGGCACGGCGATGCCGGCACGACGAAAGACGTCGCCCTTGCCGAGGTGCAGGTCGGCGATCAGCAGGCGGCGACGTGCGGGCCAGTACAGCGCGCGCCCGGCGAGCGCCTGCATCGGCTCGCCGGCGATCACGAGATCCAGCAGGTCAGCGGCCATGTGCGCTCCGTGCGTAGCGCCGCTCCAGCTGTTCGGCAGCGCGGCGCACGCGCGTCTGCCAGTCCTCGGTGCTGAGCTGGCCGCGCAGGCCTTCGGCCCACAGCGGAAAGGACAGCGGGGTCAGCGACGTCGGCGTCCGCAGGACCAGCTCGCGCGATTCGCCGTCTTCGAGCACCGTCTTCAGGCTCGCGGCGGGCAGCAGCGTCTCCAGCACCTCGCGCTGCGCCTGCTCCATCAACAGGTGCGTCGGGTCGTAGCGTTGCAGCACGTCGAAGATCAGGCCGCTGGAAGCCTGCAGCTGTCGCAGCGAGCGCGGTTCGCGGCCCGGCAGCGAGGGGGGCAGCAGACCGGCGACGCGTGCGATCACGCGGAAGCGCCGCCGCGCGAGCTCGCCGACGTTCATCGTGCCGAGCAGATCGGCCTCGATGTTCCGCGGCGACAGCAGCTCGCGCAGCACCGGAAGGGTGACGTCGACCGGCTGCGCCGGCGACAGCATGAAGCCGTAGTCGTTGACCGTGTACGAAAAACTGTTGGGACGGCGCCGCGCCCAGCGCAGGGCCAGCAAGGCGGCGAGGCCCTCGTTCACGATGCGGCCGGCAAAGGGATAGATGCCGATGTGCTGTCCGCGCCGGCTGTCGGCGACTTCGACGAGCAGGTGCGCGCGGCCGGGCAACGCGGACGCCTCCGCCTGCAACTGCAGCAGCGGTTGCAGCGCGCGCAGTTCCGGTGCGTCGGCCTCACCGGCTTCCGCGAACAGGCGCTCGACCTCGCGCGCCAGTTCGTTCGACAACGGCAGCGTGCCGCCGGGCCAGGACGCGACCGCACCATCGGCGATGCGCGCCTTGCGCACGTAGGCCGTCATGTTCTCCAGCCGTACGAGCTGCAGGGCGCGACCGGCGAACTGGAAGCGATCGCCGGGACGCAGGCGGCCGATGAACGCTTCTTCCACGGAACCCAGCGTTGCGCCGCGCAGCAGGCGCACGGCGATGCTGCCGTCGGCGGCAATGGTGCCGATCGACAGGCGATGGCGTGTCGCGATGCGGCGCTCGGCGACGACGTAACGCCCGTCTTCGTCGCGCACGACGCGGCGGAAGTCCGGATAGCTCGACAGCGCGCGGCCGCCCTGCACGACGAAATCCAGCACGGCCTGCCAGGTCGCACGATCCAGGTCCCGGTACGCGTGCGTGCCGCGCACTTCGTCGAACAGCGCATCGGCGTCGAAACCGCCGCCGAGCGCCAGCGTCACCGCGTGCTGTGCCAGCACGTCGAGGCTCCGCCGCAGCGGCGGCCGCGACTCGATCTCGCCACGTGCGACGACGCGCCGCGCAGCGGCGTACTCGATCAGGTCCAGCGCCTGCGTCGGCACGCAGACGATGTCGCCCGATTCGCCCGGGCGATGCCTGGCGCGGCCGGCGCGCTGCAGCAGGCGCGCAACGCCCTTGGGACTGCCGATCTGGAACACCTGGTCGACCGCCGGAAAATCCACGCCGAGGTCGAGGCTGGACGTGGCGACGACACAGCGCACGCGGCCGTCGCGCAGGCCCTGCTCGGCGGCTGCGCGCAGCGCGGGCGACAGAGAACCGTGATGCAGGGCCAGCGACTCCGGTGGCTCCAGCCAGATCGACGCAAGCGCGCGATGCCACAGCTCGGCCTGCGCGCGTGTATTGGTGAACACCAGGCTGCTGCGCGCCTGCATCACGCGCTCGTACACCTGCGGCAGCTGCGCGAGGCCGATGTGCCCCGACCATGGCAGGCGCGCGAGGTCGGCAGGCAGCAGGCTGCGCAGGCGCAGCGGACGCGGCTTCACGCCCGAGACGATCGCGGCGTCCGGCCGGTGCGGCAGCAGTACCTCGCGGGCCTCGTCGAGATTGCCGAGCGTCGCCGACAAGCCCCAGCAGCGCAGGGCGGGCGACAGCGTGCGCAGCCGCGCGAGCGTGAGTTGCAGCAGCACGCCGCGCTTGTTGCCGAGCAGTTCGTGCCATTCGTCGACGATGACCGCACGCAGCTTGCTGAATTGCGTAGCACTGTCGGCGTACGACAGCAGCAGTTCCAGCGATTCCGGCGTGATGACCAGCAGGTCCGCACGGCCGCTGCGCGCCAGGCGCTTGTCGCGCGCGCTCGCATCGCCAGTGCGCATCGCCACCTGCCAGTCGAGTTGCAGGTCCGTGGTCAACTGCGAAAGCGCCCGCGTCGTGTCGGCGGCGAGCGCGCGCAGTGGCGTGATCCACAACACGGCCGGCCCGCCCGCGGCGCCGGACGGCATCGACATCGCTTCCAGCAGCGGCCCGCCGATAGCCGCCAAGGTCTTGCCGCTGCCGGTCGGCGTGTGCAGCAGACCGGACTCGCCGGCGAGATAGCGACGCCAGACTTCCTTCTGGAACGGCAACGGCCGCCAGCCGCGCGCGTCGAACCAGGCGCGCCAGCGCGCGTCGGCCGTGGCCGGCGGCGACGGACGCGGCTTCGCACGGCGCACCGCCGTGCTCATGAGGCCAGCGCCTTGAGCGTGTCGAGCCGGTCGGCTTCCGCCATCGGCTTGTCGCGACGCCAGCGCAGGATGCGCGGAAAGCGCACGGCGACACCGGACTTGTGGCGCTTCGACAGGTTGACCGCTTCGAAGCCGAGCTCGAAGACGTGGAACGGCTCCACCGAACGCACCGGGCCGAAGCGTTCGCGCGTGTGTGCGCGGATCCAGCGATCGAGTTCCAGGATTTCCGCATCGTCCAAGCCCGAGTACGCCTTGGCGACCGGCACCAGCGCCTCGCCATCCCAGAGGCCGAAGGTGTAGTCCGTGTACAAGGTGCTGCGGCGGCCGTGGCCGGCCTGCGCGTACAGCAGCACGGCATCGATCGTCAGCGGATCGATCTTCCACTTCCACCAGTCGCCACGCCGCCGGCCGACCTGATAGGACGCGGACAGACGCTTCAGCATCAGGCCTTCGACGTTCTGCGCGCGCACGCCGGCGCGCAAGTGCGCTGCTTGTGACCAGTCGGTTGCCGCGACGCGCGGCGAGACCCGGATGCGCGGATCGTCGTGTGCGGCGATCAGCGCTTCCAGCGCGAGCCGCCGTTCGGCCTGCGGCCGTTCGCGCCAGTCATCGCCATCGAGTTCCAGCAGGTCGTAGACCTGCAGGCGCGCCGGCGCCGTGGCCAGCGCTTTCGCGCCGGGCTTCAGGCGCTGGATGCGCGTCTGCAACGCCGAGAACGGCAACGGCGCGTCCTCGCCTTCACGCCAGGCCAGCAGTTCGCCGTCGAGCACGCAGTCGCGCGGCAGCGAGCGTGCCGCCGCTTCGATTTCCGGGAAGCGGCCGTCGAGCCGCTCCTCGCCGCGCGACCACAGCGCGATTTCACTGCCTCCGTTGCGCCGGATCAGTTGCAGGCGGATGCCGTCCCACTTCCATTCCAGCAGCCAGTCGGCGATGTCGCCGAGTGCATCCGCTTCACCTTCCAGCGGCGAGGCGAGGAAGAAGGGATACGGCTGCTGGCGGTCCGTAGGCAGCTCTTCGGCCGACAGCAGCATTTGCAGGAACTCGGGCGTGGGCGACCAGCGGCCGAGCATGCGCTGTGCGATCCGTGCGATGTCGATACCCGACATCTCGGCCAGTGCCTGCTGCACCAGCCGCTGCGAGACGCCGACGCGCAGCGCCCCGGTCAGCAGCTTGTTAAACAGCAGACGCTGGTCGAACGGCAGCGAGGTCCATGCGTCGACGATGACGTCGCGCCGCACGGAGGGTTCACGATTGGCGACCGGCAGCAGGCGCTGCTCGATCCACTCGGACAGTGGAATGTCGGCGGCTGCGACCGGCGGATCGTCGAGCAGCAACGCCAGCGTCTCCGCGAGATCGCCGACCTGGTCGTAGCTCGCGTCCACCAGCCAGCCCGGCGTACCCGAAACGTCCGCAATCCATTCGCGCAGTTCGCGCGTGTTCGCGATCAGGCGCTTGGCGCCGGTGATCTTGCCGCCCGACAGCAGGTGCAGGGCCCAGGCCGCATCGCTCGGTGGCGCGGTGCGGAAGTACGCGACCAGCGCCGCACGCTTGTCCAGGGTCGCCGTGCTGCGGTCGAGTTCGCGGAACAGCGCGGCGAAGGCCTTCATTCCTCATCCCCGAACCGGGTCGAGAATGCTTCCGCAGCGATGCCGTCTTCATTGAGCGCGCGCACGATCGCGTCGGTGTTGCCGTGCGTCGCGATCACGCGCGAAGCACCGGTCTCGCGCACCGTCTGCATCAGCGCCGGCCAGTCGGCGTGATCGGAGACGACGAAGCCGCGGTCGTAGTTGCGGCGCCGGCGATTGCCGCGGAGGCGCATCCAGCCCGAGGCGAAGCCCTGCTGCGCGCGGCCGAAGCGTCGCAGCCAGGCGCTGCCCGCCGCCGACGGCGGTGCGATCACCAGCTGGCCGGCGAAGCTGGCACCTCGTTCGCGGTCGCCAACGGGTCGTGTCTCGATCAACTCCACGCCGGCCTGCCGGTACACCCCGACGCCGGTGGCGACTGCGCCGTGCAGCCACACCGGCTGCTCGCTCTGCAGTCTCAGTTCCGCGAGCAGGCGCTGCGCCTTGCCCAGCGCGTAGCCGTACAGGATCGCCGCCTCGCCTCGCGTCGCGCAGTGCTCGCGCCAGTCGAGAATCTCGCGCACGACGTCGGCCGTCGACGGCCAGCGGTAGATCGGCAACCCGAACGTCGCCTCGGTGATGAAGGTGTCGCAGCGCACGACCTCGAACGGCGCGCAGCTCGGATCGGCCTGGCGCTTGTAGTCGCCGGAGACGACCCAGACTTCGCCGTCGACCTCGATGCGCACCTGCGCCGAGCCGAGCACATGCCCCGCCGAATGCAGCGACACCGTGGCATCGCCGAGCCGGAAGCGCTCGCCGTAGTCGTGCTCGTGGTATTCCTGCTCGCCGAGCCGCCAGCGCAGGATCGCCGCGCCGGCCCGCGTCGTGTGGTAGCGGCCCATGCCCGCGCGCGCATGGTCGCCGTGGCCATGCGTGATGACGGCGCGCGGTACCGGCCTCCAGGGGTCGATGTGGAAGTCGCCCGCGGGGCAGTACAGCCCGTCCGGCGTCAGACGTACGAGATCCCGGTCGTTCGCGCTCATGGCGTTCGAGGAGAGTCCGCGCGCCGTGCTCGCCGATGAACGGAGGCAGGCCGGCCGGCACCTATACTGCGGGTTCCATACGACACCCCCGCGGAGTTCCGACGATGCGCGACTGCATCCTTCACAATCCCCGCTGCAGCAAGAGCCGCGAGACGCTGAAACTCCTGCAGGATCATGGCGTCGACCTGCCGGTCGTGGAGTACCTGCAACAGCCGCTGTCGAAGGCGGAGCTGCGCGAGTTGTGCGGACTGCTCGGCATGAAGCCGCTGGAGATCGTGCGGGTCAAGGAAGAGTTGTTTGCGGAACTGGGGCTGTCGAAGGACAACGGCTACGGCGACACTCAGTGGCTCGACGTGCTCGCAAGCCATCCGAAGCTGATGGAGCGTCCGATCGTCGTCTACCGGAACAGGGCCGCGGTTGGCCGTCCACCGGAGCGGGTGCTCGACCTGCTATGAGCGCCGCGCCAACAGGCGCAGCAGGGGTCGCGCGCTGAAGTAAAGTGCTGCCACCAGCACCGGCGCCACCAGTGCCCAGACCACGACGCCGTACACACCGACCATGCCGTAGTCGATCATGAATTGCGTGGGCGAGGCCTGGAAGCGTTGCATCAACTCCGTGACCGAGAAAATCGGTACGTGCGGTTGACCAAACAGGGTTTCACCGGCGCGGTAGAACGGCAACAGCAGCGCGATCTGCAGCGGGTAGACAAAGTAGTTGACGAGCTGGATGACCGGCTGGTTGAGCCGCAGCCATAGTCCTGCGAGCGCACACAGCATCGTGGTGGCCCCGAGGATCGGGAAGATGCCGATCACCGCGCCGAGGGCGAGCGTCAGCGCGATCTTCTCCGGGGTGATGCCCTGCTTGAGTTGCGCGAGCAGCGGCCCGACGACGCGGCGCTGCCAGAACCCGGCGAACTGCTTCTGGTCCGCGACCGCGGTCACGGGCGGCGCAGCAGCAGATCCTCGAAGCGAGCCGACTTCGGCAGCTTCCAGATCTGGATCAGCACGTACGCGGCCATGGCCATGTTGCCGAGGCACAGGATCAGCACCAGCCAGACGAGGCGCGCGCCCCAGCTCGCTTCCTTGTAGGCCACCCACAGCCAGAACCACAGGAAGGCAAAGTAGGCATCGAGTAGCGTGGCGACAAACCAGGGGTTGTAACCCTCGGCCGGTCGCGTCAGCAGATCGTTGATCGCCGGCACGATGCTGACGTGGCCGGTGGCCCAGACCGAGACGGCAATGAGGCCGCCGAGAGCCAGCAGTGCGAATCCGGCTGCAAGTTTCATGATTACCCCGCTTTGCGCAGTGTGATCTGCATGAGGTCGATACTGCCCGTGCGGAAGCCGCATTCGCAATAGCTCAGATAGTAGCGCCACATGCGCAGGAAGCGCTCGTCGAACTGCTGCACGATCTGATCGCGCACCGCGAGGACGTTGCGGTGCCAGTGCGCCAGCGTGTCGGCGTAGTCAGTGGCGTAGAACTTCGCGTCTTCGGCGACCAGCTTCGCCTCGAAGGCGAGATCCTGGAAGCGACCCGGCGGGCACAGCATGCCGCCCGGGAAGATGTACTTCTGGATGAAGTCCCGCTTGCGGCGGTAGTCGTCGAAGATCTTCGGGCTGATGGTGATGCCCTGGATCGCCGCGCGGCCGCCGGGCTTGAGCGCCTTGTGGATGGTCGCGAAGTAGCCGGGCCAGTACTCCTCGCCCACGGCCTCATACATCTCGATCGACACCACGCGGTCGTAGGTTTCGGTGACGTCGCGATAGTCACGCAGCTCGAAGGTGATGCGGTCGGACAGCCCCGCCGCCTCGGCACGCTTCTGCGCTTCGGCCAGCTGCTCCTTGGACAGCGTGATGCTGGTGACGCGGCAGCCCGAATGTTTGGCCGCATAGATGGCAAAGCCACCCCAGCCGGAGCCGATCTCCAGCAGGTGGTGTTCCGGTTGGAGATCGAGGCGCTCGTACATGAGCCGGAACTTGTTGAGCTGCGCGTCCATCAGCGTTTCGTTGGGCTGGATGAACATGCCCGCCGAGTAGGCCATCGTCTCGTCGAGCCACATCTTGTAGAACTCGTTGCCGAGGTCGTAGTGATACTCGATGTTCTCGCGCGCCTGGCTCTTGGTGTTGGCACGAAGCTTGTGCTGGATCCAGCCGTAGAAGCGGCCGAGGATGTTCTTCTCGTAGGGGCCTTTGTAGTAAGGCTCGTTGAGGTACATCACGGCGAGCAGCCGCGAGAGATCGGGCGAATCCCAGCAGCCGTCGAGGTAGGCCTCGCCGAAGCCGACTTCACCGCCGCGCAGCACGTGGCGGATCAGCGCACCGGAGCGGATATTGAGCACGCCGTGCGGGCCCTCTTCACTGCCGCGGAACTGGCGGACCTCGCCGGTGGGCAGCGTCACATCCAGCGAGCCGATGCGCAGGCCCTTGAGCATGTACATCAGCACGCGCAGGCCCACCGTCAGGCGCTGGCCGTTGCCGGTCGTCAGCGGCGCCGGCAGGTCCGGTGAGAAGCCGTCTCGCGACAGAATGCGGTCGATCTGGGCGTCTTGTTCGGTATCGCGATTTTTCATGGTCTGCATCTTCCTGTTACAGGCGCGGCCCCGCCCACGGCCCGCGCGCACTCTTGTTGTGTCGATGCGGCGCTCAGGTCACATCGGGACGCAGCGGCTCGGGCTTGCGGTGAAACTTTGCTCCGCGCAGCCACAGCTTCAGCGCTTCCCAATGAATGCCTGCCACCACCTTCAGCGTCATCCACGGCATCCGCAGCACCTGCCCGAGAATCGCGGCGTCCGTCAGCGGGCGCCGCTCACCGGCCAGGGTCGCATCGAGAATGCCCCGTCCCTCGAGGGTCTCGTGGATGGCGACCCGCACCCGCGCCTCCGGCGCGCTGAGCGTGAAGCGGTACCGGCCGACCCGACCGAGAAAGGGCGAAACATGGAAAACCTTGTCCTTTTCGATCGCCTGTTCATACGAATGCGGCGCCCCGCCGGATGCCAGCACGTAGCTGTGCTTCTCTCCGAAGGTGTTGTTGACCTCGGCAATGACGGCGCGCAGCGAACCGTCGCGGTGCTCGCAGTACCAGAGGCTGATCGGGTTGAAGGCCCACCCCAGCACGCGCGGGAAGGCGAGCAGGCGGATGCGTCCGCCATCCAGCTCAATGCCTTGATTCCGAAGAGTATTTTCGGCCCACGCACGCAGGCCGCGGCCATCGCCGTGGTCGCGGTCGCGCAGCGACAGCAGGTTGAAACCGTTGTAGGAGAACAGGCGCAGCCGCGCGGCCAGGGCATCGAGCCGGTCGATGTCGACCAGCACATAGAACACGCGATAGACGAAGCGATAGAGGGGCGGCACCAGGCGACGGTGCATGACGCGCGTGCTGTACAGCGCCCCGTCCATGTTCAGATCTGGGTCCAGGTCGGCAGGCATTCGCGATCGATCCCCGCTACAGCACGCAAGCCCGATTTGAGCCCGTCTTCGTGGAAACCATACCCCGTCCAGGCGCCGGCCCACCACAAGCCGCCCGTTCCCTGGATGCCGGACAGGTGTTCATGGGTCATGACACTGTCCGGACCGTAGTGCGGATGATGGTAGCGGGTGTCGTAGACGATCTTGTCGCGTGGGATCGCACGCGTGGGATTGAGCGTGACCACATAGTTCACCGGCCCCGGGATGCCCTGCAGCAGGTTCATCCAGTAGCTACCGGAAATCGGGCGGTCATGAATCTCGCGGTCGAAGTCCGGCCGGAAGAAATCCGCGTCGTCGTTGATGTAGTTCCAGGAGGCCCAGGCGGCGCGGCGGCGCGGCAGATAGGACTCGTCGGTATGCAGCACGACGCGGCTTTCGTTGTACGGGATACCGCCGAGGACCTGGCGCTCCTGCGCACTGGCGTCGGCAAGCAGGCGCAGCGCCTGATCCGAGTGCGTGGCACAGACGACGCGGTCGTAGCGCTCGGTGCCGGTGGCGGAGATCACGTCGATCCCGGCGCCCTCGATGCGCTGCAGGGCCGCGATGCGGGCGTTGAGACGCAGCGTGCCGCGATAGCGCTCCAGGATCCGGCGCACGTACTGGTGACTGCCGCCGATCACCGTATGCCAGGTCGGCTGCTGTGTCGTCGTGAACAGCGAGTGCGCCTCGAAGAAGCGCATGAAGTCGGCGGCCGGGTATTCCTGGGCCTTCTTCGGCGAGCAGCTCCAGATCAGGCCTGCCATCGGCAACAGATAACGCGCGCACAGCTCGGGGGAGAACCCCGCCGCGCGCAGAAAATCGCCCAGCGAGCCGGTCGGCAGCCGGTTGGCCTTGAGCAGGCGGTTGCACTCGCGGTTCAACCGCAGGATATCGGTCAGCAGGCGCAGGTGCGCGGGCCGGAACAGGTTGGCGGGCTGCGCAAAAACCGTGAACAGATTGTCGCTGCCCTTCCATTCATAGGCGCCGCCACCCAGCGAGACACCAAAGGACATGCTGGTCGGGCGGGTGCGCACCTCCAATTCACCGAACAGCGCCGTGAGATTGGGGTAGTTGACGCCGTTATAGACGATCCAGCCCGTATCGACCGGCTGCTGGCCGTCAGGCGTGTCGACCAGGATCGTGTTGGTATGCCCGCCGACGCGTCCGTCCTGCTCGAACAGGGTGACGTCGTGACGATGCGAGAGAAACCAGGCCGCAGAAAGTCCGGAAATGCCGGAACCGATCACCGCAATTTTCATGTTGTTGTCTGACAGGCAGGACCTTCCCGCCACGCCGCTAATACGCAAGGGTCGGGGTCCGGGATGCACAGGCGATCGCTTTTGATCGCCTTTTCAATCTCGCAGGCTTGAGCGCGACTTGAGCGCGGCTTCCAGGGTGGGCCAGACCGCATCGAGCATCCGGGGCTGCGAGGCGGCGGTGGGATGAATGCCATCATCCAGGAAGGCGTCGGGGTCCAGCGCGATACCGGCCAGCCAGAACGGGACCAGCGGCGCGTTCTGGGCCTGCGCCACGGTCGTGAAGGCGGCCTGGAATCCCTGGGTATAGGTCGGCCCGTAGTTGCTGGGGATGCGCATCTCGAACAGCACCGGCCGGGCGCCCGCACTGCGGCTCAGCTGGGCCATGCGCGTCAGGTTTTCCTGCAGACGCGCGATCGGCAGACCGCGCAGGCCGTCATTGCCGCCGAGCTCGATCAGAACCAATTGCGGCCGATGACGGTCCAGTAATGCGGGCAGGCGGTTCAGTCCGCCCGCCGTGGTTTCGCCGCTGACGCTGGCGTTGACCACGCGCTGCGGATAGCCTCGCGCCTGCAATCGCTGCTGCAACAGCGCTACCCAGCCCTGGGACGCAGGAATGCCATAGGCGGCGCTGAGACTGTCGCCCAGCACCAGAATGACCGGCGCAGTGTTCTCCGCACGCGCCGTCACCGCGGCACACAGCAACATCAGAACAGACAGGAATCGAAGCATCATGCTTGCAGGAACGGGAGTGGTCGCGGCGCGCGGGGTGGGTAAAGAGGTTAACAGCGGCGATGCGCCGCTGACGATTCTGACCGACGTTTCGCTGGAAATATCCGCCGGCGAGTCCGTTGCCATTGTCGGTCGCTCGGGTTCCGGCAAAACCACGCTGCTCTCGCTGCTCGCGGGGCTGGACCTGCCGAGTCGCGGCGACATCCTGCTCGAGGGTCAGTCCCTGACCGGACTCGACGAGGATGCCCGCGCGGGCCTGCGCGCCGGTCGCGTCGGGTTCGTGTTCCAGTCGTTCCAGCTGCTCGCCGGCTTCACCGCGCTGGAGAACGTCATGCTGCCGGCCGAACTCGCCGGTCTGAAGGATGCCGGTGCGCGCGCCCGTGCGGCGCTGGAGCGCGTTGGCCTCGGCCAGCGGCTGCAGCACTATCCGCACCAGCTTTCCGGCGGCGAGCAGCAGCGCGTCGCCATCGCGCGCGCCTACAGCGGCAACCCGAAAATCCTGTTCGCTGACGAACCCACCGGCAACCTCGACACGGCGACCGGCGCGCAGATCATCGATCTGCTGTTCGAGCTCAACCGGACCGAAGGCACGACGCTGGTGCTGGTCACGCACGATGCGCAACTGGCTGCGCGCTGCGGCCGCACGCTGACGCTGCGCGAGGGTCGGCTCGATGCCTGAGCACGCACGCTCAGGCGCGCGAGCGACGCAGCTGGTGGTACCAGGCCACCACCAGCATCGTGCCGAATACCCCGACCAGCACAGCCGCTTCGGTCACGCGGTCGAGGGGGGTTTCGTCGCGATCGACCAGCGAGAACGCGAGCAGCACCAGGAACAGATGCGTGGTGAACACCGGCAGCGAGGCGCGTCCCATCAGGCCCAGCCATGCCGGACCCAGCCCGCGGATCATCGACGACACCCGCGGCAGGATCAGTCCGATGCTGACCGCGAACACGATGAAGTTGAGCACGCGCAGCGGACGCAGCATGACCTTGTCGAACAACGGCCCGTCCCCGCGCGCCAATATCGGCAGATCGATGCTGCGCAGCGCCGCTTCCAGCACGCCGTGATACCAGGCCAGATAGGTCAACGCCGCGAGCACCGCGGCGATCCGCAGGCTGCGCCGCGGCAGCTGCGCTGCCAGTTCGTGGCGCGCAGCCAGATGCCCGCTCCACAGCCCGAGCACCCACAGCAGTTGCCAGGCAAAGTCGTCGAAATAGCCCCAGGCCGGCAACGGCACACTCGGAACGCGCTCCCCGGTCAGGAAATTGATCGCGTCGAGCACCAGGGCCCGACCGCCGACCTGCGCGAAACCCCAGATCAGCACGCTGCACAGCAGGACGCGACCCCAGCCATGGCGCTGCGCCTGTCCCAGCCACAGCGGCGTCAGCAGCAGCATGACGATGTAGGTCGGCAGGATGTCGAGCAGCGGTGGCTGGTACAGCAGCAGCGGCGCCGCCCACAAGGCAACTCCGGGCTGCTCGAAGTAGAAGCTCAACAGGTTGCGCAGCAGCGGGCGTTCGGCGTAGTGCCCGATCGCGGCACCGACCGTGAACAGGAAAACCAGCAGCAGCAGATGCCAGCCATACAATTCACGGGCGCGCGCCATGACTCTGCCGCGCATCCACGATTCGCCTCGCAACGCCATGCCGCGCCAGTACAGCATGCCGGCCACGAAGCCCGACAGGAACACGAAACCCTCGGCCGCCGAAACGAAACCGAAGGCCTGGCTGCTGTAGGCAGAAAAGCGCGTGGGCAGGTGCGTGATGGTCATCAGCACCAGCAGCAGGCCACGCAGTACATCGAGCTCGGCGCTTCGGGTCATCTTTCTCGGTTGGGGCCAGGCCACCGTCGGGGCGGCAGCATGAATTGGACAGGACGCGGCGCAGTGTACGTAATGCTCAGCCGGCCTCCCAGCCACGTACACAATCCAGAGCTTTGCGGAGCCCGGCGATGATCCCCAGCCTGAATTTCGCCGTACGCCGATTGCGCCGCGGCTGGCGCTCCGGTGAGTTGTTCATTCTCGGTCTATCGCTGGCCGTCGCGGTGGCCTCGGTCGGCGCCGTCAATCTGTTTACCGAACGTGTGCGCAGCGCGCTGGCCGCGCAGACCGGCGAGGCACTGGGTGCCGACCTCGTGTTCAACTCGCGCAAGCCGCTGCCGGAAACCCTGACCGCGTCCGATGCCACTGTGCGCAGCGTCGATATCGCCTCGTTTGCCAGTGTCGTGTTCACGGGCGAACAGTCGGTGCTCGCGTCGATCAAGGGAGTTGGCGAGGGTTATCCGCTGCGCGGCACGCTGCGCATCGCCGACGAACCGTTCGGTGCCGCGCGCATCGCCGGCGGCATCCCGCCGCGCGGCGAGGTGTGGGCCGATGCGCGCCTGTGGCAGGAGCTGCGGCTGCAGCCCGGCACGCCCGTGCAGGCCGGTGCCATCGAGTTGCGGGTCACCGCGGTGATCGAGAACGAGCCGGATCGCGGCAATGGCTTTGCCGATCTGGCGCCGCGGCTGATGCTGAACGCCGCCGATCTGCCCGCAACCCAGCTGGTCGGCCCCGGCAGCCGCGTGCAGTACGGCCGTCTGTTTGCCGGAACACCGGAAGCGCTGGCATCGCTGCGGGCACTCGACCCGCCGGACGGCATCCGCAAGCAGACGCCGCAGGATGCACGTCCGGAGATCCGCAATTCGCTGGATCGCGCCGGTCAGTTTCTCGATATCGCGGTGCTCGCCGCCACGCTGCTGGCCTGTGCTGCGGTGGCGCTGTCCGCACGGCAGTACGGAGAGAAATTGCGCGATGAGATCGCACTGCTGAAAGCGATGGGCGCGCGGAGCGGCTTTCTCGGCCGCGCGTTGCTGCTGCAACTGTTACTGCTCGGCCTGATCGGCAGCGGGGCGGGCGCTCTGGCTGGCTATGGCGTGCAGGCGCTGATCGCCGAACTGCTCGGCGGTCTGATGATGTTGCAGTTGCCGCCGGCGCCCCTGTGGCCACTGGGGGCGGCCGCCGCGCTGGGGCTGCTGATGCTGATGGGCTTTGCTGCACCGCCGCTGCTCGATGCGCGGCGCACGCCGCCGCTGCGCGTGTTCCAGCGCGCGGAGACTGGCTCGACCGGATCGCGCCTGATCTGGCTGTCGGCGCTAGGAACGGCGGCGGCGCTGCTGTGGCTGGCCACCGGCGAGCCGAAGATGGCGATCGCCGTGCTCGGGGGCGCCGGACTGACGCTGTTGGCCCTGGCTTTTCTGGCCTGGCTGCTGGTGCTGGCGCTGTCGCCGCTGAAACGCGCGGTCGGCGTGTCGTGGCGATTTGGCCTCGGCAATGTCGCCCGCCGCCGTCGCGCCACGGTAGCGCAGGTCACGGCACTTGGGCTGGCCCTGCTGGCCCTGCTGCTGGTGTCCGTCGTTCGCCAGGATCTGCTGGTGAGCTGGCAGCAGAAGTTGCCGGCGGACACGCCCAACCAGTTCCTGATCAATATCCAGAGCGACCAGGTCGAGCCGCTGAAGCGATTCTTTGCCGCGCGCGGGTATCCCGCACTCGAACTGTGGCCCATGGTGAGGGGCCGCTTGGTCGAGCTGAATGGCCGCGAGGTCACCGCCGATTCGTTTGACGATCCGGAGACGCAACGCTGGATCAACCGGGACTTCAACCTGTCGTGGGGCAACACGCTCAATCCTGACAATCGCATCACCGACGGGGCATGGTGGGGGCAGGAAGGCCACGGACAACGCTGGCTGTCGGCCGATGAGTATGTGATCGAGCGTCTCGGCGTGAAACTCGGCGACACGATGACGCTGGATTTTGCCGGCGAGCGCATCACCTTCACGCTGCACAACTTCCGTACCGTGGAATGGGACAGCTTCAAGCCGAACTTCTTCCTGCTGGCCCCGACCGGGGCGTTGCCCGACAGCGTGCCGGCGCAGTGGCTGACCAGCTTCAAGCTGGCACCCGACAACCGCATGCTGCTGCGTGAACTGGTGCGCGACTTCCCGAACATCACCGTGCTCGATATCGAGGCGATGATGAATCAGGTGCGCGGCATCGTGGATCGCATCGTGCGCGCGGTGGAATTCATCTTCCTGTTCACGCTCGCCGCCGGATTGTGTGTGCTGCTAGCGGCGATCGAGGGCACACGCACTGAACGCGTGCGCGAGACGGCGCTGCTGCGGGCGCTGGGCGCGCGCTCCGGGTTGATCGTGCGCGGCCTGCTGGCCGAGTACGCGGTGCTGGGGGGACTGGCGGGACTGGTGGCGGCGATCGCCGCGCAGACCGTGGCCTGGGTGCTGGCCGAGCAGGTGTTCAAGATCCCCTATGGCCCGCGGCCGACGCTATGGCTGATTGGCACCCTGGCAGGGGCCGCCGTGGTCGCGCTGCTAGGCTGGATCTCGTTGCGGCCGACGCTGAAAACCCCGCCGACGGTGGTCCTGCAGCAGGGGTGATTGCCCGGTCAACCGCCCTGCGGCCGGAAACGGGTAAAATTGCGGCCCTTTTGCTGTCCTGGGGCCGCGTCCGGCCCGTTCTTCGCTACCGTCTTGGGAGTTTTTTTGATGAAAAAGCCCGTCAAGGTCGCCATCACCGGCGCCGCCGGCCAGATCGCCTACTCGCTCATCTTCCGCGTCGCGTCCGGCTCCCTGCTGGGCCCGGATCAACCGGTCATCCTGCAGCTGCTCGAGGTGCCGGTGCCGGAAGTGCTGGAGAAGCTCAAAGGTACGGTGATGGAAGTCGAAGACTGCGCCTTCCCGCTGGTCCATAGCGTCGAGATCCACTCCGACCCGATGTCGGGCTTCGAGGGCACGGATTACGCCCTGCTGGTCGGCGCGCGCCCGCGCGGCCCCGGCATGGAGCGCAAGGACCTGCTGACCGCCAACGGCGGCATCTTCGGACCGCAGGGCAAGGCCCTGGCCGCCAAGGCGTCGAAGGATGTGCGCGCGCTGGTCGTCGGCAACCCGGCCAACACCAATGCGCTGATCGCCGCGACCGCCGCCGCGAAGGGCGGCCTCGATCCCAAGCAGATCCACGCGATGGTGCGCCTCGATCACAACCGCGCCGTCTCGCAGCTCGCCAGCAAGACCGGCACGCACGGCAACGACATCGAGAAGGTCATCATCTGGGGTAACCACAGCTCCACGCAGTACCCGGACATCAGCCACACGACGATCGGCGGCAAGCCGGCGAAGTCGCTGGTCGACCAGACCTGGGTCGAGAAGGATTTCATCCCCACCGTGCAGCAGCGCGGCGCCGCGATCATCAAGGCGCGCGGCCTGTCGTCCGCCGCCTCGGCCGCCTCGGCCGCCGTCGACCACGTCCGCGACTGGGCGCTGGGCAGCAACGGCAAGTGGGTGTCGATGGGCGTGCCGTCCGACGGCAGCTACGGCATCAAGCCGGGCATCGTCTATGGCTATCCCTGCATCTGCAAGAACGGTCAGTACGAGATCGTGCAGGGCCTAAGCGTCGACGAGTTCTCTCGCGCGCGCATGACGGTCACCGAAAACGAGCTGCGGGAAGAGCGCGCCGCGATCGAAGACCTGCTGCAGTAGTGCGTTTCGCCTCCCGGCCGCGTCAGCAGCCGGCCAGGCGATTCAGCGCGCTCGCCGCGACACGCTGACGTCAGCGGCCGCGTCGAGCCGTTCTTGAAGGCCGCCTCCGGGCGGCCTTCTTCTTTTAGGCCGCAGCCTCCTGTTATGTTTGGATCATGAACCTGTACCACTTTGCCGCCGGGTCACCGCCACGGCAGCTCGCCGCGGGCGAGGCGCTGCCGGAGACGGGCCTGATCTGGGCCGACTTCCACCGCGAGGACGCGCAGGGCTGGGAGTGCTGGGCGGAGCCGCTGATCGGCGTGCCGATCGACGTCGAGCATGTGTCGGACAGCCTCAATGTCACGCATCCGCCGTTCTTCGACGGCAGCCCCGACTACGACATGCTGATCTTCGAGGGTCTGGGGCCGCGACCGGAGCCCCTGCCGCTCGAAACCCGTACGGCCGCCTTCTTCATGTTCGAGCGCGTGCTGATCACGGTGCGCGCGGCCGATAACGTCAGTGTCGACTGGGTGCGCCAGAAGCTGCTCGACGGCCGGCTCAAGCCGCCGACCTCGCCGCTGCGGCTGACGCTGATGATCGTCGACGCCATGGTGGATCGGTTCCTGCGCATCCGCGATGTCATGGACCTACACTTCACGCAGCTGCAGGACGCGCTGCTCGATCCGGCGCAACCGATGAGCGACTGGCGGGAGCTGCTGCGCTGCCGACGCGAGGTCCGCAGGCTTGAGGCGCTCTCCGAGAGCCAGCTCGAAGCGCTGGATGCCTGGCGACGCGGCTCCTGCTTCGAATGGGAGCAGCCGGATCAGGTGCGGATGCGCGACCTGTCCGAACACGTCAATCGCGTGCTGACCCACGCCTCCGGCCAGGAGCGTGACCTGGAGGCGGCAATCCAGCTGCACTTCGCGTCGGTCTCGCACCGCACGAACCGCGTCGTGCAGGGTCTGACAGTATTGTCGGCAATCTTCTTCCCGCTCACCCTGATCACCGGCATCTATGGCATGAACTTCGAGTACATGCCCGAACTGCACTGGCGCTACGGGTACTTCTTCGCGCTGGGATTGCTGGCGGTGATCGGCGGCGGGCTGTGGTGGTACTTCCACCGGCGCCGCTTCCTGTAGGGCCTCAGGCCTTCTGCTTCGGCACCCACGCCCAGGTCATCTGCGCGCG
>JBEIOK010000194.1:0-4876 GCA_040377605.1 Nevskiaceae bacterium | reverse complement strand
GCGGATCTGGGCCGCGAGCACCTCATCCGGCAGATTGGCGCAACCCCGCCAGTGGTGTGTTGCCGCGCGGATGCGCTCGGTCACCGCATCCTCGGTCAGGGTGACCGAGTAGCACACGGTCTCGATACGCTGACGGTCGAAATGTTCGAGCAGGGGCGCGAAGAAGCAGGCCACCGGATGACTGCGAAAATCCGGCGATACGAAGCCGACGCGCAGCGCGGTGGGCGGGGGCAGCGCCGGGAAGGGCGCGATGCCGGCGATGGACGGCTTGCTGAGCCGGCGCGCGATGCGCTGGTGGAAATCCGTGTCGTCCTCGGGGCGCCGGTCATCACGGTACAGGCTGGAGAACAGTGCATTGGAGAGGGGGGCGCTGGCCTGTGGCGCGTGATCGGCGGCGCTGATAAAGGCGTCGATGGCCTCGTTGATGCGGCCCTGGTGTACCAGCGCAAAGCCCAGCGTGAGCTGCAGATCCGGGTGCTCGGGCTGGCGCTGCACAACACGCTCGACCAGCGACTGGCCGCGCGTGATCTGTCCGAGATCCAGCAGGACCTGTGCGAGGTTGCTCACGGTCATCGGATCTTCGGGTTGCAGCGCGTGGGCACGTTCCAGCCAGGGCAGGGCTTCCACCGGCTGGCGCAGCTGGCGCGCCAGCGCCCCGAGATTGTTCAGTGCCACGGCATTGTGCGCATCGATCCGCAGGCAGTGCAGCCACTGTTCGCGCGCAGCTTCGTGCGCACCGAGCTTGTTGAGCAGGACACCGAAATCGGAACGCAGGGACGCTTCGGCTGGAAAATACTGCAGCGCCTTCTCGTAATGCGGCCGGGCCTCGACCAGCCGCGCTTGTTGGTGCAGCAGCCGCGCCAGACCCCGATGGGCCTGTGCCTGCTCGGGATCGAGCTGGAGTGCGACTTGATACTGGGCCATCGCCTCGTCTGGCCGTGACCGGTCGCGCAGCAGCCGCCCGAGGTTGACGAGACTGGGGACGTGGCCGGGTTGCAGGTCGAGGGCGCGTCGGAACGCCTGCTCCGCGGCATCCAGCGCGCGTTCGGCGTGCAGCAGGTTGCCGTAGTTGAACCAGATCGAGACATTGCCGGCGTCAATGCCGATCGCGGTCTCGTAACAATGACGGGCATCCGCCGCTTTTCCGAGCCGTCGCAGACCGGCGGCCTTGTTGGCGAGCGCTGCGGCATCGCGCGGGGCGTTGGACAGGACTTCATCCCATGCCGCGACCGCGGCGGCCCACTGACCCTGTGCCTGCAGGTCGAGGGCACGGCGGTGAGAGTCCCCGGGGTGCGGTGGGGTGCGATCGGCGGTCGGACGAACCTCGGGCATGGTGGCGCTGCTTTTCGAATCACGGTCGCGGACCCCGGATGTTCCGGGCAGCGGCTGCGGTCCGCAAGTGAGATGCGGACCGCCCCCGCCCTGGGTCTTTCCTGTCGCGCGGGCTTTTGACGCGAAAAAGGTTCTGCTATGATTCGCGCCCCTGAGCGTTCCCCGGCGGGGAATGTTCCCGGTGGTGGGCGTAGCTCAGTTGGTTAGAGTCCCAGATTGTGATTCTGGTTGTCGGGGGTTCGAGTCCCCTCGTCCACCCCAATTTTTAAACTTTTCGTGTCGTGCGGGCTGCTAGCTCAATGGTAGAGCAGCTGACTCTTAATCAGTAGGTTCCCCGTTCGAGTCGGGGGCAGCCCACCATCACGCAGCGACTCAGCAAGCCCGGCTCTAGACCGGGCTTTGTTGTTTTTGAAGACGGAGGTTCGAGGAAGAACATGCTTCAGCAGATTCGTGACCGCACCAGCGGGCTGGTTGCCGGCTTCATCGTGGCGATCATCGTCATTCCTTTTGCATTCTTCGGCATTGATTCCTTTTCCGGTGGCGGCGCTGATCCGGTCGTGGCGAAGGTCGGCAGCCAGAAGATTCATGACTCGCAGTTCCGTCAGGCCTACGACCAGCGTTACCGTCAGTTGCAGGCGTTGATGGGGGAGAACTTCCGGGCAGATCTGGTCGATCAGGCGAAGTTCCGCGAAGCGGTGCTGAAGGATCTGACCCAGGAAGCCATGCTGTTGCAGCACACCGAGGAATCCGGCTTCCGCGCCAATGATGCGGTGCTGTTCCGCACCATCAGCAGCATTCCGGCGTTCCAGACCGACGGCAAGTTCGACTCCAAGCTGTACCTCGAACGGCTATCGATGCAGGGACAGACCGCTGAGCGCTTCGAGAATCAGCTGCGTGACTCGGTCGAGATGGATCAGCTGCGCTCTGCGGTCGTCGATAGCGCGTTCCTCGTTCCGGCTCAGGCGCAGGCCCATTACAAGCTCGCCACGCAGACGCGTGCGTTGGCCTATCTCGTGTTCGATCCGGCGCGCTATGCCCCGGAGATCAGCATTTCCGACGAGGAGGTCCAGGCACGGTACGAGCAGGACAAGAGCCGCTACATGGCACCTGAGCGTCTGAAGCTGGCCTATGTGCAGCTGTCGCAGGATGCGTTGCCGCCGGTGGCCGAGCCTTCGGGCGATGTGCTCAAGGTCCTGTATGACGCCGAGAAGGCTTCACGCTTCACGACACAGGAAGAGCGCAAGGCGCGTCATATCCTGATCAGTTTTGGTGCCGATAAGTCGGCGGCCAAGCAGAAGATCGAGGGTCTCGCGGCCCAGCTCAAGGGGGGAGCGGACTTCTCCGCCCTGGCGCGCGAGCATTCCGACGACACCGGCTCCAAGGGTGAAGGCGGCGATCTGGGCTGGGTCAAGCGCGGTCAGATGGTCGAGAGCTTCGAGCAGGCGCTGTACGGCCTCAAGGGCGGGGAAGTCAGCGCCCCGGTCGAGACCGAGTTCGGCTGGCATCTCATTCGCGCCGATGAGATCAAGCCGTCGGTAGTGCGCACGCTGGAGGAACCGGCCGTGCGTGCAGAGCTGGTCGACCTGTATCGCAACCGCGAGCGTCAGAAGCGCTATCAGGAATCGCTGGAGAAGCTCGAGCAGTTGGCGTTCGAGACGCCGGGTTCGCTGGCGCCGGTGGCCGAGGCACTGGGGCTGCAGGTGCAGACGACAGACTGGTTCCAGCGCACCGGTGGCGCCGGGCTGCTCGCCAACGAAGCGGTGCGCACGGCAGCATTTTCGACCGAGGTGCTGACCGACGGCGAGAACAGTAAACCGCTGGCGGCAGGTGACAACAGTGTGGTGGTGATTCGCAAGGCCGAGTACGAGGCACCGCGCCAGCGTGCGCTGGATGAAGTCGCGGCTGATATCCGCGCGTTGCTGCGTGACGAGTCAGCCCTGGCTCGCGCGCAGGCCGACGCGGCCAAGGCGCTGGCGTCCGCGCGTAGCGGCACGCCGCTCGAACAGGTGGCGCAGTCGCTGGGCGCTGAACTCAAGAGCCCCGGCCTGATTGGCCGTACCGGTTCGCAGGAAGATGCCAAGCTGGTTGAGGCGCTGTTCAAGATGCCGCGCCCGGCCGCCGGTACCGCGAGTTTCGGTGAGGTTACGTTGGGGAGCGGCGGGGTTGCAGTGGTCATGCTCGGCGCCGTCAACGACTCGGGCTACGATCCGGAACAGGCCGCTCAGGAAACGGCCCGTCTGCGCGATTTGGTGGCGGGTGGAGAGTTCAGCGGCTACCGCACATCGATCGAGCGCGAGATCACGATCAAGATCCTGCAGCAGCCGGAGGCCGAGGCGCCGGTCGATCCGGAGTTCTGATCCGCAATCCCCGGGGAGATTTCCCGAGGCCGTTCATGGTTCAATGCACCATGAACGGCCTTTTTGTTGCCCCGTCGCCATGAAATTGCATTGGCAAATCGCGATCGCCTTGTCGGCCGCGATGCTGGCTGGTGCCCTGATCGGCGATACCGCTTGGTTCATCGAGACGACCAGCTTCGTCAGCACGCTATTCCTCAATGGCTTGAAGATGCTGATCGTCCCGCTGATTGTCAGCGCGATGATTCACGCCATCCTGGGGCTGGGCGATGGCGGCGGCATCTCCAGAATCGGCGGCAAGGCCGCAGTGTATTTTCTGGCGACGACCCTGATCGCCGTGATCACGGGCCTGGTGCTGCTCAGCGTGGTTCAACCGGGGGTTGTCGGCGGTCAGCCAGCCGGCACCCTGCTGGGGCTATCGGCCGATACCGGAGCGGTGCTGGAGAAGGTCCAGGACCGGGGTGGCAACGACCTGATCGGCGTCCTGCTGCGCATGGTGCCGCCGAATCTGTTCCAGGCGGCTGCACAGGGCGAGATGCTGGCTCTGATCTTCTTCAGCCTGCTGTTCGGATACTTCGCCTCGAAGCTCACGCCGGAACTCGTCGAGACCCAGCGCCGATTCTGGGCAGGCATGTACGAGGTGATGATCAGCATCACCGGCTGGGTGATGCGCTTTGCCCCGATCGGCGTATTCGCGCTCGTGAGCAAGACGGTGGCGCAGACCGGCTGGGGGGCGGTCCAACCGCTGCTGCTGTTCTTTGTGTGCGTGGTGCTGGGGCTGTTGATCCAGATTTTCATCTGGCTGCCACTGCTGCTGCGGGCCTTCGGCCTGTCGCCCCGGCGCCATCTGCAGGCCATGACCCCCGTGCTGCTGACGGCGTTCTCGACCAGCTCGTCGGCCGCAACCCTGCCGGTCAGCCTGGAAAACGTGAAGCGCACTGGAGTATCGGATGGCGTGGCGGGATTCGTCTTGCCGTTGGGCGCAACGGTCAACATGAATGGCACGGCGCTCTACGAATGCGCGGCTGCGATCTTCATTGCTCAGGCCTACGGTCTGGAACTGTCGTTCACGACGCAGTTCACGGTCGTGCTGCTGGCCTTGATCACGTCGGTCGGCGTGGCTGGCATTCCATCGGCCAGTCTGGTGGCGATTGCGGTCATCCTCACGTCGGTCGGCCTGCCGCTGGAGG
>JBEIOK010000065.1:0-13526 GCA_040377605.1 Nevskiaceae bacterium | reverse complement strand
GCCTGCTCGCAGTGCTGCCATACCCCGATATCGCCTTGCAGGTTGCATTGCAGGGGGCCAGTCCGCGAGGGCAGGCGCAGCTTCACGGGCGAGTCTCGGGCAGGCTGCCGATGCAGTGTTTGCGCTGTGAGCGTTCCTTTGACTGGGCGCTGGAGGTACGACTGGATCTGCGTCTGGTCACGGATGAGGAAGAAGAGCGACGGCTGCTTCAGGACGCCGACCCCTATTGGGTCCAGGATGACCAGTTGCCGCTGCATGACTTGATTGAGGACGAGGTTCTGCTGGGATTGCCGATGCTGCCGCGCTGCCCGGCATGCGAAAATTCGGTCCAGCAGACGCCGCCGCAGGTATTGGGCGAAGTGCAGAAGGTTCAGCTCAAGGAAAATCCTTTCGCGGCATTGAAGGGAAAGCTGAAACAGGACGAGTAGTTTTTTGAGGGCGGTCAGCCCGACGGAGTAGAGCAATGGCTGTTCAAGATTCCAAGAAGTCGCGCGCCTATCGTGGTCATCGCCACGCCCATTGGAAGCGCAAGGCCCAGGCCCCGGCGCTGTCGACCGACCCGACCTCGGGCGAAACGCACCGCCGTCACCACGTGACCGAAGACGGTTACTACCGTGGCAAGAAGGTCATCGACACTGACACCGGCTCGGCGGCGGACGCCTCCGAGTAACCCATCCTGACGGTGAGTGCCGACGGGCGCCCGATGGCCCCTGTCGTCCTTGCACTGGATGCAATGAGCGGCGATCACGGCCTGGAAATGGTCGTGGACGCTGCTCTTTTGTCGTTGGCCGACCATCCGACACTGCATCTGGTGCTCGTCGGTGACGAGCCCCTGCTGAAACAAGCGCTCGCACAGCGCAGACATGGCGACGATCCCCGCCTGTCGCTGCAGCACGCCTCCGAAATCGTCGGCATGGACGAGTTGCCGTCCAAGGCGCTGCGGGGCAAGAAAGATTCGTCGATGCGCGTGGCGATCAATCTCGTCAAGGAAGGCCGCGCGCAGGCGGCCGTCTCCGCCGGCAATACCGGTGCGCTGATGGCCACCGCCAAGTTCGTCTTGAAAACCGTGCCAGGCATTGACCGGCCAGCCATCATTTCGGCGATTCCTTCGCTCAACGGGCACGTGCACATGCTGGATCTCGGTGCCAACGCTGAGTGTGGCGCAGCGCAGTTATTGCAGTTTGCGGTGATGGGTTCGGCACTGGTGACGGCGATCTACGGGATCGAGCGCCCCTCTGTTGCGCTGCTGAACATCGGCGAGGAAGAGATCAAGGGCAACGAGGTCATCAAGCAGGCCGCGCAGTTGTTGCAGGCCTCGACGCTGAACTACATCGGATACGTCGAGGGCGACGGCATCTTTCTCAAGGATGTCGACGTCGTGGTCTGCGATGGCTTTGCCGGCAACATCGCGCTGAAGACCGGCGAGGGTGTGGCAAAACTGATCAAACACTTCATGCAGGAAGAATTCACACGTTCGCTGCTGACCAAGGTGGCGGCGCTGGCGGCGATGCCGGCGCTCAAGGCGTTGGGACGGCGCATGGATCCGCGCAACTACAACGGCGCCAGTTTTGTTGGCCTCAACGGCATCGTCATCAAGTCCCACGGCAGTGCCGATGCCCACGCGTTCGCCAATGCGATTGCCGTCGCCCAGCGTGAAGTGGAGAAAGATGTGCCGGCCCGCATCGCGCGACTGATGGCCGTCAGCGCGGCCTGAGGCGGGGTCTGGGGCCTCAGCGCATGAGGCCCTGGGCGATCAGACTCGCGCCCATCAACAGGGTCAGGATCTCATAGGCGCGCTTGATGAAACGATTGCCCTTGAGCAGTCCCAGGTGTGAGCCAAGGTAGCCGCCCAGCAGTCCACCCACCAGCAGCGCCGGAATCCAGGGCCAGGCGACCGGTCCGCTGAGCCCTGCGGTGATGGCTCCAGCCAGATTCCAGACCAGGCCGACCATCAGCATTGTGTAGGCCACGGCCTGTCGATAGTCGCATCCGTACCAGATCAGGAACAGCAGCGTCGAGAACACGCCAGGTCCGGACGGCACCAGACCCGTCAGCCAGCCGACGCAGAAGACCAGCATGCTGCCGATCAGCAAGCCGCGACCAGCGCGGTTTCGGGGTGCCAGGGACTGTCCGAGTTGCGGGCGCAGCATCGAGAACAGGCCCAGGCCGATGTTCACCGCGCCGAAGATCAGCTCGCCCTCGCGATCCGGGATGCGCAACGCGAGCTGGGTACCGAACACCACACCCGGCAGGCCCAGCAAGGTACAGAGACCGAGAAAGCGCCAGTCCTGTTCACCCTCGCGCAGATGGCGTGCCGTGGAGCCGACGCCCAGTGCGACCACGGCGACCTTGTGCGTCGCCACTGCCCCGGCGAAGCCCAGCCCCAGAAGGATCAATGCCGGAAACTGCAGCAGGCCGGCCCCGCCACCCGCCAGCGCCGAGAAAAAGCTCGCAGCGAAACCGACGATCAGCAGGATCGCCTGGTCGAAGGCGCCGTTCATCACTGGACGAGCTGGTTGAGATCAAAGATCGGCAGCAGGATCGCGAGCACGATCAACAGCACGATGCCGCCCATCGCCAGAATCAGCACGGGCTCGAATACGCCCATCAGCGCGGCCACCAGCGTCTCGACTTCGCGTTCCTGATTCTCCGCCGAGCGGTCGAGCATCTCGTCGAGCTTGCCCGATGATTCGCCGCTTGCGATCAGATGAACGGTGATGGGCGGGAACAGCTTGCTGGCCGCCAGTGAACGGCTGAGTCCGGCGCCCTCGCGCACTTTCGTCGCGGCTGCCTCGATGGCCTCGCGCATCGGCAGATTGGTGACCACCTGTGTGCCGATGCGCAGCGCTTCGAGGATCGGCACACCACTGCCGAACAGAATGCCGAGCGTGCGGGTGAAGCGCCCGGTATTGGCTCCGCGGGTCAGACGGCCGATCAGGGGCAGCCGCAGGATCAGCGTGTGGACCTTGCGGCGAAACGCCTCGCCGCGCATCAGCCGCGAGAAGGCGAACAGTCCTGCCGCCATCAGGATCAGTAGCACGATGCCGTAGCTGCGGAGAAAATCAGAGGTGGCGATCAGGCCACGGGTCAGCGGTGGCAGCGTCGCATCGATGCTGTCAAAGACCTCGACAACCTGGGGCACGACGTAGGTCAGCAGCAGCATCACCACGCCTACGGCCACGAACGTCAGGATCGCCGGATAGAACGCGGCGAGCATGATCTTCTGCTGCATGACCTGGCGGCGCTCGACGTAGTCGGCCAGACGTTCGAGGATGTAATCGAGCTTGCCCGACTGTTCGCCGGCCTCGACCGTCGCGCGAAACAGCGGCGGGAAGGCATTCGGGAACTGGTTCAGTGACTGGGCCAGCGAATTGCCTTCGACCACGCCCGCCCGCACGCCCAAGGCCGTGCGTTTCACGCGCTTGCTCTCGCTCTGTTCGGAGACGGCGGTCAGCGCCTCGTCCAGTGGAAGACCGGAACGCACCAGCGTGGCCAGCTGGCGTGTGAACAGCGACAGCTCGGTATTGCTGATGCTGCCGCTGCGGCTGAACGGATTGCGGCCCGCTGACAGGCGCGACTCCGCGACCTGTGTGACGTCCAGCGGTGCCAGACCGCGTTCGCGCAGGGCCGCACGCGCATGTCGTGGCGTATCGCCTTCAATCAGCCCTCGGGTCTCACGGCCCTGGCCATCAAGCGCGGTGTATTCGTAGGCAGCCATCGGGGGTCGTCGAGGACGGCGTTATTCTTCGATCGTCACGCGCAGTACCTCGCGCAGCGTCGTGTGTCCGGCGACGATCTTGTTGCGCCCGGACTGCAGAATGCCCGGCCCCTGGGAGCGCGCGTAGCTCTCCAGCGCCTGCTCGGAAGCGTTGTCGTGAATCATCGACTCGAGCTTGCGATCGACTTCGATGATTTCGTGAATGCCGGTACGCCCCAGAAAGCCCATATGGCGGCACTGCGCGCAGCCGACCGGCTTGTACAGGGTCAGCGGTTGCGCCGGGTCCAGCCCGAGCTGTTCCTTTTCTGCGATGGTGGCCTCGTAGGGCGCCTTGCAGTGTTTGCACAACTCGCGCACCAGGCGCTGCGCCATCAGGCCGACCAGCGATGAAGAAAGCTGGTAGGGCTCTACCCCCATGTCACGCAGGCGGGTTACCGCGCCGACGGCGGTATTGGTGTGCAGGGTCGACAGCACCAGGTGACCGGTCTGCGAAGCCTGTACCGCGATCTGAGCGGTTTCGAGATCACGGATTTCACCGACCATCACGACATCCGGATCCTGGCGCAAGATCGCGCGCAACCCGCGCGCAAAGGTCATTTCAACCTTGGTATTGACCTGAGTCTGACCGACGCCGTCGATGTAGTACTCGATCGGGTCCTCCACGGTCATGATGTTGCGCGAACGGTCGTTGAGTACCGACAGCCCGGAGTAGAGCGTTGTGGTCTTGCCCGAGCCGGTGGGTCCGGTGACCAGCATGATGCCGTAGGGGCGATGGATGATCCGGTGCATGATCTGGATCTGCTGCTCGTCGAGTCCGAGCTGCTCGAGGTCCAGTTTGTCGGCTTGCTTGTCGAGAATACGCATCACGACACGCTCGCTGTTCACGCCCGTCGGAATCGTCGATACACGCACATCGACCTTGCGCCCTCCGAAGGCGCGCGAAATGCGGCCGTCCTGCGGCAGACGTTTTTCCGCGATATCCAGCTTGGCCATGACCTTGATGCGCGAGACCAGCCGGGGGGCTAGGGCCCGGGTCGGTGACATGACCTCCCGCAGTACGCCGTCGACGCGGAAGCGGATCTGCAGGCGACTCTCGAAGCTCTCGACATGGATGTCGGAGGCATTTTCACGGATCGCTTCGACCAGCAGCCCGTTGATGAACTTGATGACCGGGGCGTCGTCGTCGGATTCCAGCAGGTCCTGATGGTCCTGCAGCGCGAGCGCGAGCGCATCCAAATCGGCCTCGTCGGCGTCGAGCCCATCCATCAGGCTGGCGGTCGCGGCGGTCTGGCCCTCGTAGGTGCGCGACAGCAGCGCATCAAACTCCTGCGGGCTGACCGATTGCAGTCGCAGCGGACGCCCGATGAAGCGCCGGGTCTCCTGAACGGCATCGATGGCCACACCGGGGCGGGCAACGGCCATCACGTGATCGCCCAGGTCCTCGGTGACGATCAGTCCATGGCGCTTGGCGAACGCGAACGGCGGACGCCGCAGAACCGGTGCGGTCATGGCGCAGGCTGCGCTTCGGCTGTGGGCAGCGGCTCGGAGGCAACCGGGGCGGGCGTCTGGACCGGTGTCAGAGTCCGGGGCTCGGTGGGTGTCAGCGGCGACTGACCGAGGTCCCGCTGATACTGGTCCAGTGTCGGCAGTACGGGCCGCTGGCCGCCCACCAGCGGAATCGCACCGGAACCGGCATCGATCTGCGCCTGACGCACGGCGTCGTATTTCTTGCGGGTGTAGTAGTCGCCGTCGGACTGCTTGCGCAGGATCGACGGGCGAATGAAGAGCATCAGGTTCCGCTTGGTCTTCTGCACCGTGCGCGACGAGAACAGTCCGCCGAGAATCGGGATCTTGCTGAGGAACGGAATGCCCTGCTGCTGGTCCTGGATCTGGTCGTCGATCAGGCCGCCGATCACCAGGATCTGTCCGTTCTCCACCGCCACCACATTGCTGAGCGTGCGCTTGTTGGTGATCAGGTTGGCGCTGCCGGCGGTACCGCTCGACAGGCTGGACACCTCCAGGTTCAGCTTGAGCTTGATGGCATCACCCTCGCTGATCTGCGGCGTGACCGACAAGGTCAGGCCAACATCCTTGCGCTCAATGGTCTGGAATGGATTGACGACACCGGCGTTGCTGGTGGTGCCGGTGTTGCTGAAGCTGCCGGTCAGGAATGGCACTTCCTGGCCGGCCGAGAACTTGGCTTCCTCGTTGTCCATCGTCACCAGGGTCGGTGTCGAGAGCACATTGGTGTCGCCGTCGCCCTGCAGGGCCTTGATCAGCACACCGAAGGTGGTACCGCCATCGCCACCATCGCGGCCGCCGATGAGATTGATGCCCTGGCCGATCGCGGACAGTGCCGCCTCGGGGTTGCCGGTCGTGGCCGCAGCCGTCAGCGCGGCCAGCGTCGACTGGTTCATGATCCCTGCTGCAGCGATCCGGTCATTGTTGAAGACGGCCCAATCGATGCCTAGCTGTCCCGAGCGTTCGGAACTGATTTCCGCAATCAGACCCTCGACCAGGACTTGGGCCCGCTGGATATCAAGCTGGGCGATGACGTCGCGGATCTGGCGCATAGCCTTGGGCGCCGCCGTGATGATCAGCGCGTTCGTGTCCTTGTCGGCCAATACGCGGGAATCGCCGCCGCCCCCCGCCGGTGCCGCGGGTGCCGCTGCGCCGCCGCCAGCCTTCTGGTCGTTCTGCTTGAGCTGCTGGGCATAGCCTTCCAGGATCGGGGCGAGGTTTTCCGCACTGGCGTAGCGCAGGTAGACGACTTGCGTGCTGCCATCCTGCTCCAGCGGAATATCAAGCTGCTTGACGATGCCCAGAAGCTTGCCGCGTTCAGATTTATCACCGCTGATCAGGATGCTGTTGCTGCGCTCATCGGCAATGACGGTCGCTGGCTTGCTGGTCGGATCGGCTTGCTTGTCCTGCTGCGTCAGGGCCGTCAGCACGCGGACGACCTCGCTGGCAGCGGCGTGTTCCAGCCGGAAACGCTCGATTTCGCGATCGCCGGCCTGGTCCATCTGCGCGATCAACTGGCCGAGGCGCGCGACGTTGGCGGCGCGGTCCGAAATGATCAGCGTGTTGTTGGCCTGGTAGGCCGCCAGATGCCCCCACTGCGGCACCATCGGGCGCAGGATCGGCACCAACTGCGAGGCGTTGATGTTCTGCAGCTGGTAAACGTGGGTCACGACCTCGTCCATCGGCAGTCGCTTGCCGTTGCTGGTCACCGAGCCACCGTCCTGCCGGGCGTTGGTTTCCGGCACGATCTTGATCGTGTCGCCGGCCGGAATGGCGGCAAAGCCGTTGACTTGGAGGACCGCGAGGAAGGTTTCGTACAGCCCGGCCTCATTCATCGGTGATGAGGAGATCACCGTCACCTTGCCCTTCACGCGGCTGTCAACGATGAAATTCCGGCCGGTGACCTCGCTGACGGTGGCGATCAGCGTGCTGATCTCCGCGTCCTTGAGGTTCAGCGTGATGTCGGCGAACGCCGGCCGTGCCAGCGCCAGTGCCGCGATGGCCAGGGCCAGAACAGGCGTACGGAGATTCATGTCAGTTGAACGAGAAGTTGAGAGTCTGCTGCTGGCCGCCGCGCTCGACGGTCACGGAGATGGAACCGGCACGGCTTAGATCGCCGAGCATTTGCAGGGCTTTCTGGTTGTCGTCCAATTGTATGCCATTGATCGATGTGACCAGATCACCCGGGCGCAAACCCGATTCTGTGAAGGCTTCACGCTCCCGGCCCGGGTAGACTCGATAGCCCCGCAGCTGGCCATCGACATTGGCCGGCTGCACGCGGATGAAGTTCGATGCCTTGGTGGGGTCGGTCAGGATTTGCTCGCGGATCTGGCCCAGCATCGCCGAGCCGCCGGCCGCCGCGACTGGGCGCACGTAGTCGCTGCCGCCCGCGGAGGGGGCATCGCGATTCAGTCGGAGGGTCTCGAGCTGCCCATTGCGTGACAGGATCACGCGGTCGAAGAAAATGGCCTGCAGCGAGGCCCCGGCCACGACGTCATCACCGATCGCGTAGGGTTTTTCCTCGCCGCCGGAATTGGCGATCAGGGCGCGCGATGCTTCCGGAGAGCCAGCAAGGATTCCCATCAGGGTCAGGGATAACCGCGTGTCGGGCGCCGTCTCCAAGGCGTCGGCCCCGACGGGTTGCGCCTGGTACTGGCCGAACAGCTGCGCAGCCACAATTGCCTCGACATCGGGGCCCTTGCGGCTTTGAGGTGCCGGGTTGACCGGCATCACGGCCACAGGTTGCCAGCGCGCCGCCTCCGGCACCGGGACCAGAGCCCAGATCCAGCGGGCAGCCAGGACACCGATCAGCAGCGCCAACAGCAGTTGCGCGAGCGGCGGCAGGCGGCGGCCATGGCGTTCATAGAGGTGCAGAACGCGTTGCGGGAACAGGGTGGAAACCATGGCCGATCATAACCTGCGCGCCGTGACGGCAAGTAGCGCTGCATTTGCCCGGTGCCTGACCATTCAGTAACGTGGTCTCGACAGTCCCGGGGGAGGACCAGCATTCATGACACGGCGGAGCTTGATCCGGCTGGGCATCAGCGCGCTGGTGCTGGCGCTGTTTACGCTGCATACCGCCCGCGTGCTTCCGCTGCGGCTGCTGGATGTGGTGGAGTCCTTCACCTACGACGCGCGCCTGCAGCTGACGGTTCCCGGCAGTGGAGACCCGCGCATCGTGATCCTGGACCTCGATGAGCGCTCCTTGGCCGCGGAGGGGTGGCCGCTGCGTCGCGACAAGATGGCCCAACTGGTGGAGGCGCTGTTCGATCGCTACGGCGCGCGCGTGCTGGGCTTCGACATCGTGTTTTCCGAGCCGGACGATCGTGCAGCGAAGGCCTGGTCAGAGATTGCCGGCAACCAACTTGCGGACCTTCCTGGAGTGGCAGAGCGTGACGCAGCGATTCGCGCGACGCTGGATTACGACCGACGCTTTGCCGAGTCCCTGCGCCAGTATCCGGTGGTGATGGGCCTGTTTTTCAAGCGCGCGGTCGCCCCCGGCGAGACCGCGGCTACCGGCAGCCTCTGCGAGCCGCTGCTGGGCGCCTCGGCTGCCCGGCTCTATGCGGTCGATTTTCTGCAGGCTGTGGGGTTCGGCGGCAATCTGCCGGCGCTCCAGGCGGCTTCGCCGCACTGCGGTTTCTTCGAGAACCCGATCGTCGACGATGACGGCGTCTTTCGTCGGGTACCCCTGCTGCAGCAGTATCAGGGCGCGCTGTATCCCTCGCTGGCGCTGGCAGTCACGCGGCTTGCACTGGGCGAGGTTCCGGTTGGTCTGGAATTCGAGCCGCCGGATCGGCGCACTTCCCTGAATCTGGAGCGGTTGACGGTCGGCGAGTTGTCGGTGCCGGTCGATGGCGAGGTCGCGGTATATGTGCCCTACCGGGGTGACAACCGCACCTTCACCTACGTCTCCGTCACCGACGTGATCCGCGGTGCCGTGCCACGACCGGAAGTGCTCAAGGATGCCATTGTGCTGATGGGCGCCTCGGCCGCAGGCTTGCTGGATCTGCGCAGCACCCCGGTCAACAAGGTGTTCATTGGCGTCGAGGTTCACGCCAACATTGTCTCGGGCATGCTCGATGGCCGCATCCTGCAGAAGGCACCGTACTACGACGGCATCGAATTCACGCTGTTGCTGCTCATTGCGCTGCTGCTGGCTTGGGCGTTTTCCAGGCTTTCGTCGCTGGCCAGTGCCGCGGTTGTGATCGGGACGGCGGCGGCGGTGATCCTGCTCGGCTTTGCGTTGTGGAGCGGCGCCCGCTTCATCATGCCGATGGGGGTGCCGGTGGCGTTCACTTTCGCCCTGTTCATGGCGCACCTGCTGTACGGCTATTTCATCGAATCGCGCGGCAAACGCGAGATTTCCAAGCTCTTCGGTCAGTACGTGCCGCCGGAACTCGTCGAGGAAATGGCTGCTCGCCCGGAGGCGGTGTCGATGGAAGGCGAGAGCCGGGACATGACCGTCCTTTTCTCTGACGTGCGCGGGTTCACTGGCATCTCTGAGGCGCTCGATGCACGCGAGTTGGCCGCGTTGATGAATGCGTTTCTGACCAAGCAGACCGCTGTGGTGCATCGCCACCGTGGCACCATCGACAAGTATATGGGCGATGCCATCATGGCTTTCTGGGGCGCGCCGTTGCCGGACGCCAACAGCGGCATCCATGCATTGGAGGCCGCCCTCGACATGGTCGCCGCCGTACGCGAGCTCGACGCCGATTTTGAGGCGCGCGGCTGGCCCAAGCTGAACATTGGTGTGGGTCTGAACAGCGGCAAGATGAATGTCGGCAACATGGGCTCGGAATTCCGCATGGCGTACACGGTCATGGGAGATGCCGTGAACCTCGGATCGCGGCTCGAGGGACTGACCAAGGAGTACGGCGTGTCGATCATCTGTTCGGAGTCGACCCGCAACGCGGCGCCGTCCGAGTGGGCGTTCCGCGAGCTGGATCTCGTGCGCGTGAAGGGGAAGCAGGCGCCGGTTGCGATCTACGAGCCGATGGGTCCCAAGGACCGCCTGGACCCGGCGCTGCGTCAGGATCTGGCCCGCCATCGCGGGGCCATGCAACTCTATCGCGCACAGAAGTGGGACGAAGCAGAGCTGGAATTCTTCAATCTGCAGCAGTCGCCGCGCCCGCATCGGGTCTATGCGCTGTTCATCGAGCGCATCATGTTCCTGCGTGAAAACCCGCCCGGACGGGGCTGGGATGGCGCCTTCACCTTCACGCACAAGTAGCCTCTGATTGCCGACGAACGGTCGGAATCTGGCGCAGGACCTGCATGGCATCCGAAAACGACGCCCGCACGTTTAACTGGGCGCAGGGCTTGTGCGCCACCGATCCGCCCCAACTTGCCTGGGCATGACGGTAAACTGACGCTATGAGTAACGAGGTAAGACGAGAGTCCGGACAAGGTTTGGCGCTTGACGAGGCCAAACCCAAACTGCAGCCACCGCCGCAGTTCCAGGTCGTGATGATCAATGACGATTACACGCCGATGGAGTTTGTGGTCCAGGTCTTGCAACAGTTTTTTCACCACACCCGTGAAAAGGCGGTGCAGATCATGATGCAGATCCATACGGCGGGTCGCGGCACGGCCGGCATCTTCCCTGCCGAGATTGCCGAGACCAAGACCGCACAGGTCAATGCGTATGCGCGCAAGCACCAGCACCCGTTGTTGACTGTCATGGAGAAGGCGTGACCCCCCGTTCGCAACCGCGAGCGATGCCGGAGGCAAGACTATGCTGAGCGAAGAACTGCAAAAGGCCCTTGATGCCGCTTTCGTTTCCGCGCGCATGGAGGGTCATGAACTGCTGACGGTGGAGCACTTGCTGCTCGCACTGCTCTCGGACACCCAGGTGACCGAGGCGCTGAACGCCAGTGGAGCCGACACCGAGAAGCTCGAAGTGGCCCTGCGCGATTACATCCGCAGCAACATCCAGTCGATCCGGGATGTGGAGAAGCACGAAGTGCAGCCCACGCTGTCGTTCCAGCGTGTCCTGCAACGGGCGATCTACCACGTCCAGGCCTCGGGCAAGAAGCAGGTCAGCACGCTCAACGTGCTGGTGGCGATCTTCTCCGAAAAGGATACCCATGCGGTCTATCTGCTCGGCGAGCAGGGCATTGGCCGCCTTGATGTCGTCAACTTCATCTCGCACGGCATCGCCAGGCACAACACCAGCCCGGAGAAGCCGGCGGATGGTGAGGAGCGGGAAGAGGGTGGCGACAAGGCCGGCTCGCAGAGCCCGCTGGAGCAGTTTGCCGTCAATCTCAACGAGCGCGCCGCGCAGGGGCAGATCGACCCGCTGATCGGACGCGATCTCGAAGTCGAGCGGGTCATGCAGACCCTGTGCCGCCGTCGCAAGAACAATCCCCTGCTGGTGGGTGAGGCGGGCGTCGGCAAGACCGCGATCGCAGAAGGCCTGGCCTGGCTGATCGTCGAGGGCCGCGTGCCCGAGCTGCTGCGCAACGCGGTGGTCTATAGCCTGGATCTGGGGTCGCTGATTGCCGGCACCAAGTACCGCGGTGACTTTGAGAAGCGCTTCAAGAGCGTCATCCAGGACCTGCAGAAGCGCGAAGGGGCGATCGTCTTCATCGACGAGATCCACATGATCATTGGCGCCGGTGCCGCCAGCGGCGGCGTGATGGATGCGTCCAATCTGCTCAAGCCGCTGCTGGCTTCCGGCGAGATCCGCTGCATCGGCTCGACCACGTACCAGGAGTTCCGTGGCATTTTCGAGAAGGACCGTGCGCTGGCGCGGCGTTTCCAGAAGATCGACGTGGGTGAGCCCAGCGTCGACGACACCATCAAGATCCTAGAAGGTCTGCGCGGCCGCTTCGAGGAGCACCACGCTGTGCAGTTCACTCGTGGCGCGTTGCGCTCTGCGGTGGAGCTGTCGGCCCGTCACATCACCGACCGGCATCTGCCGGACAAGGCCATTGACGTCATCGACGAGGCTGCAGCGCGATTGCGCTTGCTGCCGGAATCCAAGCGGCGCAAGACGGTCCAGGTGAAGGACATCGAGGAGACGGTTGCACGCATCGCCCGGATCCCGCCCAAGAGCGTGTCGGCCAACGATCGCGACAAGCTCGCAACACTGGAGCGCGATCTCAAACTGGTGATCTTCGGCCAGGACGCGGCGGTGGAGCAGCTGACCGCGAGCATCAAGCTGGCACGGTCTGGTCTCGGCAGCCCGGAGAAGCCGATCGGCTCCTTCCTGCTGGCGGGTCCGACCGGCGTCGGCAAGACCGAGGTGACGCGCCAGCTGGCGCAACTCCTGGGCATCGAGCTGATCCGCTTCGACATGTCCGAGTACATGGAGCGGCATACGGTTTCGCGCCTCATCGGCGCACCACCGGGCTATGTCGGCTTCGACCAGGGTGGTTTGCTGACCGAGGCGGTGATCAAGCATCCGCATTGCGTGGTGCTGCTCGACGAGATCGAGAAGGCGCATCCGGATGTGTTCAACCTGCTGTTGCAGGTCATGGATCACGGCACGCTCACCGACAACAATGGCCGCAAGGCAGATTTCCGCAATGTGATCCTGGTGATGACCACCAACGCCGGTGCCGAGGAGTCCTCGCGGCGCTCGATGGGTCTGATTGATCAGAATCACCACCCGGATGCGCTGGAAGTCATCCGCAAGATGTTCACCCCGGAGTTCCGCAATCGTCTGGACATGATCATTGCGTTTGCGCCGCTGGGGCGGGCGGAGATCCTGAGAGTCGTCGACAAGTTCGTGCTGCAGCTCGAGGAACAGCTGGCGTCCAAGAACGTGGTGCTGGAGGTTGATGAAACGGCGCGGCTGTGGATTGCCGACCGAGGCTATGACGTGCGCATGGGTGCGCGGCCGATGGCGCGCGTGATTCAGGAAAACATCAAGCGGCCGCTCGCGGAGGAGCTGCTGTTCGGCAAGCTGTCCAACGGCGGGCGTGTGCACGTGCAGCTTGGCGAGAACGATCAGCTGGCCTTCGAGATGGAAGGCCGTGAGAAGGCCGCGCAGCTTGAGCCGATCTGATGTCGATGGCCCTGTAACGACAAAGCCCGCAAAAGCGGGCTTTGTCGTTACAGGGCCATCGCTTGCGCGGCCAGGCCTTACTTGTCGCGGAACGTGATGCGGCCCTTGGTCAGATCGTAGGGCGTCAACTGCACGGTGACCTTGTCGCCCGTCAGGATGCGGATGTAGTTCTTGCGCATGCGACCGGAGATGTGTGCGGCGACGACATGCCCGTTTTCCAGTTTGACCTTGAAGTTGGTGTTGGGCAGCGTCTCGAGGACGACGCCATTC
>JBEIOK010000056.1:0-15470 GCA_040377605.1 Nevskiaceae bacterium | reverse complement strand
CACGATACGCAACGAAAACGAAACCTTCGTGAAACCCGCGGGCTAACCGGCGGTCTGCCCGCCGTCCACGGGGAAGGCGATCCCCGTCACCTTGCGCGCCTCCTCGGACGCGAGGAACGCCACCGCCGCCGCCACATCCGTGGCCTCGATCAGTGCGCCACCGTCCATTTTCGAGGCGTTGCGCATCAGTAACGCGAGGTCAATGCCCTCGGGGAAACCGCCGCCGAGCATCGGCGTGTTGACGCCGGTCGGGCAGACGGCATTGACGCGCACCCCCGCAGCGGCGAACTCCACTGCGAGTGATTTCGTCAGCGCGATGACACCCGCCTTGGAAGCACTGTACGCGGTGCTGTAAGGCACGCCCACGATACCGCCGGCGGAGGCCATATTGACGATGTTGCCGCGAGTCGCCAGCAGATGCGGCATCGCCGCGCGGCAGAGATGGAACACGGCACTGAGGTTGATCGCGATCACGCGATCCCAGCGCGCCGCGTCGAATTCCGCCAGCGGCGCCCAGTCGAGCACGCCCGCGATATTGCAGAGCAGGTGCAGGGGGCCGTCCGCAGTCGCCTGCTCGACCAGGCTGCAACACGAATCCGGGTCAGCCGCGTCGAAGGCGATGCAGCGCGCGGCCCCCGGAAGGCCCGCTGCCACGGCCTGGAGGCCGGCGAGGTTCACGTCTGCGAGCACCAGGGTGGCGCCCTCCGCCGACAGGCGTTGCGCCGTGGCGCGGCCGATGCCGGAGGCAGCGCCCGTGACGAGCGCGGTCTTGCCGGCAAATCTCATGCGCTGTTCTCCTGCGGCACCGGCAGCAGCAGATGCCGGCTGAGGTCGCCCATCAACTCGGTCAGCATGCGCCGCTCGATGAAATACCAGCCGGCCGCGTCGCGCGCGAAACGGTCCTCGTAGCGCCCCGTGATGATCGGCTGCAGCGGAAAATCCTCCAGCGCCTGGAATACCGTGAAGCGCAGACGGGCCGTGGCGCCGCTGCCGTCCGCGTCAAGATCGATGACGGGATTCCCCATCAGGTGCTGGGTACGCGGCGTGCCGCAGGCGTAGCGACGGGTGTAGCGCTCGTACATCGCCTGCACCGCAGCCGCGCCTTGCACCACATTCCCGCCGGCCAGAATGCGGCCGCGTTCAAACAGTTTGCCCACCCCGGCAAAGTCACCGGCGTCGACGAGATCGGCATAGCGGTACAGCAGGCGCTCGATGGCGCGATCGTCATCCAAGAGTGTTCTCCCTGTGCCCTGTCGAAACTAGCACGGAAAGGAGCGGTTGCCGCCGAGGCCTCGTGAAGCGTCTGCGCCTGCGGCGTTCATCGCTGATCGTGGTACACGGACTTCACGTTTCGCACGAGTATTCGCCGCTGACGCACGGAGGCTGGCGCGCGACGGTGACGCCCTCATGCGGCGGGGCGCCTGGCCGCGTTGCGCTTTCCCGCGCGGCGGCGCATGCGGATGTTGAGCATCTCGACGCCGACCGAGAAGCCCATCGCAAAGTAGAGGTACGGCTTGGGCACATGGAAGCCCATGCCCTCGCCGATCAGCGCCATGCCGATCAGGATCAGGAAGGACAGGGCGAGGATCTTGATCGTCGGATGATGCTCGACGAAACGCGCCACTGGACCGGCGAAGAACATCATCACGCCGATCGCGATGATGATCGCCGCGATCATGACCGGCACCCGGTCGGTCATGCCGACGGCAGTGATGACCGAATCCAGCGAGAACACGATGTCCAGGATCATGATCTGGACGATGATGCTGGCGAAACTGACGGAAGCCACCTTGCCGATCATGTCCTCGGGGCCATGCCCGTCGCTGTCGCTTTCGACCTGTTCGTGGATCTCGAGGGAGGCCTTGCCCAGCAGGAACAGTCCGCCCCCGAGCAGGATGATGTCGCGGCCCGAGATGCCGGACTCGAAGACATGGAACAGCGGGGTGGTCAGCCTGGCCATCCAGGCCAGCGACAGCAGCAGCGCGATGCGGGTCAGGCAGGCGCCCGCCAGACCGATCGTGCGCGCCCGCGCGCGCTGATGTTCCGGCAGCTTGTTGGCCATGATCGACAGGAAAATGATGTTGTCGATGCCCAGGACGATTTCCAGGGCGGCCAGCGTGAACAGCGCGATCCAGAGTTCGGGTTGCAGCAGAGCGTCCACTCGGAGGTACCGGGAGCAGGGGGAAAGCAGCAGGCAGTGTAGCCGCTCTCCTCCCGCAGGCCTGGTTACAGCGTCTTCAGGTATTCGATCAGCGCGCGGCGCTCCTGCTCGGTCAGTGCATCCGTGAAGGTGTGACCGCCATTGCCGTTGCCGAGGATGCGCGTGTCATAGACCAGGCGCTTGTCGACCGCGCCGGGCACCGGGTCCGGGATATTGACCAGGCCGCTCAAGCTGATGAGGCCGTTGAGGAAATTCTGCGTCAGCTGGGTCAGCGACGGGCCCTGGTCGAACACCGGGTTGCAGTTGCTGAGCAGGCCGCCGGGGATGTCGCTGCAGGTCAGGACGTCATGCTTCCAGCCGATCGCGACGGTGTCGTAGGCCACGGCGTAGCGCTGATCGAAACCCTTGATTCCCTGCTGCTCCTGCAGCTTGCGCTGCCAGATGGCCGGGCGCCGGGACGAGTCCAGCACCTGCTCCAGCGTCGGGATCGCGCCGTTGTGGAAATACGGCGCTGTCGCCCAGACGCCATACAGCGGCGGCGCCTGATAGCCGATCACGTCCTTCTCCCAGCCGCACACGCCCATCGGCCGCAGCGCCAGCGGCGCCATGTCGTCGGCCGCCTCGACCAGCGGATTCTTGTCGCCGGGCGCGACGAAACCCGGCACGCCGTCGCTGTAGCCCCAGAACGTCGTGTCCCAGCGCTCGCGCAGGGTCGGCGTCAGCATGTCCGAGCGCGCGCGGTCGGTGCCGATCACGTCCAGCGGTGAGATATGTCCGGCGACGCCTTCCAGTGCCGGGGTCTCCAGATAGCGCGTGTCCTTCACGTAGCGGGGCGAATAGGCCCCATGGCAACTGGCGCAGGAGCCGTTGCCGCCGAGCGGACGCGGCGCGTTCTCGTTGGCTGCCTCGGCCCACAGGTCCTTGGTGTGGAACAGGATCGCGCCCTGCTCGGCCAGCTGGGTGTCGAGGGTGCCGGGCCAGGCCGGCGACTGCAGTGACAGGAAGAAGGCTTCCAGATCCTGGTCGTACTGCTCGATCCGGTTGCGATACTCGTCGCCGGTCAGAGAGATCAGTTCCTGGAACTCGCCGGGGCCGGCGGCCATGATGATGCGCGTGCTGTCGTTGGAGACGCCCGCATCGAAGAACTTGCGGGGACGTGAACCCATGTTCCACCACGGCGGCGTGTCCTGCGTGTGCGCCAGCGGATGCGCCACGTCGATCACCCCGGTGACACCGACCACGGTCTTCAGCGGATTCGGATTCAGGCCCAGCGAGTCCAGATCGAGCACGGTGATCAGGAACTCGAAGGCGCCGACGGCATTGTTCTGGCCGCGTTGCTTGATGCCGATGTTGAACAGCGAGTCCACGCTCAGCGGCGGCAGCAGTGTCGAGACGAAGGTCCCCGCGAACGGCGATGCATCCTGACCCGACATCAGCACGTCGTAATTGTTGTTGCCGAGGCCCAGGTTCTTCAGTCCGATCAGGTTCTCGCCCTGACGCGGCTCGCCGATCTGTCCGCCATGGCACTGGAAACAGGCGGCGGTGCCGATCTCGCCGGTCCACTGCCCGCTCTCGTCCTTGAGCTGGCGCAGTCCCAGCGGCAACGTGCCGGAGCCGCCGTTGGTGGTTGCAGGATCTTCACCCGGCAACGGATAGGGATTCGGGAATGGCGCGTGATTGAGGCCGTAGCGCAGCGTGTACAACTCGTCGAAATTGTCGGGACGACCGGGCAGTCCCCACTTCTGCCAGGTGTTGTTGAATTCCTCGGCCGATGTCCCACCCACCGGCAGCTCGTCCATCAGGAAGGCCAGACCGCGATCGCGCCGCGCGCGATACTCGCCGCAGGTTTTCGCCTGCTGCTCCGGCTTCGGCAGATTGGCGTGACAGTCCTGCCAGTAGGCGTTGTAGAACACGGCGCGATCGGTCGCCACCTGTCCCTGCTGCACCAGCGTCCGCGGATCCGGCGGCAGGATCGCATCGTCGTCCTGATCGGCACAGAAGGTTTCCCAGACGTGCGCCGCGCGCTTGCTGCCGAGCAGCGGTTCTTCCTGCGCCACGGGGCCGCTGTCGACAGTGGCCAGACAACCGTCCGGATTCTCGAAACATTTCAGCATCACCGCCATGTCGTTGTACGGCGCGCTGCCGACCGGCCATGGATAGCCCCCGGAATGCGGCTTCGGGTCCTGCTGCGACGGCATCAGCAGAATGCGCGAGGTCGGGTTGTTCTTGCCGAGTGCCTCCCAGGAGGCACGCAGCAGCGCGTAGTCGTTCGCGGGGGTGGTGCCCAGCATGAACAGCCGGCCGTCCTCGACATCCGCCACGCCACCCGGCACATGGCAGGTGCGGCAGAAGGCCAGACGCGGCTCGATGCGCTGCGCATAGAAGTCCTGCGGGCTGCTGAAACTGCCGCCACCGCTGGAGCCGGAGCCCCCGCGCGGCGCGTCCGCACTGCCGCCGTACTCGCCGGCGCAGCCCATCAGCAATACCGCGGCGCCCACCGCAGACGCCCAGCCAGCCACGACACGGTGCAGGTCGGTACCCATGAATGTGATCTCCTCATCCGGCTGCTCGGCGTTCGCGGATCGCAAACACGTACAGCCGCGTCCTTCTGTCCAGGGTTCTAAAGGTAACCCCGACCGACGGCGGCGACCACTCGGATTCAGCGGCTGGGCAAAAGCCCGGCCGCCAGCACGTCAAGCCCTTGATTCTGTTCGCACGGCGGGTTCATGTCCGGCGTCGGGCGCGGGCTTGGCCGCGATGCCACTCGACTAATCGAGTGTCGCGCGGGCGATGATCTCCTTCATGATTTCCGAGGTGCCGGCCAGGATGCGGTGGATGCGTTCGTCCTGGTACATGCGGCAGATCGGATACTCATCCATGTAGCCGGCGCCACCATGCTGCTGCACGCCTTCATCGACCATGCGGCCGTTGAGCTCGCTGGTGTAGAGCTTGGCACGTGCGGCGTCCGTGGCATCGAGCTTGCCGAGGTTGTGCTGCTCGACGCAGCGGTCGACATAGACCTGTGCGATATCGATCTCGGCGTCCAGCGCCGCCAGCTTGAAGCGCGTGTTCTGCATCTTGCTCAGCGGCTTGCCGAACACCTTGCGCTGGCGCACAAAGGCCTTGGTCTCCTCCAGCGCGGCCCGCGCGGCCGCCACGTTGCCGCAGGCGGCAATCAAGCGCTCTTCCGCCAGCCCCTGCATCAGATGATAGAAACCGGCATGGACCTGGCCCAGCACATTGGCCTTGGGAATCTTCACATCGCGGAAGAACAGCTCGGCGGTGTCCTGCGACTTCATGCCCATCTTCTTGAGCATCCGCCCGCGCTCGAAGCCTTCCATGCCGCGCTCGACCAGGAACAGTGTCACGCCGTGCGGATTGTCCGGATGGGTCTTCGCCGCGACGATGACCAGATCGCTGAGGATGCCGTTGGAGATATAGGTCTTGGCGCCATTGAGCAGCCAATGGTCGCCCCTGTCCTCGGCGCGCGCCTTCATGCCCGCGAGGTCGGAGCCGGCGTCCGGCTCGGTCATCGCCAGCGCCATGATCGTCTCGCCACTGCGGATCTTCGGGAAGTAGCGTGCCTTCTGCTCCGGCGTCCCGAGGTGCTGCAGGTACGGCGCCACCAGACGGCTGTGCAGCGTGATGAAGTAGCCGCTGTCGCCGTGAAGGGCGTTCTCCTCGATCAGGATCTGCTCATAGCGGAAGTCCTTGAGCCCGGCGCCGCCGTAGTCCTCGTCCATCCACATGCACAGGAAGCCCATCTCGCCCGCCTTGAGAAAGGCCTCGCGGTCGACGATGCCGGCCTCACGCCAGCGTTCGCCGTGCGGTCGGATTTCCTGCTGGAAGAACTTGCGCGCGGAATCGCGGAACATCTCCATTTCGGAGTCGAAGGCCTTGCGTTGCATGAGGAAAGCTCGTTAGGGGGACGACAGCGGGAAGACAGCAGACACGGGGAACACCATCGAGAAGCGCTGCACCTTGACGCTCAACGGCGCAGTGACGCCGCGCAGATCCGGGAACAGTGCGGGGTTCGATTGCAGATGCGTCAGCCGCGCCGGCCGGATCCAGCCGCTCGCCGACGGGGTATAGACGAAGGTCTGGCCTTCATGGTGCTGGCCCAGCGTGCGCAGACTGCGCGGGATCAGCGCGGTCGAGAACGGTAGCGGCAGCGGGTAGTGCTTGAACGCCAGCTCCGCAATCAATGCACCGTCCTGACTGACGCGCACGGCATCCACGCCCTGCTCGCCATAGCGCACCTCGAACTGCGCGAGCTCCTTGGGAATGCCCCAGTTGCGCTGGCCGTTGACCACGCTGTCCATCGACGAGACAAAGATGCGGCTGATCGACAGGTGACGTTTGCCGTCCTCGAACGGAAAGCTGCCGGGAATGAACAGCAGTTCGTGGTACGGCCCGACATCGGAGTGCTCGTAGTCGACGAACATCATCCACGCGGTGCGCGACCCGGAACGCTTGCCGTGCAGGCTGTCGGGCAGGAACTGATCCTGCGCCGCGCTGTGCTGCGGAAAGCGCAGCAGGCTGATGTAGCCGCGGCCGCTCAGTTCCCAAGGGGCGGGCGCGTCGGTGATCGAGGCGGCATTGCGGGATTGCATTGAAACGTACTCCAGGTATCGAGGCGCGACATGAAGGAGTGCTTCGTCATGCTGAGCGTAGCGAAGCATCTACCCGCCGAATGCAATGCGACGAGGAAGTAGATGCTTCGCTGCGCTCAGCATGACGGGGGTGTGCGAATAGTGTCGCGCGTTCCCTCGCGGAAATGGCCTTTACCGATTCACCTCATTCCCAGATCACCCGCCGCTTCAGCGCGCCCCAGCGCTCGGCCTGCGCCTGGTAGCGGTCGTCGATGACGTTACGGCGAATCTTCAGGGTGGGGGTCAGCGCGCCGTTCTCGATCGTCCACGGCTCGTTGACGACCACGAGATAGTCCAGCTGCTCGTGATCTTCCAGGTGGGTGTTGACGCCATTGAGCAGGGTTTCCAGCTCGGCGGTGATCGGCGCACGCTCGGCACCAGCGGCCAGCGCCTGTCGGACCTCGGGCGCGAGCATGACCAGCGCAAATGGCTGCGGCTGGGAGGCGCCGCTGACGCAGACCGATTCGATCTTCGGATGATCGCCGAGCCGGTTCTCGATCGGCATCGGCACCACATACTTGCCCTTGCTGGTCTTGAACAGATCCTTCACGCGACCGGTGATGCGCAGACAACCATCCGGCGCGAGCTCGCCGCGATCGCCGGTCTTGAAATAGCCGTCGGCGGTCATCTCCTCCGCCGTCTTCTCCGGCTGCCGGTAGTACCCGAGCATCTGGCATGGGCTCTTGACCTCCAGCTCGCCGCTGGCGGCAATGCGCGCCTCCACCCCCGGATACGGATGACCGATCCAGCCCTCTCGCAGGCGGCCTTCTTGGCCGCCGTGGGAGTACGCCAGGTTCTCGCTCATGCCGTAAACCTCGCGCAGCTCCAGCCCGAGGCGGCGGTACCAGTTGATCAGTTCCTGCGGCAGCGGCGCGGAACCGGTCAGCGCCACGCGCGTGTGCTGCAGGCCGAGTTGCTCGCGGATCTTCTTCTTGATCAGGCGCGAGACCAGCGGAATCGCGAACAGCTGCTTCTGCTTGGCCGGCGGCAGCTTCTGGTTCACGCCGAGATAGAACTTCGTCCACAGGCGTGGCACCGAGAAGAACACGGTCGGCCGCGCGCGTCGCAGATCGGCCGGGAAGGTTTCCAGCCGGTCGGCAAAATAGACGCGGAAGCCCCAGTACAAGGAACCCGCCTCCACCGCGACGCGTTCGGCGACATGCGCCAGCGGCAGGTAGGACAGCATGCGATCTGCGAGGGTCATGTTCATCAGCGGCTTCATGCCCTCTACCGCGCGCACAAAGCTGCCGTGCGCATGCATCACACCCTTAGGGCGCCCGGTGCTGCCGGAGGTATACAGCAGCGTGGCCAGCGATTCGGCGTCCGGCAGCACCGGCGTCGCCAGTGGCGCCGTGCGCGCCACCAGGTCGGTCCACTGCGGGTTGTCACGTCGCGGCGACAGCGGCAGCGAGATCGTCGGCAACGCCGTCGGAATCGACTTCTGAATGTCGTTCCAGCCATCGCTGACCCCGTCCATCTTGCCGAGAAACATCAGCTTGGTTTCACTGTGCTCCAGCACATAGGCAGCGGTCTCTGCGCTGAGCGTCGGATACAGCGGCACCGTGACATGTCCCGCCATCCAGATCGCCAGGTCTGCCATCACCCAGTGCGCGCTGTTCTTGCCGAGGATCGCGATGCAGCTACCCGCCGGCAATGCCAGCGATTGCAGGTGCGCCGCCATGCGCCGCGCCTGATCCGCGACCTGCTTCCAGGTGAAATCCTCGACATGTCCATCCGGCCAGGGCTGGGTCAGATAGACGGCGTCGGGTCGCGTGGCCTCCCAGTGGAGGACGCGGTGAATCAGCGAAGGGGCTTGCATCGGTGAAGGTCTCCTCGGTCAGGCGGCGCGCAGGATCAGGTCCGCGGCCTTTTCGGCAATCATCGTGGTCGGCGCATTGGTGTTCGAGCCATTGAGCGTTGGCATGACCGACGCATCCACCACGCGCAGCTGATGCACCCCATACACCCTCAGCTGCGGATCGACGACGGCCATCGCATCAGTGCCCATCTTGCAGGTGCCGACCGGGTGATAGGTCGTCTCCGCCGCCGACGCGATCCATGCGCGCAGCTGTTCGTCACTCTGGACCTGCGGGCCCGGTGCCAGCTCGACGCCGCGATGCGGCGCGAACGCCGGTTGGGCGAGAACCTCGCGCGTGCGGCGGATGCCGTCGATGAGGCGCCGCCAGTCGCGCGGCTGCGTTAGGTACTGCGGGTCGATGCGCGGTGGCGCCAGCGGATCCGCGCTGTTCAGGCCCACGCGCCCGCGTGAGGCCGGACGCAGATCGTAGAGATAGGCGATATACCCGTAGCGCTGCAGCATCGGCAGCAGCCGGAAGCCGTGCTGCACATTCGGCACCGGCGCGAAATGCCACTGGATATCCGGAATCGGTTCTTCCGCCCGCGACTTGAAGAAGCCCCCGGCCTCGACCACGTTGCTGGCAAATTCGCCGCGCCGGCCGAACAGGTACTTGAACAGGTTGATGACGCCGCGCAGCAGCGAGGTCGGATGCAGCGAGATGCCGCTGCGGTCCCGGGCGTGCGTCTCGATGATCACTTCAAGATGATCCTGCAGGTTCTCGCCGACGCCCGGCAGATCCACCTGGACCGCGATCCCATGACGTTCAAGTTCGGCGCGCGGGCCGATGCCGGACAGCATCAACAACTGCGGCGACTGGAAAGCACCGGCCGACAGGATCACCTCGCGTGCCGCGCGGATCTCCTGCTCACGGCCGTTGCGGCGCAGACGTACGCCGACCGCGGCACCGCCCTCGATCAGCACCTGGGTCGCCTGCGCGCCGGTCAGAATCTGCAGGTTGGGCCGCGCCCGCACGTCCGGCGTCAGGTACGCCTGTGCATTGCTGTAGCGACGTCCATCCTTCTGAAAGACCTTGAAGCTGCCGACGCCTTCCTGCTCGGCACCGTTGAAGTCGTCGTTGTGGCGATGACCCGCCTGCTGCGCGGCGGCAATGAACGCGCGTGCGATCGGATTGAGTCCACGGGGTGCCATCACCTGCAGCGGCCCCTCGGTCCCATGAAACGGGCGATCGGCTTCTTGCAACGGCGCCGCGTAGGTTTCCGACTTGCGAAAGTACGGTAACACCTCGTCGTAGGACCACCCCTCGCAGCCCAGGCTTGCCCAGTGGTCGTAGTCCCAGCGATGGCCGCGCGTGCAGACCATCGCATTGATGCTGCTGCAGCCTCCGAGCACCTTGCCCCGCGGCTGGTAGGTCGGGCGGTTGCCGAGCGCCGCTTGCGGCGTGCTCCAGAATTTCCAGTTGGCAAACCAGCCGCGTACCAGCGGCACCACCCCCATCGGCACATGGATCAGCGGATTGGTGTCGTCGGGGCCGGCTTCCAGCAGCACGACCTGGAAGCGGCCCTCCGCGGAAAGGCGATTCGCCAGCACACAGCCGGCGGAACCCCCGCCGACAATCAAATAGTCGCAGCGTGTCATCGGAGCCTCCTCAGGCCGCACGCGACACCGCCGCGACACGATGATCCACCAGCCGGTAGTGCGCGAGATTCGGCGTGCGCGTGCGGCGCGCAAACTCCAGCATCGAGCCCACCCAGTTGTTGGTATTGCGTCCGTCGGCGGTCTTGTACCAGCTCTGGCAGTCACCGCTGTAGGTCGTCCCGGCGCTGCGCTCCTGCATCTCGCGGGTGTAGACGATCTGCGCATCGATGCGCAGATCGGCATAGCTCCAGCCCTGCTGTTCACGCGCCTGCAGCAACTGCGCGAGATAACGCTGCTGCCGTTCAAGCATGTAGATGATCGAGCCGGAGCCGACGTTGGTGTTCGGGCCGTACAGCACGTAGAAGTTCGGAAAGCCCGAGATCGCCATACCCAGATAAGCCTCGGCGCCCTGCTTCCAAGTTTCATGCAGATCCTTGCCGCCGAGTCCGCGCACCGTCATCGGCGTCAGGAACTGGGTGGCCTTGAAGCCGGTACCGTAGATGATCGCGTCGACTTCGCGCAGCGTGCCGTCCGCCGTGCGCACGCCGGTGGCGGTGATTTCCGTGATCGCGTCGTCCACGACTTCCGTGACCGGCGACGCCAGCGCTGGCAGCCAGGCATTGGTCAGCAGGATGCGCTTGCAGCCGATCGGGAAGTCCGGGCGCAGCTTCCGGCGCAATGCGGGGTCGCGCACTTGCACCCACATCTGCAGCTTGGAAATGGTCGTCACCAACCAAGCCAGCGCCCGATTGCCGTTGTAGGCCGCCGCCAGCACTTCGCAGATCAGGAAAATGCGCAGGCGATCGAGATCGTGAATCACCGGCACGCGGTCGAGCAGCCAGCGCTCGAAGCGCGAAAACTGCTTCTCCACCTTAGGGAAGGTCCAGCCGGGCGAGCGCTGGAACAGCTTCAGCGATTTCACGCGCTTGACGATCTCCGGCACGAACTGCACGGCACTGGCGCCGGTGCCGATCACGGCCACGGTCTTGCCGTCCAGCGCGTAGCCATGGTCCCAGTTCGCGGAATGGAAGGTCTTGCCCTGGAACAACTCGCGGCCGGGGATGTCGGGGATCGCCGGCTGATGCAACTGGCCGACCGCGCTGACCACGCTTTCGGCTTCGACCGTGGTCCCGTCCTTGAGCGTCAGCACCCAGCGGGCGCGCGCCTCGTCGAACTGCGCCGTCGTGACCTCGCAGCCATAGCGGATATGGCGAGCCAGGTCGTATTTGTCGGCGACGTGGTGCTGGTAGGCCAGGATCTCGCTCTGCTTGCCGTAGCGCCAGACCCAGGGATAGTGCGGCTCGAAGGAGAACGAGTAGAAGTGCGAAGGCACGTCGCAGCCCGCACCCGGATAGGTGTTGTCGCGCCAGGTGCCGCCGAGATCCGATGACTTTTCCAGAATCGCGAAGTGCTCGATGCCGGCCTGGCGCAGCGAATACGCCATGCCCAGCCCGCCGAACCCGCCGCCGATGATGGCCACTTTCAGCGGCCTGTCGTTGTGATGGCTCATACCCTGCTCTCTCCCTGCACGGCCTGCATCATGCCCCGCGCCCCCTCCGCAAGGGATGACGGGGGCGGCCAGTCGATTGATAATTCCGGCCACACCCTGGTCAATCCTCATGTCCCGACCCAGCGTCCGTCGCAGCATTGTCAGCGCCCAGCTCCTGGCCCAGCTGGCGGGCGAGCACGGCCTGGCGCTGGACGACTGCCTGCGTGACACCGGCCTGGGTGCGGCCGCGCTGGCCGATCCGACGACCGAGACCGACGCCGCGCAGGAGCTGCAACTGGTCCGCAATCTGGTTCGGGGGCTGCCAGCCGTGCCGGGACTGGGCCTGGATGCCGGCCTGCGCTACCACCTCTCGGCTTACGGCATCTGGGGATTCGCCTTGCTCAGCAGCCCGACATTCCGCGCCGTCGCGGACGTCGCGACGCGCTTCCTCGATCTGAGCTACGCCTTCGTGCGGTTCCGCGTGGGCGCCGACGGCGGGAATTTCTATGTGTGGATGGACGATGCCGAGATTCCGGCGGATGTACGGCAGTTCCTGCTGGAGCGCGACTTTGCCGCCTGCTGCATGGCGATCCGGGAGTTGCGCCCGGGCGGCCTGCCGATTCACGGCCTGCAGCTGCGCATGCCGCGTCCCGCGTATGCACAGCGGTTTCGCGAACTGACCGGCGTCGAGCCGCAGTTCGATGCCCCCTGCAACGCGCTGCGACTGGCAACCGCCGATGTCGATGCGCCCCTGCCGCAGGGCAATCCGACGATGGCGCGGCTGACGCTGGAGCAGTGCCGGCAATTGTTGGCACGTCGCCAGGTGCGGACCGGCCTATCCGGCCGCGTGCGGGATCGCCTGCTGCAGACGCCCGGCGACATCGCCGACATCGAAACCGTGGCGCGCGACCTGCACATGGCAGCGCGAAGCCTGCGTCGCCATCTCGGACGGGAGGGCACCTCGTTTCGTGTCCTGGTCGATGAGGTGCGACAGACCCTGGCCGAGGAGCTACTGACCACCGCCGACATGAAACTGGAAGAGGTCGCGCAGCGACTCGGCTATGCGGAGCCCGCGAGCCTGATCCACGCATTCAAGCGCTGGAAGGGTGTCACCCCGCACGTGTACCGCGAGCAGCATCGACACGCGCTGCTCTCGAAGGACTGACGCCTGCCCGGCACGGAAGGCACCGTTAGTCTGTGATGAACGGGTTAGACCTCTGATCCTACGGCGTCTATATTTTCAGGGCCATGGAACAGATTCTCACCCGCCTGGCTCAGACGGTCTCCTCCGCAGAGGACCTCGAGAGCCTGACCCGCCCCCTGCTGGAGCTGCTGGAGGTCGTGACCGGCATGGAGTCCACCTACCTGACGATGGTGGATGAACCGCGCGGTGTGCAGCATGTCCTGTATGCGCGAAACTCTCGGAAGATGCAGATTCCGGAGGGGCTCTCCGTCCCCTGGGGCGACACGCTGTGCAAGCGCGCTCTGGATGAAGGCCGGACCTATACCGATGATGTCAGCGGGTGCTGGGGCGACTCCCAAGCTGCGCGCGCGCTGGGAATCCAGACCTATCTCAGTCAACCGGTGCGTAATCTTGACGGCGGCCTGCATGGCACGCTGTGTGCCGCCAGTGGTGACAGGATATCCCTCCACCCGGGCGCCACGCAGATTCTCGGCCTGTTCGCACGGCTGATCGAGCATGAGGTTGAGCGCGAGCGCACGCTTGGACAGTTACGGCAGTCCAATGCCGAACTTTCTGCCGAAGCGATGATTGACGCCTTGACCGGCGTCGCCAACCGCCGCGCGCTGATGCTGGAACTCTCCCGGCTACTGGCCCGTGCACAGCGCGAAAGCCGCACCGTGCAGGTGGCCTTCATTGATCTCGATGGCTTCAAGGCCATCAATGATCGCTACGGCCATGAGGCGGGCGACCGCTTTCTCGCCTATGTCGCCAACACGCTCTCCGCCGGCCTTCGTGTCGGCGATGTCGTCGCCCGCTACGGCGGCGATGAATTCATCGTGGTGGCGCCGCCCGGTACCGCGCAGGACGACGACCTGCGGGCGCGTCTCGAACGCGTGATCGGCACCCGCTACGAGGCCGATGGCTTCACGCTGGATCGCATCGGAGCCAGTGTCGGCGTCGTATGCTCGGAACCCGGCGAGACCGACGCCGCCCGCCTGCTGGCACGCGCGGATGCCGCGATGTACGGCATCAAGAAGCTGCGGCGAAACGACACTTCACGCGGTAGCACCTAGCGCCTCGAGACGACTGCGGCGGACTCGGCTACTGCGATCAGAGGACGTCCATCCGGGCAGAAGCTGTCTCAATGCCGACTGTCCAGGCATGAGGAGACCTTGCAATGCACGAACTGACGACCCCTGCGGCAACGCTGACCGGCGCGGCGCGCCGCCAGGCGCTGAACGTCCGCATTCAGGACTTCAGTCACGCGCTGCGTCAGCAGGTCACGTTGCGGCCGCGGCTGATCGAGCTGATGCGGCTGCGCATCGCCTTCCACAATCAGTGTCGCTACTGCCTGTCGATGCGCATGGGCAACGCACTCGATGACGGCCTCACCGAACCGCTGCTGTGCTCGCTGGAGCGGCCGGCGGACGATCCCGATCTGAGCCCGGACGAGAAAGCGGCGCTGGCGTTTGCCGACCGTTTCGCTACGGATCATCTATCCATCGATGCGGCGATGCTGGCGCAATTGCGCGAGCGCTTCGGAGAAGACGGGCTGATGGACCTGTGCGCGCTGGCGGCCTGCTTCACCGGCTTCGGCCGCATGGGAGCGGTCCTGGACGGAGGCGAAGCGCTACCGGTGGGCCCGCGACCCACCGACGGCTCACGATTGACCCCGTGGCAGGTACGCAACCCCGTCGTCGTGCGCTGATCACCGCACTACATCGACTCAGACCGGCGGTGCCGCCGCCCGCAGCCGACGCTCCCGGAACAGCAGAAAGAATCCGAGACCGAAAGCAAGGCTGACGAAGACCGTCAGCGGCACGAACACCAGCGCCCAGTTCATCGACAGGCGCCGCGCCTCGAACACGATCCACAGGTTGACGATGGCGTAGGTGAAGCTGAGATCCGCCAGCGCGGATTTCGTCGCGGAGTTGACCAGGCACTGCCGGATCCAGTCGATCCATCCCGCGCCGGGCTGCGCCATGTATTGCAGGTTGTAGTGCCAGCCGATCACCGTGGCCGCAATGGCCAGGGCGCCGTACAGCACCTCGCGCATCGACATCGTGTTCTCCTTGTTCCGTCCGCCGTCAGAGCGTCTTCAGGTATTCCACAATCGCCTTGCGCTCGGCATCGGTCAACGTGGCCGTGAATGCGTGCCCGCCGTTGCCCTGACCGTACATGCGCGTGTTGTAGATCTTGCGTTCTTCCAGGTACCGCTGACGATCGCTCCCCACCCCCACGTACCAGAAGTACGGGTTGGAGGCGCTGAGCAGATTGAGCAGGGTCAGCAGCGGCGGATCGACATCGCTTGAACTGCAATCCAGATACGGCGTCGCGCCCGGCTCGCCGCAAGCCAGCGTGTCGTACTTCCAGCCGAGCTTGTCGTGGTCGTAAGCCCGCTGCAGATCCGTATCAAACCCCATCACCACCTGACCGAACTGGTCCGGCCGCGCTGGCGTGGAGACGCGGCGCCAGATCGTCTGACGATCCTCGGGCTTCAGCACCTCCCAGACATTGGGCACCGAGCCGTT
>JBEIOK010000019.1:0-30427 GCA_040377605.1 Nevskiaceae bacterium | reverse complement strand
GGCGTGCAGAAGCGCTGGAACTTCGGTGGCGGTCGCGCGACGCACGGTAACTCGCTGTCGCACCGCTCGCCGGGCTCCATCGGTCAGCGCCAGGCCCCGGGCAAGGTGTTCAAGGGCAAGAAGATGGCTGGCCACATGGGTTCGGATCGCGTCACCGCGCTGAACCTGGATCTGGTCAAGATTGATGCAGAACGCAACCTCCTTCTGGTGAAGGGGGCTGTGCCGGGTGCCACGAATGGTGATGTCATCGTGCGCCCCACGGTGAAGGCATAAGGCCCACTGGGGAAAAACGGCAATGGATATTCAACTTCATAACAGCAAAGACACCCTCTCCGTCTCGGACGTCGTTTTCGGCGCCGAGTACAACGAAGCGCTGATCCATCAGGTCGTCACGGCCTACATGGCGGCCGGCCGTGCCGGTACGAAAGCGCAACTTGCCAAGGGTGAGGTCTCCGGCGGTGGCAAGAAGCCGTGGAAGCAGAAGGGCACCGGCCGCGCTCGCGCCGGCAGCATCCGCTCGCCGCTCTGGCGCGGCGGTGGCAAGACCTTCGCAGCGGTGCCGCGCGACCATTCGCAGAAGGTCAACCGCAAGATGTATCGCGGGGCGATCCGCTCGATCGTGGCTGAACTCGCCCGCACCGGCCACCTGGTGATTGCGGACTCTTTCGCGGTCTCCGCGCCCAAGACCAAGGGCCTGCTGGAGCAAATCAAGAAGATCGGCTCCGAGGACATCCTCATCGTCACCGGCGAGCTCGACAAGAACCTGTTCCTCTCCGCCCGCAACCTGCCCCATGTGGCGGTGTGCGACGTCGAGGCGCTCAACCCCGTGACGCTGCTCACGCACCAGAAGGTGCTGATGACGGCCGCCGCGGTCAAGAAGCTGGAGGCCTGGCTGCAATGAACATCGAACGTCTGCACCAGATCATCCTCGGGCCGGTCGTCTCGGAGAAGAGCACCCGCGTTGCCGAAAAGCGCAACCAGGCGGTGTTCAAGGTCCTGAGGGACGCCGAGAAGCCCGAGATCAAGGAAGCCGTCGAGAAGCTTTTCAACGTCAAGGTTGAAGGCGTCCAGACGCTGAACGTCAAGGGCAAGACCAAGCGTTTCGGCCGCAGCCAGGGTCGTCGCTCGGACTGGAAGAAGGCTTACGTCACGCTCGCCAAGGGTCAGGAACTCGACTTCCTGAACGGCGCGGCGTCATAAGAGGATCACGACGATGCCATTGGTCAAGATGAAGCCGACCTCGCCGGGTGCCCGCCACCAGGTCAAGGTCGTCACCCCGGGGCTGTGGAAGGGCGAGGCCTACGCGCCGCTGCTCGAGAAGCAGAGCCACACCGGCGGCCGCAACAACAACGGCCACATCACCACCCGTCACAAGGGCGGTGGTCAGAAGCAGCACTACCGTCTGATCGACTTCAAGCGCAACAAGGATGGCATTCCGGCCACCGTTGAGCGCGTTGAGTACGACCCGAACCGCTCCTCGCACATTGCGCTGCTGTGCTATGCCGACGGCGAGCGCCGATACATCATCGCCCCGCGCGGTGTCGCCGCTGGCGATACGCTGCAGTCGGGTCAGGATGCGCCGATCAAGCCGGGCAACGCGCTGCCGCTGCGCAACATTCCGCTCGGTTCGACCGTGCATTGCGTCGAGCTGCGTCCGGGCAAGGGGGCGCAGATTGCGCGTTCGGCCGGCGCTGCCGTGCAGCTGGTCGCCCGCGAGGGTGATTACGCCAGCATCCGTCTCCGCTCGGGCGAAATGCGCAAGGTCCCCGTCGAGTGCCGCGCTGTCGTCGGCGAAGTCGGCAACGGCGAGCACAACCTGCGCCAGTACGGCAAGGCCGGCGCCAAGCGCCACAAGGGTATCCGTCCGACCGTCCGCGGTGTCGTCATGAACCCGGTCGACCATCCGCACGGTGGTGGTGAAGGCCGCTCCGGTCAGGGTAATCCGCATCCGGTCACGCCCTGGGGTCAGCAGACCAAGGGCCTCAAGACCCGTACCAACAAGCGCACGCAGAAGTTCATCGTGCGTAGCCGCCACTCGAAGAAGTAAGCAGGTAATCCCATGCCGCGTTCCGTCAAGAAGGGCCCGTTCGTGGATCACCACCTCGCGAAGAAGGTGGAGGCCATGACCGGCCAGCGCGTTAAGCGTCCGATCAAGACCTGGTCGCGCCGTTCCATGATCACGCCTGATTTCGTCGGTCTGACGTTCCAGGTCCATAACGGCAAGCAGCACATGCCGGTGTTCATCACGGACAACATGGTTGGTCACAAGCTTGGTGAGTTTGCCCCGACCCGGACGTTCAAGGGTCATGGCGACAAGAAGGCTGAAAAGGCCTGAGGATCAAGACCATGCAGACGCAAGCCATTCTCAAGTTCGTTCGCCTGTCGCCCAAGAAGGCGCGTGCGATCGCCGACCTCGTCCGTGGCAAGAAGGTGGACGAGGCTCGCAACATCCTGAAGTACTCCACGCGCAAGCCGGCTCAGGTGCTGTTCAAGGTCCTGGAGTCCGCCATTGCCAACGCCGAAAACAATCACGGCGCCGACGTGGACGAGCTCAAGATCAAGGAAATCTTCGTGGACCAGGGTCCGGTGATGAAGCGCATCATGCCGCGCGCCAAGGGCCGCGCCGATCGCATCCTCAAGCCCACCAGCCACATCACCATTCGCGTGGGCGACGAGTAAGAGACAAGCCATGGGTCATAAAGTCAATCCGAACGGTTTCCGTCTTGGCGTTACCACGCACTGGACGTCCAACTGGTATGCCGAGCGCAAGGCGTACGGCGAGAACCTGCTGAAGGACATCCAGGTCCGCGATTTCCTGCGCAAGAAGCTGGCGCAGGCATCGGTGTCGCGCATCCAGATCGACCGTCCGGCCAAGTCGGCCCGCGTGACGATCCACTCGGCCCGCCCGGGTATCGTCATCGGCAAGAAGGGCGAGGATATCGAGAAGCTGAAGCAGGAAGTCGCCAAGCTGATGGGCCTGAAGCCCGACTCGGTGCACCTCTCGGTCGAGGAAATCCGCAAGCCCGAGCTCGATGCCAAGCTGGTTGCTGACAGCGTTTCGCAGCAGCTGGAGCGCCGCATCATGTTCCGCCGCGCGATGAAGCGTGCGGTTCAGAACGCGATGCGCCTGGGCGCTGGCGGCATCAAGATCCAGGTGGGTGGACGTTTGAACGGCGCCGAGATTGCCCGTGTCGAGTGGTACCGCGAAGGTCGCGTGCCGCTTCATACGCTGCGTGCTCGCGTCGACTACGCCACCAGCGAAGCCAAGACCACCTATGGCGTCATCGGCGTCAAGGTCTGGGTGTTCACCGGCGAAGTCTTCGAGGAAGATCGCCGCCACGACAAGAAGGATGAATCCGCCGAGGCCCACGCGGCCTAACGACGGGAGACCACTGCCATGATGCAGCCCAAGCGCACCAAATATCGCAAGCAACGGAAAGGCACCAACACGGGCCTGGCGCTGACCGGAAACAAGGTCAGCTTCGGCGAGTGGGGCCTGAAGACCACCGAGCATGGCCGCATCACTGCGCGCCAGATCGAGGCCGCCCGTCGCGTCATCACCCGCTACGTCAAGCGTGGCGGCAAGATCTGGATCCGCATGTTCCCTGACGTGCCGGTCACCAAGAAGCCTCTGGAAGTCCGCATGGGCTCCGGCAAGGGTAACGTCGAGTACTGGGTTGCCAAGGTACAGCCTGGCAAGGTGCTCTACGAGATGGAAGGCGTCGATGAGAACACCGCGCGCGAGGCCTTCCGGCTGGCGGCTGCGAAGCTGCCGGTGAAGACCACGTTCGTACACCGGACGATCATGTGATGAAAGCCCCCGAATATGTGAAGTCCCTTCGCGGCAAAGACGCGAAGGCTTTGAATGATGAGCTGGCCGCTCTGCGCAAGGAGCAGTTCAATCTGCGCATGCAGTCTGCGACCGGCCAGGCAACCAAGCCGCATCTGATCCGCGACGTTCGCAAGAAGATCGCGCGTCTGAAGACGGTGCTGACCCAGCAGGTGAAGGCGTCATGAGCGAACAGAGCGAAACCCAGAAGACCGGCCACCGCGTCGTCGGCCGCGTCGTCAGCAACAAGGGCGACAAGACGATCACCGTGCTGGTTGAGCGCACCGAGCGTCACCCGCTGTACGGCAAGCTGCTGCGCCGCTCCACCAAGCTGCGTGCGCACGACGAAAAGAATGTCTGCAAAGAAGGCGACACCGTCGCCATCGTCGAGACGCGTCCGCTGTCCGCGACCAAGCGCTTCCGTCTTCTGGAAGTGCTGAAGAGCGCAGGCGCCTGAGCCCCCGGAGCCCCAAGCCATGATCCAGCAGGAAAGTTTTCTCCACGCGGCCGACAACAGCGGCGCGCGCCTGGTGCAGGTGATCCAGGTCAAGGGTTCGACCTATCGCCGTTACGCCGGCGTGGGCGACCTGATCAAGGTGACCGTCAAGGACGCCATTCCGCGTGGCAAGGTCAAGAAGGGCGAAGTGCATGATGCCGTCGTCGTGCGCACGCGTTTCCCGATCAAGCGCAGCGATGGCTCGGTGGTGCGTTTCGATACCAACGCCGCCGTGCTGCTGACCAACAAGCTGGAACCGCTGGGCACTCGTATCTTCGGGCCGGTGACGCGCGAACTGCGCGACCGTTTCATGAAGATCGTGTCGCTGGCGCCGGAAGTGCTGTAAGCGAGCTAACGCAATGAACAAGATCCGCAAAGGCGACGAGATCGTCGTCATCACTGGCCGCGACAAGAACCGTCGCGGCAAGGTTTCGCAGGTTCTGGCCAACGGCAAGCTGGTGGTCGAGGGCATCAACGTCGTCAAGAAGCATCAGCGCGGCAATCCGAATTCCGGCGTGGCCGGCGGCATTGTCGAGAAGGAGATGCCGATCGAAGCGTCCAATGTCATGGTCTGGAACTCCAAGGCCAGCAAGGGTGACCGCGTCGGCTTCAAGCTCGAAGGCGAAGGTGAGAAGCAGCGCAAGGTGCGCATCTTCAAGTCCACCCAGGACCTGGTTGACGGCTAAGGAAGACGAGCATCATGGCTAATCTGCAAACCCTGTACCGCGAGAAGCTGGCGGCCGAACTCCAGAAGAAGCTCGGCATCAACGCCATGGAAGTTCCGCGGATCAAGAAGATCACGCTGAACATGGGTGTTGGCGAGGCGACGACCGATCGCAAGGTCATCGAGAACGCCGTCGCCGACATGATCGCCATTGCCGGCCAGAAGCCGGTGGTGACCAAGTCCCGCATCGCCATCGCCGGCTTCAAGATCCGCGAGAACTATCCGGTCGGCGTCAAGGTGACGCTGCGCCGCGAGAAGATGTACGAGTTCCTGGAGCGCCTGATCGCCGTGGCGCTGCCGCGTATCCGCGACTTCCGCGGCATCTCCGCGCGTGGCTTCGATGGCAGCGGCAATTTCAATTTCGGTATTACCGAGCAGATCATCTTTCCGGAAATCGAGTACGAAAAGGTTGATGCAATGCGCGGTATGAACATCACGATCACGACGACGGCGACGACGGACGAGCAGGGCAAGGCATTGCTCGACGCGTTCAACTTCCCGTTCCGCAAGTAAGTCAGGCGAGTCCCCATGGCCAAGACCAACATGATCGAGCGCGAAAAGAAGCGTGCCGCGCTCGCCACCAAGTTCGCCAAGAAGCGCGCCGCGCTGAAAGCGACGATTTCCAGCGCCACTGCCTCCGATGAGGACAAGGCCGTTGCAGTCGTTGCGCTGCAGAAGCAGCCGCGCGATGCCGGCAAGACGCGTCAGCGCAGCCGCTGCAAGCTGACTGGCCGGTCGCGCGGTGTCTACAAGAAGTTCGGCCTGGCCCGCCACAAGCTGCGCGAAGCTGCGATGCGCGGCGAAGTTCCGGGCCTGAAGAAGGCGAGCTGGTAAGAGGATTAACGCATGAGCATGACCGATCCCATCGCCGACTTTCTGACCCGCATCCGCAATGGTCAGCAGGCGCGCAAGAAGCAAGTGGTTTCTCCGTCCTCGAAGGTGAAGGAAGCCATCGCCGCCGTGTTGAAGGAAGAAGGCTACATCGCCGACTTCAATGTCGTGGCCGACGGTGCCAAGAAGACCATCACGCTGTCCCTGAAGTATTTCCAGGGAAAGCCGGTGATCGAGCGCATCGAGCGCATCTCGAAGCCTGCACTGCGCGTGTACAAGGGCAAGGATGAACTGCCCACCGTCATGGGTGGCCTGGGCGTTGCCATCGTTTCCACGCCGAGCGGCGTGGTCAGCGACCGCAAGGCGCGCGCTGCCGGTCACGGCGGCGAAGTGATCTGCGTCGTCGCCTAAGGAGAGCATCATGTCCCGAGTCGCAAAAATGCCGGTGAAGCTGCCGGCCGGCGTGCAGGTTTCCAGCACCCCTGGCCAGCTCACCGTGAAGAGCGCCAAGACCAGCCTGACCATCGTGGTCCCGCCGAAGGTCGAGATCGAAGTCCAGGGTGACACCGTGTCGGTCAAGGCCGACTCGATTGCTGCCGATGGCATGCAGGCCGGTACGTTCCGCGCGCTGCTGAACAATGCGGTGGTCGGTGTCAGCCAGGGCTTCGAGAAGAAGCTGATTCTGGTCGGCGTCGGTTATCGCGCCGCCGTGCAGGGCAAGAAGGTCAACCTGTCGGTTGGTCTGTCGCATCCGGTCGAGTACCCGATCCCCGAGGGGATCACGGTCGAAGCGCCGACACAGACGGAGCTGGTGATCAAGGGTGCCGACAAGAAGGTCGTGGGCCAGGTGGCCGCCGATCTGCGCAGCTATCGCCCGCCTGAGCCTTACAAGGGCAAGGGTGTGCGCTACTCCACCGAGAAGGTGGAGTTGAAGGAAGCCAAGAAGAAGTAAGGCCGCGGCCTCCCGAGGCCCGCCGTCGTGAGCTGAAGCGAACGAGATCGAACCATGAAGGACAAGAAGCAAATCCGTCTGCGCCGCGCCCGCCGTACCCGCGCGCATATCCGCGAACTGGGCGTTCACCGTCTGGCCGTGCATCGCACGCCGCAACACATCTATGCACAGATCATCGCGCCGGATGCGTCGACGACGGTGGTGGCGGCCTCCACGGTGGAGAAGGCCGTGCTCGATGGTGGCGTCGGCGGCAACGTCGAGGCGGCCAAGAAGGTTGGTGCTGCCATCGCAGCGCGCGCCAAGGAGAAGGGCATCACCAAGGTGGCCTTTGACCGCGCTGGTTTCCAATATCACGGCCGCATCAAGGCCCTGGCCGACGCCGCGCGTGAAGCCGGCCTGGAGTTCTAAGACATGGCGACCCAACACAATTACGACGACCAGCAGGGCGGCGATTTCAAGGAAAAGCTGATCACCGTCAACCGCGTCAGCAAGACGGTCAAGGGCGGTAAGCAGTTTGCCTTCACCGCGCTCACGGTTGTGGGTGACGGCGCCGGCCGCGTCGGCTTTGGGTATGGCAAGGCGCGCGAAGTGCCGCAGGCCATCTCCAAGGCGATGGAGCAGGCTCGCAAGAACATGGTCACGGTGCCGCTCAAGGGTCTGACCCTGCAGCACGAGATCTGGGGCCAGCATGGCGCCGCCAAGGTGTTCGTGCGTCCGGCCTCTGATGGTACCGGCGTGATCGCCGGTGGCGCGATGCGCGCGGTGTTCGAGGTTGCCGGCGTGCAGAACGTGCTGGCCAAGGCGCTGGGCTCGCGCAATCCGATCAACCTGGTGCGTGCCACGATGGACGCGCTGACCAAGATGAATCTGCCCTCCGAGATTGCCGCCAAGCGTGGCAAGTCGCTCGAAGACATCCTGGGCTAACAACGAGACTGGCCATGACCACCGCCACCAAGCAGATCAAGCTGACGCTGATGCGCAGCCTTGCCAAGCGCCTGCCCAACCACCAGCACTGCGTGCGTGGCCTGGGCCTGAAGCGCCGCCACCAGACGGTGACCGTTGCCGCCACGCCCGAGAACATGGGCATGGTGAACAAGGTCGCTTACATGCTGAAGATCGAAGAAGTCGTCTGAAGCACGAAGGAATAGCGAACCATGAAACTCAATACGATCAAGCCGGCCAAGGGCGCCAAGACCGTCAAGTTCCGCGTTGCCCGCGGCATTGGCTCCGGCATGGGCAAGACCGCGGGTCGCGGTCACAAGGGTCAGCGCGCCCGCAAGGGTGGCCGCGGCAAGCTGGGTTTCGAAGGCGGCCAGATGCCCATCCAGCGTCGTCTGCCGAAGCGCGGCTTCAATTCGCCGCTCAAGGGTCTGACCGCTGAAGTGCGCCTGTCCGAGCTGCAGAAGATGAAGGCCACCGAGATTGATCTCGCGACGCTGAAGGCCGAGGGCTTTGTCTCGGCGCTGGCGCAGACCGCGAAGGTCATCAAATCCGGTGAGCTGAGCCGCAAGGTGTCGATCGGTGCCGGCGTCCTGGTCACCAAGGGCGCGCGCGAGGCGATCACCGCCGCCGGCGGCACGGTTCCGGCCGCCGAGTAATCCAGTTCCTTCCTACGAGTAACTAGGCAACGCAATGGCCAAGACTCCGGGCACGCCGGGCGCTTCGATGGTGCCGGACCTGAGCAAGATCGGGGAGGTGAAGAACCGCCTCCTGTTCTTGCTGGGTGCGATCATCGTCTATCGCATCGGCAGCTATATCCCGGTGCCAGGCATTGATCCGGCGCAGCTGGAAGCGCTGTTCAATCAGAGCCGCGGCACGATCCTGGACATGTTCAACATGTTCTCGGGCGGCGCGCTCGAGCGCCTGTCGATCTTCGCGCTGGGCGTGATGCCGTACATCTCGGCCAGCATCATCGTGCAGCTGATGGCCGCCGTCGTGCCGCAGCTCAAGGAGCTGAAGAAGGAAGGCGAGGCTGGCCGTCGCACGCTGACCAAGTACACGCGTTACGGCACGCTGGTGCTGGCGATTTTCCAGTCCTTCGGTGCTGCGCTGGCGCTGCAGAAGTCGGGCGTCGCGATCAGCCCGGGCTTCAGCTTCATGTTCGTGGCCACGGTCAGTCTGGTCACCGGAACGATGTTCCTGATGTGGCTTGGCGAGCAGATCACCGAGCGTGGCATCGGCAACGGCATTTCGATGATCATCTTCGCCGGCATCGTCGCGGGCTTCCCGCGCGCGCTGGCTGCTACCGCGCAGCTGGTCAGCGAAGGCTCGATCAGCGGGTTCGTGATCCTGGTGCTGGCGGTCGCGATCGTCGCGGTCACATGGGGCGTCGTATTTTTCGAGCGGGCTCAGCGTCGCATTCCGGTGCAGCATGCGCGTCGCCAGCAGGGCCGTAAGGTCTTTGCCGCGCAGACCCAGCATCTGCCGCTGAAGCTGAACATGTCGGGCGTGATTCCGCCCATCTTTGCGTCGAGCATCATCCTGTTCCCGGCGTCGATCGTGCAGTTCTTCGGCGACGAGGGCTCCGGCGGCTTCATGCAGAAGCTGGCCAACGCGCTGTCCCCCGGGCAGCCGCTGTACACCGCGCTGTACGGTGTGCTGATCGTGTTCTTCTGCTTCTTCTACACGGCCCTGGTGTTCGATTCGCGTGACACCGCCGACAATCTGAAGAAATCCGGCGCGTTCATCCCCGGCGTTCGCCCCGGTGCGATGACTGCCCGCTACATCGACCAGGTGCTTACGCGCCTGACGGTGATCGGCTCGGCCTACATCCTGGCGATCTGTCTGGCGCCGGAGCTGCTGCGGGCCTTTGTGCCGAGCATTCCCTTCTATTTCGGCGGCACGTCGCTGTTGATTACCGTGGTGGTGGTGATGGATTTCATGGCGCAGCTGCAGGCGCACCTGATGTCGCACCAGTACGAGGGCCTGCTGAAGAAGGCCAACCTGAAGACGCTGGGTCCGGCCGCCGGCCGCTGATCCCGCGATATAAAGAGAGATCGTCATGAAAGTCCGCGCTTCCGTTAAGAAAATCTGCCGGAATTGCAAGGTTGTGCGCCGCAACGGTGTGGTTCGCATCCTGTGCACCGACCCTCGCCACAAGCAGCGGCAGGGTTGATCGTCCGGGTTTGAAAGGAACCCCTGTAATCACTACAATGCGCGGCTTTTCCGCGCGTTAGCATTAGACTGAGGTTGCAACATGGCACGTATCGCGGGCGTCAACATCCCGGATAGGAAACACGCTGTTATCGCGCTCACCGCGATCTACGGCATCGGCAGGACGCGCTCCAAGCAGATCTGCGAGGCCGCCGGGATCAATCCGGTGACGCCGATCCGTCTGCTGTCGGAAGGCGAACTCGACAAGCTGCGTGCGGAGATCGGCAAGATCACCGTCGAAGGCGACCTGCGTCGCGAAGTCTCGATGAGCATCAAGCGTCTCATCGATCTGGGCTGCTACCGCGGCCAGCGTCACCGTCGTGGCCTTCCGGTCCGCGGCCAGCGCACCCGTACCAACGCCCGCACCCGCAAAGGTCCGCGTCGCGGCACGGTTGCCACCAAGAAAGCCACCTGACCTAAGGCCCGCCGAAATCACCCATGGCTACGAATACTGCCCAGGCCGCTGCGGCCAAGCGCAAGAAGGTCAAGAAGAACGTCACCGACGCGGTGGCGCATATTCATGCCTCTTTCAACAACACGATCATTCTGATCACCGACCGTCAGGGCAATACGCTGTCCTGGAGCACGGCCGGCGCCGCCGGCTTCAAGGGTTCGCGCAAGTCGACCCCGTTTGCCGCGCAGGTCGCCGCCGACAAGGCCGGCCAGGCTGCCGCCGAGCATGGCGTCAAGAACCTGGAAGTTCGCGTCAAGGGCCCGGGTCCGGGCCGTGAGTCCGCCGTGCGTGCGCTGAATGCTGCCGGCTTCAAGATCACCAACATCACCGACGTGACGCCGATTCCGCATAACGGCTGCCGCGCCCCCAAGCGCCGCCGCGTGTAAAGAGGACAGAACATGGCTCGTTACATTGGTCCGAAGTGCAAGCTGTCCCGCCGTGCCGGCACCGACCTGCTGCTCAAGTCGCGTGCGCGCTCGCTGGACACCAAGTGCAACATGGAGACCCGCCCGGGTCAGCATGGTGCCGTCAAGCCGCGCCTGTCTGACTACGCGCTGCAGCTGCGCGAGAAGCAGAAGCTCAAGCAGATGTATGGCGTGCTCGAGCGCCAGTTCCGCAATTACTACCTGAAGGCCTCTTCGAAGAAGGGTTCGACCGGGTTGATTCTGCTGCAGCTGCTCGAGACCCGTCTCGACAACGCCGTCTACCGCATGGGCTTCTCGCGCACCCGCGCCGAAGCGCGTCAGCTGGTGTCGCACAAGGCGATTCTGGTCAACGGCAAGTCGGTCAACATCCCGTCCTACCAGGTCAAGCCGGGCGACGTGATCGAGATCCGCGAGGGCGCGCGCGCCCAGGGTCGTATCGCCGAAGCGCTGTCCATTGCGGCACAGGCCGGCCTGCCGGACTGGGTCGACGTCGACGAGAAGGGCCTGAAGGGCACCTTCAAGGCGGTTCCGACGCGTGACCAGATCGTGCCGGACATCAACGAGCAGCTCGTCGTCGAGTTGTACTCCAAGTAGATTTTGTTGCCGCTGCATGCAGCGGCAATCGCTCCGGGAGAGATGCCGGCTTCGGCCGGTCTCTCTTCCCGGAATGCAGTTATCGCTCCCAGCGAGGTAGTCCATGCAGAACGTAATCGCCGACCTGCTCAAGCCGCGTCAGATCGAGGTGGAGTCGCTCTCCCCCAACCACGCGCGCGTCGCACTCGAGCCGATGGAGCGTGGTTTCGGCCACACCCTCGGCAACGCCCTGCGCCGCATCCTGCTGTCGTCCATCCCGGGCGCTGCGATCACCGAAGTTCAGATCGAAGGTGTGGTGCACGAGTACAGCGCGATCGAAGGCGTGCAGGAAGATGTCATCGACATCCTGCTGAACACCAAGAACATCGCGCTGCGCATGCATTCGCGTGACGAGGCTACCCTGCGCCTCGAGAAGTCGGGCAAGGGTGTCGTTACCGCTGGTGACATCAAGCTGGATCATGATGTCGAGATCGTCAATCCGGACCTGGTTCTGGCCCACCTGACCGGCGGCAAGCTGTCGATGACGCTGAAGGTGACGCGTGGTCGTGGCTATGTGCCGGCTGCCAGCGCGATCCGTGAGGAAGACGTTCGTGGCATCGGGGTGCTGAAGCTGGATGCGTCCTACAGCCCGGTCCGTCGTGTCAGCTACGCCGTCGAGCGTGCGCGTGTTGCGCAGCGCACCGATCTTGACCGCCTGATCCTGGATGTCGACACCAACGGTGGCATCGACCCCGCCGAGGCGGTCCGTCTGGCCGCGCGCATCCTGCGCGATCAGCTGTCGGTCTTCGTGGACCTCGAAGCGGAAGCGGCCCAGGCTTCCTCCGCCCCGGGCAAGAAGGAACTCTCGCCGATCCTGTTCCGTCCGATCGACGATCTGGAGCTTACGGTGCGCTCGGCCAACTGCCTCAAGGCCGAGAACATCTATTACATCGGCGATCTGGTGCAGCGTACCGAGATGGAGCTGATGAAGACGCCGAACCTCGGCAAAAAGTCGCTGAACGAAATCAAGGAAGCGCTGAAAGCTCACGAACTGGAGTTGGGCATGAAGCTCGACAACTGGTCGTCGCCCAAAGTGCCGGCCTGACGCCTAAAGATTTAGGAAACCCATACGATGCGTCACAAAATGTCAGGCCGCGCGTTCGGCCGTAGCCCCAGCCATCGCAAGGCCACGATGCAGGCCATCACGATTGCCCTGTTCGAGCACGAGCTCATCAAGACCACGCTGCCCAAGGCCAAGGAGCTGCGCAAGATGGCCGAGCCGCTGATCACCCGCGCCAAGGTGGACAGCCTCGCCAACCGCCGCCTGGCGTTCTCGCGCCTGCGCAACCGCGATGCCGTGCAGAAGCTGTTCAACGAGATCGGTCCGCGCTATCAGGACCGTCCGGGTGGTTACCTGCGTATTCTCAAGTGCGGGTTCCGAGCGGGCGACGATGCGCCGATGGCCTATGTCGAGCTGATTGGCCGCAAGACCGGTGCCGCTGCGGAAGCTGCTGCCGAGTAAGCTGTTGCGGCTGCACACCTGAAAACGGGCGCCTTCAGGCGCCCGTTTTCGTTGCAGTCATGCAGGCACAACCACGGGTCAGCGCGCCAGCATGACGCCGATGCCGACGCGGGTCACCGATTCGTCGTACTGGATCAGACTCTCGCCATAGCCGTGCCAGAAGCTCAGCGCCCAGAAGAAGTAATCGTCGAACGGCGCGCTGTAGGTCAGCTCGACGCCGCCCTTGCCGGTGGCCGGGTTGCCGCGCAGCAGCAAAGAAGCCTGGTGGTTCTCGCGGAAGAGCTTCTGCTGGATACGCAGTTCGCCGTAGCCCAGGAAATCATCGATATCCGGATTGTCGTCTCCTTCGGGATCGTCCGGTGTTTTCTTGGCGTCTTCCGGAACGCGATACCAGGTGCGCAGGTGGATCAGTGTCCGCGCCGTCTCGTAGTAGGCCGCGCCGATCACGCGATTCCACGAACGCGAGTCCGGTACCTCCTGGCCGTTTGACTCGTGGTCGATCCCGAGATCGAACCCTAGGCCCGGCGCGGATTCCCAGCGCGGCTTCCAGCGATAGAACAGCTCCGGGTTGTAATTGGTTTCACGAAACGGCCGCGAGTCATCGCTGTTGTAGACCTGCCAGAAGGACTTCTGCGTGTAGCCGAAAAACAGGTTACGGCTGAACAGCCGCTGCTTGAGGCTGATCTGATAGACCATCTCGGTTTCGTCGCCATGAAAGTCGGGGCTATAGCTCACCGGCCACATGTACATCGGCTTGTGAAACGACAGGCCTGGCCGATCGTTGATCAGCGTGAAGGTATCGAGGTCTCGGGACAGGTTCTCGAACAGCGCTCGCGGGTGCTCCGGCCCCGCGGACGGGCCCTGCACCGGAGCGGCAACGGTCTCTGGTCCGCTGATATCGGGCACCAAGGGGGCAGATTCCGCGAGAGGCACGCTGCCGGCGGGTTCGGCGAGCGAGGGCAGGCTGACGAGCAGGCACAACAGGGGCAGCAGACGGGTCATGCGGATCTCGCGGGGGAGGCCTCAGCGCAGCATCAGCGCATCGACATAGGGTTTCATCACACGCTCGACGCGACAGAGCCGGGCGTAGTGCCAGAGTTTCTTCGCATTGACCTCGCGCTGCGCCAAGGCGGCGCGCAGCGCATCGACCGCGATGTGCGGGCCGATCTTGTTGCGGAACTTGAACAGGTCCGCCAGCGTTTTTTCCAGGCTGTAGATGCGGACCTTTACGTTCTCGATCAAGTGGGTGTCGACGCCCTCGGTGAATGCCGGTCCGCCGAGACGGGCAACCCGCAGTGCGGGGAAGTCGAGCCGTGGCTTGGCAGCGCGCCGCTCGATCGCCACCGCCACCGAGGCGGGGTTCGGTGAAGTCAGGCCGTGGAAAGCCAGCGCGGACTGCAGGCAGATCACGCCTGCCGGCACGGCGCGCGCAACCAGGGCCAGCGACAGATCGACCGAGGGCCGTGCGGTGGCTGGCACATAGCTGCCACGTCCCAGCTTTTGCAATTGCCCGCGATCGCAGAGGCGCCGCAGATACTCGGCCTGAATGCCGTAGGGCACGAGATCCTTGGGGCGCAGAACGCCCAGCTTGTCCGCCAGCAGCAGGATCTGCTCGGATTTGCTGTGCTCGTCCACGTGTGCGCAAGAGCCTCAAAAATTTTATAACTGTGTATATTTAAAAACATCCTGAATACACAAGCAAGGGGCACTTTCCTAAATCAGGCTCTTAGATTGTAAATTCAAATAATTGAAGTGTATGGATATTTGACTTGACTGCTTTCGCATGAGACGGCGCGGCCCTGCCGGCCGGAGGGTCCCCGCATAATCCACGGCATACCGGCCTCGCTCTCGCATGACCGATTCCACCTCGCACCTCCTCGTTTCGTTGATCGCGCTCGGCATGGGCGTGGCGTTTGTCTCCGCCGACCGGCGTTCGAAAACCTCACGGGCGCTGGGTGCCGGATTCGGCTTTGTCGGACTGTCGATTTACCTGAACGTGGTGTTGCTCGCCCGGTTCCCGACGCCGCCCCCGTGGTCGGGGTGGCTGGCGTTGTCGGAGACGCTCGCCATCCTGTGCATCCTCGAGTGGATTCTGCGCGTGCGACGGACCCTCCCGGCGGCGGCCGACCTCAATACGCGGCCCGGCGATCGCGTGCTGCGGGTTGGGCAGCTGGCCGCGCTGGGCTATGGCCTTGCCTCGATCGTCTGGCCGGAGCTGCGGGCCGCGCAGTTCATGCGCGCCGGCGAGGATCCCCAATTGTTCCAGCGGGCTGGTTTCTGGCTGTTCTTCGGTCCGATCCTGTTCGCGATGCTGGCCGGCCTGGCTGGCATCCTGCTGTTGCTGAACCGCAGGCCGGATCGTGCCGAGGCCATTCGCGTTCTGGCCATGGCCGCGGCAACGCCTTTCCTGGTGGCCGGCTTCATCCTGCCGCTCGAGGCCGCGGCCTTGTCCGCGGGGATTGGCGAGATCCTGTTCTTCATCGGCGCCGTCCATTACCACGTGCTGCAGGGTCAGCGTGGACAGTTCATGTCGCGATTCCTGTCCCCGCAGGTGGCAGCTCTGGTCTCCGAGCAGGGACTCGATCGAGCCATGCAGGAGTCTCAGCGCGAAATCACGGTGGTGTGCTGCGACCTGCGTGGATTCACGGCCTATGCTGCAACACAGCCCTCGAGCCAGGTGCTGCAGATCTTGCGCGAGTACTACGACGCCACCGGAGGCGTCGTGGCCGAGTACGGCGCCACGATCAAGGATTTTGCCGGCGATGGCATTCTGATCCTGGTGGGAGCGCCGCTGCCCGTGGCGTATCACGCGCAGCGCGGGCTGGAAATGGCGAGCCGCATCCGGCAAGACGTGCAGGCACTGACGCGGCGCTGGGGCGCGGGCCAGCCCCGCGCGCTCGGGATCGGTCTGGGGGTGGCGACCGGGCGGGTCACGGTCGGTGTGATCGGCTCTGCTTCGCGCCTGGAATACACGGCGGTTGGTTCCGCGGTGAACCTGGCGTCGCGGCTGTGCGAGCAGGCGCTCGACGGCGAAGTCCTGGTGGATCAGCGCACGCAGGAGCTTGCCGCCGGATTCCCGCTGCAGCCAGCACCCGCGCTGCCGGTCAAGGGCTTTGCCGCCCCGATCCCGCGGGCACTGTTACCCGCCTGAGCCCGACGCTGCGGCGGCAGCGGGGGGCGCCATCTCGAAGGCCTCCGGCAGGCTGCGGCGCAACGCAGCCCAGTCATAGGGCAGCAGCGCGATGGCGGTCTGTGCCGGCAAGCCGGCGATCGCACGCTCCAGATCCGCGATCCGCTCATCGATGCCGGGATGGCTGGAGAGCCAGCTCAGGCCCGCCGGTGCGGTGCGCTCCAGGCGCCGGAAGAACGACACCATCCCCGTGGGGTCGATCCCGGCGCGGTGCAGCGCTTGCACGCCCGCCAGATCGGCCGCCCGCTCCAGCTCGCGGCCGAAACTCAGGGTGCCGGCCTGATGCACCAGGACGCCGATCATGGCGCTGGCATCGCCGAGGGCAACGGTCAGCACGCTGGCCCATCCCAGGGCATGGATCATGCCCTGCAGGCTGTGGCGCTGCTCGATGTGCTGCACCTCGTGTGCGAGCACGCTGGCGAGTTCTTCGGCCGAGGCCGCGCGCTCGATCAATCCACGGTGCACGACGATAGAGCCGCCGGGCACGGCAAACGCGTTGGCGCTGGGATCGTCCTTGACGAACCAGCGGTAGCGGTAGCGTGAATCGGGGGTCAGTCGTGCGCCGATGGCGCGCATCGCCTCGACCACCTCCCCATGCTCGATCAAGTGATCCTGACTGCGAAGCTGCTGCAGCACCCGCTCGCCCAGATGCTGCTCAGTGCTCAGCGGAATGCGATCAGCCCCCCAGCGCACCAGGTGGTCGTACTGCCACCAGCCGACGACGAGCAGGACCAGGATGGCGGCCATGCCGCCCAGTACCAGATGCCACAGGGCCCGCTGGCCGCGAACCCTGCCGCGCCAACGCGCCAGCTGGGGCGCCAGCAGGTCCGGGGCGTGATCGAGCAGCTGGCGGCGGGCATCGGCATCCACGGGGATCAGGGCGTGGTCCTGCCCCTGCTGCTGCCAGCGCAGGACCAGCCCGTCATCGTCGAAGCCGCCTGTGGCAGCTTCGATCTCCGTGACGCCGACCCTGAGCGTGGCGTCGATCACTATCAGCCCGCCGCTGAAGTGCACCTGCACGACGCGTCCGCCGGGCGACTCGTCCGGCGCATACCAGCGTGCGGCAAACGAAGGGCTCATCAGGCCTGAGGGGCAGGGCCGGCGCAGGTCGCGACCAGGATCGCGACCATGATGAACAGCAGGTACAGGCGCGCGCCCCAGCCGCCGGATCCGCCACCCTTGAACGCGTTGGCCAGAATGCCGCTGGACAGCCTGCGGATCGGCAGCGATTGCAGCCAGATCGTTCCCGGTCCGCGCAGGTGTGCGAAAAACAGTCCCTCGCCACCGAAGAAGGCCGATTTCAGGCGACCGACATAGCGGATGTCGTACGTCACCGACGGCTGCAGCGCGGCCAAGCAGCCGGTATCCACGCGCAAGGCTTCATTCGGCCCCAGCATGGTTTCCACCAGTGTGCCGCTGGCGTGAACGAACACCAGGCCTTCGCCATGCAGCCGCTGCATGATGAATCCTTCGCCGCCGAAGAAACCCACGCGCAGCCGCTTCTTGAACGCGATGCCCACCCGCACCCCCCGCGTCGCACACAGGTAAGCGCCCTTCTGGCAGATCAGTTCGCCTCCCTGTCCGGCCAGATCAACGGCGATGATCTTGCCAGGATAGGGGGCGGCAAAACTCACCCGCAGTGCGCGCGAGGTCGGGTTGCTGAAGACACTGCTGAACATCGACTCGCCGGTAAACACGCGTTTGAACGCGTTGCCCAAGCGCCCCAGAAAGCCGAAACGGGTGTCGGCACCGTCGCCGAGCACGGTGTCCATGACCAGGCCCTCATCCATGTACATCATCGCGCCGGGTTCACCGACCGCCGATTGACCGGGGGCCAGGGTCATCTCCACGAACTGCAGGTCGTCGCCGACGATGCGAAAGGGAATCGGGTTCATGGATGCTCCTGGTTCGGCCGGCGAACTGCGGCAGACGAGTATTGTGCCTGCGAGAAAACGGACGCCCAAACAGAAGGGGAGCCGTGCGGCTCCCCTTCGATGCAGCGGGCCATCGGCCGAATGTCAATCCTGGGCAATCAGGTCGCCCATGTAGCCCGTGCCGCCGTCGAGCAGCCGCTGTTGCTCGATCGCCGCGCTGGCGTCCATGCCGTACTCGGCGCGGTAACCCGGAATCAGGCCGCCCACCAGGCCGCCGGTACCGCCGCCGGTGGAACCGCCCGTGGAACCCCCGGTGCCGCCGCCGGTCGAGCCCCCGGTGGAGCCCCCCGTGCTGCCGCCGGTCGAGCCGCCGGTGCTGCTGCCCGTCGTGCCGGACGGCGGGGTGTTGTCGTCACTGCCGGAGTCGTTGACGGCCACGGCCACGCCGGCGACGCCCACCACGACCACGGCCGCGGTGACGGCCGTGCTGCCGAACAGGCCGCCGGCTGCGGCTTCCGCCTGGTTCAGGCGCAGGCCCAGCGCGGTCAGGCTGGCCCCATTGAGATAGGTGTCGAAGCGACCTTCCTGGAAGCCGAACTTGAGCAGCGGCGCCGCGGCGACGGGGCCGAAACCGGGCTGCGTGTAGTCCAGGCGCAAGCCGTAGTGGAAGCTGTCGGCCATGACAGCCTGCTGCGTGTTCCCGAACGACCAGTTCAGATAGGCGCCGACCTGTGGCTCACGTTCACCGGCTGATACGGACAGCGACAGCACGGTGGCCGTGGCGATGCCGCACAACGCGGCCTTTGCTGCAATCTTCATGAATCCCCCACTCGCGAAATAAAGTAGTACCGCAGTCCCGATGCGGCGTCCCGGCACTCTAGGCGCCGGGGCTGCGACCCGCAAGCCGAGCGCGCGACTTAGCGCCAGCTCAGCTCGCGTGCCCGGATGCCGCGGCCATCGCCGTCCTGACCCAAGCTCTGCCACGCCACCAGCGCGGTCCCATCGGCGCTCGACGTGATGGCGGGGAACAGCGAGGCGAAATCAGGGTGACTGACCAGATACGGGCCCAGGACCTGGCCGTTGGCGCGCTGCACCGCGACCTGCACGCGATCACTCGCGTGAGCCGCCACCAGCAGATCGCCGCTGGCCGTCAGCCGGATGGCGTTACGCTCGATCAGGCCCGAAGACGGTGAACCGACGGTGCGCGCCTCCCCCTCCGGATCCTGCGGGCCGGCGTACCGCCGCACCGAGATGCCCAGCGGCTCGTTGCCGAAGGTGAAGCCTTCCCAGGCCACTGCGAACGCCCCCGCCGGGGTCATCGACACGCTGGCCAGGTCGACATCCACCTCGAGCGATGCCGAGGCAATGTCGTACGCCGGAGACAGGGCTGCGCCGTCGAGGTCGTAATGCTGCGCGCGGATCACGGTGACGCCATCGGCTGTCGCCCAGACCACGACAAAGTTGCCGTTTTCCGCCATCGCCACGCGGGGTGCGCGCGGGAAGCGATCATTGGCCTGCGTGGTGCTGCGGGTGGCGTCGATGCGCGGGCTGCCGTCGGCGTTGTAGGTGCGCAGCTCGATCCAGCGATCCTCCAGCTGGTTCTGCCCCAGTTCCTCCGCGAGTGCGCCGACTTCACGATTGCTCCAGGCGATCGCGAATTGACCGCTTGCGTTCATTGCCATCTGGGGCTCGGACTGCGAATCGCGGACCGAACCGTCGGGTCCGACCCGGAACTCGTTGCCCAGCCGGCTGCCGTCGGCGGAAAACCGCTGCGCGAAAATAGTGCCGCCGGGGCTGCCCTGCAGCGAGCTGCGCCAGGCGATCACGAAGTTGCCTTGCGCATCCATTGCCGCCGCCGGGAAGCTCTGGCGGCTGGCGGTGTAGGTATTGACCTGGAACTCCGGCCCTTCCGGCGCGCCGTTGACGAAGCGACGGGCAAAGATGCCGAGATGATTGCCATCCTGCCCGAAGCTTTCCCAGGCAATCACGGATCGGCCACTGCCATTGCTGGCGACGACCGGGCGCTGCTGGTCGGAAGCCGTGAAGGTGTTGATCGCGAACGCGCGGCTCCCTGCGCCCGGTTCACTGGAGCTGCAGGCAGCCACCACCAGGGTCAGCAGGACCAGCCCGGTGCGATAAGCGCGCGTACGCGGGAAGACGGGGCGGCTCATCGCGTGAACTCCTTGAAGAACTCCCACATCGCGCGATTCGCGCGCAGGTTCTGCGTGGTGATGCCGGCGACCGGCACGAAATCGAGTACCCCCGGCCAGGTATGTCCGCCGCCGATGATCGTGTAGATCGCGGCCCCGCGGTTGGACGGACACGTCAGGTATCGGTCGAGCTGGATGCTGGTGCCGTCGGTTACCGGGGCTGGCGGGTTGCTGCGTTCGGCCGCGCCGGTGCAGCCGTTGATGTCGGCCCAGTACTGCGCGGCGTCCTGTGCGCCAAGGGCGCCCACGCCCAGCAGATCGCGCGTCAGGGACGGGATCCCGGGGCCATACGGCACCTGCTCGTCGTTGGTGCCATTGAAGAACACCATCGGTGTCGGCGTCGACGGGTTGCATTCGCGCGCCAGCGACTTGCGCATCGTCGCGGCGACCACGGCGCCGGCTGCGATCTTCTCCGGATATTCACAGGCCATGCGCACGGTCATGTTGCCGCCCTGCGAGTAGCCGGTCATGTAGACGCGACGCGGATCGATCCGATACGCCTGGACCACATGGTCGATCAGCGCCGCCAGATAGGCGGCATCGTCGGTGCCGTTGATCTCGTTCGGCGCATGCGACCAGGTCAGGTCGGTGGCCTGCGGGAGGATCACCCAGGCACCGGCGTCGCGGGCCAGCTCGCCGACTTCGGTGAGATTGGCCATCGATGCAGCAGTCCCGAGGTTGAAGTGCAGGACCATGACGGCCGGCGCGTTTCGCCCCGGCGATTTCGGGGCCAGGATGCCGACGGTGCGCGTCACGCCGTCATGCTCGAAGCCGATGTAGAACGGGCGCACGTTCTCCCAGGGCAGAAAAGACAGAGCCTGCGCCGACAGCGCAGTGAGTCCGAGGCCAAGGCCGAGCACAAGGCTCAGCAGGCGTCGAACGCGATGGATACCGGACATAACGCGTGACTCCCCGAAAAGATGACCGATGCGGGTGTCGCGGCGGCGTCCTGCGCGCCGGTTCTCCCGTTGCGTCTACATGATGATGCGGAGCTCCTGCCGCATCCGATGCTGCGATCACCGCAGCGCCGGGTGTCGGCGCTGCGGACATGGATCAGTATTTTACGGAGCAACCGTAGGGCTTGGTGACCGCTTCCGCAACCGGTTGTCCCGCCATGGCCTGGGCCAGGGCAGTTTTGACGTAGGGTTTTGCCTGAGCGATGTCAGCCGGGTCCGCGCTCGGGATGCTGTCGATGCCGCCTGCGTAGACCAGCGTGCCCTTGGGGTCGATGATGAACATGTGCGGCGTGGTCTTGGCCTCGTACAGCCGGCCGACCGTCCCGGAGGCGTCCAGTAGCACCGCGCTGGGCGCTGCCCCGCGCTCACGGGTCAAGCGCTCGGCGCCTGCGCCATCGACATGGCCCTGCTGGCCGGGGGCCGACGAGATCACCGACAGCCACACCGCGCCCTTGGCGGTGGCGTCCTTCTGCAGTCCCTGCATGTTGCCGTGGTAATGCTTCTTGACGAACGGGCAGCCGTCGTTGGTCCACTCCAGCACGACGAACTTGCCGGCGTAATCCGACAGCTTCACGGTCTTGCCAAGACTGTTGACCGCGCTGAACGCGGGAGCCGGCTGGCCCACCTTCGGGGCGGCCGCCGCCATGCCGGCGGCGAGGATCAGGGAGCAGGCGAGCAGGGGTGCGATACGCATGGGACACCAACCTCCATTTACTGAATCGATCCGATCACCAGATCGGGACTGAGCAACTGCGGCAGCACGACCGGCTCGCCGCCCTTGCGATAGACCAGGTACAGCGGCACCCCATTGCGCCCGAAGCGTGCGAGCTCGGCGGTGATGGCAGGATCGGCGCGCGTCCAGTCCGCGACCAGCAGCGCCACGTCCTGTTGGCGGAAGGCCGCCTCGACGCGGGAGGACTTCAGGGCCACCCGTTCATTGACCTTGCAGGTCAGGCACCAGTCGGCCGTGAAGTCGACAAACACGGTGCGACCCTGCGCGCGCAGCTCGGCCACGCGCTGGGGAGACCAGGCCTCAGCCCCCAGCGGCAGCGCGGCCGGGGAGGGCGATGACGCGGCGGGCGCCGGCGAACCGGTAACGGCCAGCCCCAGCGCCGCCGCCAGCGCCGCCAGCTTCAGCGTGGCGGCCAGCGGCCCGCGCAGCGGCCATAGCCAGAGCGCGAAGGCGATCAGCACCAGGCCCAGCATCACGCGAGCCAGCAACTGCGGATCGGTTTGACGCACCAGCACCCACAACAGCCAGACCACCGTCGCGTAGAGCGGAAAGGCCATGAATTGCTTGAAGCGCTCCATCCACGCGCCCGGCCGTGGCAACAGTCGTGCGAACTGCGGCACGAACCCGATCAACAGGAACGGCAGTGCCAGACCCAGGCCCAGCACCGCGAAGACCGACAAGGCGGTGGGGGCCGATTGTGTCATCGCATAACCCAGCGCCGTGCCCATGAACGGGGCCGTGCAGGGTGTGGCGACCACGACCGCCAATACGCCGGTGAAGAAGGCGCCTGCGAGACCGGGTTGCTGTGCCAGCCGGCCGCCGAGATTCATCAGCCCCATGCCGAACTGCGCCGCACCGGACAACGAAAGCCCCAGCGCAAACAGCAGATACACCAGCAAGGCGATGAAGACCGGCGATTGCAGCTGGAAGCCCCAGCCGACGGCCGACCCCGCACCGCGCAGGGCCAGCATCGCTCCAGCGATGGCCACGCAGGACAGGATCACCCCCGCGCTATAAGCCAGCGCCTGCCGCTGCCGCGCACCGGGGTGATCGCGTCCGCTCTGGGCGATGGCCAGTGCCTTCAGCGACAGCACCGGGAAGACGCAGGGCATCAGGTTGAGAATCAAGCCGCCGAGCAGGGCGAAGGCCAGTACCAGCAACAGGCCCGGCCCCTCGGCGTCGGCGGCAGCAGACGAATCCGCCGTCGGTGTCGGCGGCGGTGACATCGCGGCCGCGACCGCACTGACCTGGCCGGGCTGTGCGCGAATCTCCCAGGCTTCGTGGACGTTGCCGCGAGAAACGACAAGCACGCCGTCGACAGTCGCCGGGGCCTCGACAAAGTAGGCGCTGAGTCGCTGCGATAGACGCAGGCCCTGGGCCTCGCGGACCTGGCGCTGCGCAGCGGCGTGATTGACCAGATCATTGGCATACGGAAAAAACTCGATCTGTCCGGCATCGGCCAACTGCGGGGCCTGCACGGCCAGCGATACGCTGTCGCCCTCGACCTGGAATTGCGCGGACCAGTCGTGCGCCGGGCGTGGCAGCAGGGCCTGCGCCGCCGCGAAATCTGCGGCCCAGTCGGGGTCGGATTCGGCCTGTGCACGCACTGGCCGGGTCAGTTCGAGCCGGGCCTCGCCGGGGATGCAAACATCCTTGCAGACCAGCCAGCGCGCGGTGGCGCGCAAGGTCACGGTGTCCGCGGCGTCGTCGGCGAGGGTGACGGGCACCAGATGCAGGGTCTGTTCACCGTAGCCGTAGTTGCTGAGATCGCCCAGGCGATGGGTATGCGGGTAGGGCCACTGGATCTCGCCGACGGTCACGCCGGCCGGCAGCGTCCAGGCCAGCGAGGTGGGAATGCCGGAATCGCCGGGGTTGCGCCAGTACACATGCCATTCGGGATCGGGGCGCAGTCGCAGCGCGACGCGATTGTCGGTGCCCCGCACAAAGGCGGTACGCTCGCTGATCAGGTCGGCCTCCACATGATCGGCCCGCACCGGTGCGGCGACGGCGAGCGACGGCACGAGGCCGAGCAGCAGACATACAAGCAGGGGTCGGATCATGGATCGTTGGCGAGCGGAGGCGGTCAAAGGACCGCGTTCCGAGGGCAGGAGTTCAGCATGGAAACTAGCATGAGCATACGGGCCGCCGCCCGCATCGGTTGCGGCTTGCTGCTGCTGTGCCTGGCCGACGCGGCTGTTGCAGGGGAATCGATGCGTTGCGGTTCGCGGTTGGTGGCCGAGGGCGACAGTGCGGCCAAGCTGATCGGTGTCTGCGGCGAGCCCGCACTGCGCGAGACCTGGCAGGCCCCGGGCGGATACGCCCTCGGCGCGCTGGCGGCGGTCGAGCAGTGGACCTACAACTTCGGGTCGCAGAAATTGCTGCGGGTCGTACGGCTGCGCCAGGGGCGCATCGAGCGCATCGATTCGGAAGGATATGGATTTGCCGTCGAATCGGCGCGCGACTGCAGCCCGGCCACGGCAATCGGGGCTGGCATGTCCAAGTACCGATTGCTGAGCCGCTGCGGCGAGCCGCTGACCCGCACGGTGTCGCACCCGCTGCTGCGACGGCCGCCACGGGTATACGGTGGCCTGCATGACGGCGATGCGGGTGTTTACGGAGCGCTCGAGCCGGTGTTTCGCGAGGAGTGGACCTACAACTTCGGTTCGTCCAAGCTGATGCGCATTGTGATTCTGGATAACGGAGTGGTCAGCGATGTACGGACGGGCGAGCGCGGTTTTGATCGTTAGTGCGGGGATCGCCCTTGGCCTGTCGGCCTGTGGCGCGGGCGCGCCGGAATTGCGCTCACCGGATGGCCAGTTCGCGCCCTGTGCAGCCAAGCGCTGCGTTTCGTCGCGCGCCGGTGAAACCGGCTACGCGGTGCGTCCGATCACCTACACCGGCAGCCGTGACGCCGCACGCGCCGCACTGCAGCGGCTGATCGCCGAGATGCCGGGCGCCGAGGTGGTCGAGCAGCGCGAGGACTACCTGCATGCCACCTTCACCTCAACGGTGATGCGATACGTGGATGATCTGGAGCTCGACTTTCCGGCGCACGAGCGCGTCGTGCACGTGCGCTCCTCCAGCCGCATCGGATACTACGACTTCAATGCCAACCGCGACCGGGTTGAAAGCCTGCGGGCGCGGTTCGAGGCGCTGCAGCCCTGAGGCGCCCCGGGCCGCCCGGTACGGGCGTATCATCGGCGCCGCTCTGCTGACAGATTCCCGACGCCATGGCCAAGACCCGCAAGTTCGATATCGTGCTGTTCGGCGCCACCGGATTTACCGGGCAGTTGACGGCCGAATATCTGGCACGCCACGCCAGCCCGGATCTGAAATGGGCGCTGGCCGGGCGGAATGCCGAGAAGCTCAAGGTCGTGCGTGCCCGGCTTGGCGACGTCAATGCAGCCTGCGCCGAACTCCCCCTGCTGTCCGCTGATGTCGGCAATGCCGACTCGTTGCGTGTGATCGCCGAATCCGCGCGCGTCGTCATCACCACGGTCGGACCCTACTTGCGCTACGGCGAGCCGTTGGTGGCCGCTTGCGCGGCCGCCGGAACGGATTACGTCGATCTCACTGGCGAGCCCGAGTTTGTCGATCAGATGTGGCTGCGCCATCACGAGACGGCGCGCGCCAGCGGCGCGCGCATCGTCAATTGCTGCGGGTTTGACAGCATCCCGCACGACCTCGGCTGCTGGTTCACGGTGCAGCAGCTGCCAGAAGAGGTGCCGTTGCGCGTCGAGGGTTTTGTGCGTGCTGGCGGCGAGTTTTCCGGCGGCACCTTGCACTCCGCGATCAATGCGTTCTCGCGCCTGCGCGAATACGGGCGGGTGGCGCACGCGCGCCGGCAGAAGGAGGGCTGGCCGGTCGATCGCCGTATCGGGTCGATCCGCCATGGCGTGCGCAAGATGGAGGCGCTGGGCACCTGGGCCGTGCCGATGCCGACCATCGATCCGCAGATCGTGCGTCGTTCCGCTGCGGCCATGGATCGGTACGGCCCTGATTTTCGCTATGGCCATTTCCTGCAGGTCAAGAAGCTCTCGGGCGTTGCGGCCCTGATGGGTGGCGTCGGGGCGGTGTTTGTCGGCAGTCAGCTCGAGGTCACGCGCAAGCGCCTGCTCAAGCTCAAGGATCCCGGACAGGGGCCCGGCGAGGCCGCGCGTGCCAAAGGCTGGTTCAAGGTGACATTCATCGGCGAGGGCGGCGGACGACACGTGCGCTGCGAGGTGTCCGGGGGCGATCCAGGCTACGGCGAAACCTCGAAGATGCTGGCGGAAAGCGCGCTGTGCCTGGCGCGGGACAAGCTGCCGCGCGTTGCCGGCGTGGTTACTCCAGCGCAGGCCATGGGGAATGCGCTGATCGATCGCTTGCAGGCGAGGGGCATCAAGTTCCGCGTGGTGGAGAGCCGATGAGCGCGAAGCTGTGGTTGGTCGTGGGCGCCGTCTACGGCTTTCTCGGCGTGGCACTCGGTGCCTTCGGCGCGCATGGACTCAAGGCGCGGCTGGGGCCGGATCTGCTTGCGGTGTGGAAGACCGGTGTCGAATACCAGTTCTATCACGCGCTGGCGCTGCTGCTGGTCGGCCTGCTGGCGCGCGGCGCGGCGTCGTCAGGCGCCTATCACGCCGCCGGCCTCTGCTTTGCGCTGGGCGTGCTGGTCTTCTCCGGCAGTCTGTACGCGCTGAGTCTCAGCGGCGTGCGCGTGCTCGGCGCGATCACGCCACTCGGCGGCCTACTGTTCCTGGCCGGTTGGATCTGCCTCGGGCTTGCAGTGCTGCGCGCGCCCTGAGACGCGAGCGTCGCGTCAGCGGGCGCGGCCGAGGGCCTGGAGCAGCGCGTCGGCGATGCGATCGGCGGCCTGCCGGGCGGCTTCCGCCAGTCCCTGCTCCACCTGCTGTCGAAGCGCGGCGAGCGCCAGTTCCTGCTGTTCCAGTCGCGGCAGTACCTGCTGTTCCATCTGCTGCAGACGCGTCTGCAGGTCGGCCAGTGCCGCGGGGGGCTCGGCGGTCAGTGTCGACAGCGACGCCAGGCCGGCGCGCAGTTCGACCAGTTCCGCGCGCAACTCGGCCACGACCGCGTCGGCCAGCGCGGGGCTCGTGGGCGATGAAGCCTCGGTAACCGGCGCCTCGGGCGTCACCGACGCGCGCTCGACTACGGCGGTCGCGGCGGCCTGCGCCTCGGCAGCCAGACGCGCGGCCGCTTCGGCTTCACGCTCGGCGACTTCGGCGGCGGCGGCGGCCGCTGCCGCCGCCTGTTCGGCCGCGCGCTCGCGCTCGCGGCTCACCGTGTCGAGCACCAGCGACAGATGTTCCGGCGTCGGGGGTTTGGCCAGCACGGCTGCCGCGCCGCGCTTGCGGGCATCGGCGATGAAGTCTTCGCCCTCGTTCCCCGAGCAGATCACCACGGGGATCGATCCGGTATGCGGGTCGGCCTTCAGATGTGCCAGCGCCTCGAAGCCATCCTCGCCCGGCATGATGTGGTCGAGAAAAATCAGATCGGGGCTGAGCTCCCGCAACAGACCGTATGCGGCCTCGGCACTTTCTGCCGTATCGACCTTGTAGGCGTGGTGCTCGAGATACTTTCGCAAGGCGAAACGCGCGGACTTCGAATCGTCCACGACCAGTGCGGATTTACCGCTCATGCCGACTCCTCTTTTCGTTCCAGCCGGAATCTAGCATCGCGACTGCCGGTCGCGCAGGTCGGACGATCGACCAACGAAAAACGCGGCAGCCCTTTCGGTGCTGCCGCGCTCAAAAGATGGTGCAGCTAGACTTACTTCTTCTTCGCAGCTTTCTTAGCGGTTTTCTTAGCAGCTTTCTTCGCAGCCATGATGACCTCCTGAAAACGCAAACCGGTCGGTGTTCATGAACCCTGTGTTCATGATTCAGCGACCACGACCCATGGTGTCACCAGGCTTGATCAAACACAACAGGTTGTGTCAATGACCCGACGAACGGTCGTTTCCTGCTCAGCGTGCCGGGCGCCATGAGCGGGGTTCCCGAGGGAGTGCCGCGGCATCGTCTGCGACATCCGCAATGGCAGCTCGCGACGGCAACGCTCGATGCGGTGCTGCATCGTGGCGCTGTGGCCGATGCCTGTCTGCAAGAGGCCTTCCGCACCCACCGCGAGATGGGCTCGCGGGATCGCGCACTGGTTGGTGCGCTGGTGTTCGAGGTGCTGCGCGATCTGCGGAGACTGCAAGCGATGGCCGGCCCTGTGGCCGATGACGCCAGCTCGCTGTGCGCGTTGCAGGCGTTGCGGACGGGACTGGCCGATGTCGAGACCTTGCTGCGCCTGGGCTTCGAGGGCGCCGAGCCCTGTGCGCAGGCGCTCGAACGCTTCGAGGAGACACAGCTGAGCGCCGCCCAGCGCGACAACCTGCCGGACGCGATCCACGCGCAGTGGCATGTGCAGTACGGCGAGACCGAAACCGCTGCGCTTGCGCAGGCGCTGCGGTTGCCGGCCCCGGTCGACCTGCGTGTCAACACCCTCAAGACCGATCGTGCGACGGCGGCGGCGGCGCTGGCACAGTCCGGCATCGAGGCGGTCGACACGCCGTGGTCGCCGACCGGACTGCGCCTGACGCGGCGCGTTGCGCTGCAGTCCGTCGCGGCGTTCCGCGAAGGCTGGATCGAGCCGCAGGACGAGGGTAGCCAGGTGCTGTCGCGACTGCTCGCGGCGTCGCCGGGGGAGCGCATTGCCGATTACTGCGCAGGCGCTGGCGGTAAGACGCTGGCGATGGCCGCGACGATGCAGGATCGAGGCGAACTCTGGGCATTGGATATCGATAGCGCCCGTCTGGCGCGCCTGACGCCGCGCCTGCAACGCGCCGGCGTCCGATGTGTGCAACGGCAGGGATTGGCGCGTGAGGGCCTGCCGTCCGACTGGACCGGCGGTTTCGACGGCATCCTGGTCGATGCGCCGTGCTCCGGCACCGGCACCTGGCGGCGGCAGCCTGATGCACGCCTGCGCCTGCCGGATGTCGCGGCCATCACGGCGGTGCAGCGCGAGATCTTGGCGAAGGCGGCGCAGGGACTGCGACCCGGGGGGCGGCTGGTCTATGGGACCTGTAGTCTGCTGGCGTCGGAGAACGACGCCATCGTCGACGATTTCCTGCAGTCGCATCCAGCGTTCGAGGAGGCCGATGCCGGCCGCGCACTGGCGGCACAGGGGATCGACCTGCCGGGACGGCGCCTGAGGATGCTGCCGCATCGACATGCGACCGACGGATTCTTCGGCGCCTTGCTGGTCCGCCGGCCCTGATTCCGGTGAAGATTCGGCCGCCACCTTTCAGGGATGACGCAATGACTGACGCTGCCTTTGCCCGCACGCCGGAGCCACCGTACTACGCCGTCATCTTCAGTTCGCGCAAGACAGCCCCCGATCCGGCGTATGCCGACGCCGCCGCGCGCATGGTGCAACTGGCGATGCTGCAGCCCGGGTACCTGGGGGTGGAGCATGCCGCGGAGGCTGACGGTTTCGGGATCACCGTGTCGTACTGGTCCAGTGCGGAGGCGATCCAGGCCTGGCGGACGCATGCCGAACACGCAGTCGTGCAGCAGCAGGGCCGTGCGCGCTGGTACGAGCACTACGAATTGCGGGTGGCTTGCGTCGAGCGCGCGATCAGCTTCGGTCGCCCGTCCTGAACCCATGTCCGGATGCATCATCGACAGCGCCTTTCGTCCGCATCCCTGGATGCGGGGCGCCCATGTGCAGACCATCGCGCCAGCGTTGCTGCGTCCGCTGCCGGCGCTGGACTGGCAGCGCGAGCGCATCGAAACGCCGGATGGCGACTTTGTCGATCTCGGCTGGCACGGCGATCCGCAGGCGCTGCGCGTCGCGGTGCTGATCCATGGACTGACCGGCGGCTTCGAGTCGAAGTATCTGCGCGGGACAGCGCGCCTGCTCGCGTCGCGCGGCTGGCGCTGTGTCGCCTTGCAGCTGCGGGGGGGCGGCGAAGAACCCAACCGGACGCCCAAGCTCTACAACCACGGACACACCGAGGATCTGCGTCATCTCTGGCAGTTGCTGCGTCAGCGCCATCCGCAGGCCCGGGTGGCGACCGTAGGCTGGTCGCTGGGGGCCAACGTGCTCTTGAGGGCACTGGCCGAGGAACGTGAGGCGGCGCCCCTGCAGGCCGCCATCGCGGCTTGCGCGCCCTTCGAGCTGGAGCTTTGTGCGCAGCGTTTGCGCACCGGCTTTGCACGCGTCTACCAGAAGAAGCTGCTGGACGGCCTCAAGGACATGGTGCGGCGCCGGCACGGCCCTCTCGCGGTGCCTGCGCGCGTCGATATTGCCGCGACGCTGCGGGCGCGCAATTTCTTCGAGTTCGACGACGCGTACATGGCCCCGCTGTCGGGGTACCGGGACGCGCGTGACTACTACGCGCGCTGCAGCACCACGCAGTTCCTCGGCGCCATTCGCGTGCCGACCCGGATCGTCAATGCCGTCGACGATCCGTTCATGACGCCGGCCATCCTGCCGCGCGCCGGGGCACTGTCGCCGGCCGTG
>JBEIOK010000150.1:0-6545 GCA_040377605.1 Nevskiaceae bacterium | reverse complement strand
GCGCATGGGCTGCACGATCCTGAAGTTCTATCTCGACAAAGAGAAGGGCAACCTGATCAACGCGCTGGCGCGCTACAACGGCAGCTATGGTCGCGTCGACTATGCGGTCAAGGTGATCAACGCGCTGAATCGGCGCTGGTATCGGACCTGAAATCCGCTGAAAACCGTCTGCTCAGGGCTCCTCGGCGAGCAGCTTGAGCAGCGCCTTCTGACGTTTTCCTGACAAAGCCCGAAACTGCATCAGCAGCTGCAGCTCGATCTGCGAGCGTGCGAGCCGTGGATCGTTCTCGTAATGCGGGGTGGGTTCGGCGAGCCGATAAGCCGTTGCCGTCTCACCCGGTCGACGGCTGCCGTGCTCCCCGCCCAGAAAGTCGAGGCTGATCGCCTGATCGGCGAATAGCGCCTTGATCTTCAACAAGGTATCGAGCCCTGGCCGGACGTGGCCGCTCTCCCATTTGCTGATCGTCGCCTTGGTCACGCCGAGCTCGAATCCCAGCTTTTCCTGGGACCAGTCGCGGGTCTCGCGCAATCCGCGCAGTCGGCTGCCAAACGTTTTCATGCGGAAAAGTCTGGGGCTCTCGATGCGGGTTGTCGTTTCCGTTACGTTGACATCATAAGTTTCTTAAGTAGAAACTTCAGCAGGTGGTTGAACCGGTTGAAACGTCCAATGGACGTGCCGGGATGGGGAGGGCCGAGGGCCCGGAAGCCCCGGCCGTCAAGGGGCTTCGACAACGGAGAGGGGCGGGTGAGATCCAAGCAGTTCACATATCTGCTGGCCGGGCTGATTGCGGCGATGGTCGCGGGCTGTGCGCAGGGCGACCGGAAGAAGCCTGTCGTGATCTGCAACGCGCAGGGCTGCGTGCAGCGCAGCGCTGATCATGCCGAGCCGCCGCCATCGCCGGATGCGGCGGAACAAGAGGCAGAGCGTCGGCTGGCGGCTCTCAGGCAGGCGGCGATGAAGGACCCACGGGCGGCCTACGACCTGGGGTTGCGGTTCTTTCGCGGCGATGGGGTCCGTCAGGACAGCCATCAGTCGCTGCTCTGGATGCGTGAGGCTGCAACACGGGGCGATCTCGACGCGCAGAAGGCGCTTGGCCGCCTCTATCTCACGGGTCTGGAAGAAATGGGCGCAGACCCACGAGAGGCGGAGAAGTGGCTGACGATCACCGCCGGTCGCGGAGATGCGGAGGCCGAGACGCTACTGACCGAGGCCACGACCGCCAAGCGCTCCGAGCAGGCCTGGCATCGCTGGCGCAGTCACTGGCGGCCCATCTTCTATCGCTACTGGTCCCACGACTACCGCTACCGATCCTATTGGCAAGCGGGGTACTGGCACTACTACTGAGCAGCATCCCTGGCTCGGGGCTTCACCGCAGCAGAGCCCCTTTTTGTGTGGAAACGACCCATCAAACCAGGGTGAATCGTACTTGTGACGTCAATCAGACCAAGGAGTGAAGCGGTCATGGAAGGCCCCCAGATGAAAAATGCACTCGCGGTATCCAGTGCTGCGCTGCTGTTGCTGGCGGGATGTGCCGGCGGCGGCTCAATGCTCAGCGGCAACCCGTTGACGGCACTCTCGGGCTCCGCCGCTGGCGGCACCAGTGTCGATGCCGATTCCTCCCTGCAGCGGTGTGAGCGCACGCTGGGCACGCTCGCCATCGACGATGGCCGCAATGCCGAGTGGTATCGGGCATTCGGCGCGGCGACTCAGATCACGACGATCGAGCCGCTTCTACGCCTGGCCGTCCAGCAGTCCAACTGCTTCGTCATCACATCGGTCGGCAATCTGCGCATGGACAGCAGCCTGTCGCGCATCACCGATGCGCAGCGCAACTCCGGCGAGTACCGCGCCGGGTCCAATCAGCAGAAAGGACAGCGCGTGGCCGCAGACTATTACCTGGAGCCAAGCATTGTCATCGACAACGCATCGACCGGTGGGGTCGCCGGCACGCTTGGCGGTGTGCTTGGCGGCAAGCTCGGGGCGCTCGCTGGCGGGCTGCAGAGCAAGGCTTCAGTGGTCACGATGAGCCTGTTCGACATTCGGGCGGCCATCCAGATCTCCGCCGCGCAGGGCAGCGCCACCGCCACGAACTATGGTGCCGCGATGTCGGCATTTGGCGGGGGAAAGGCCGGCGTGCTGAGTGGGTACTCGACGACACCGGAAGGCAAGGCGACAGTCGCCGCGTTCATCGACGCTTATAACAGCATGGTCGTCGCGCTCAAAAATTACAAAGCACAGGAGGTCGAGGGCGGATTGGGTACGGGCGGCACGCTGGGCGTGCAGGGCGGCTCCACCGGGGCATCAAGGAAGGTCGGGCAATGAGCCGCTTTGTGGCTGCCCGATGAAGGCGGGTCGTCGCGCGGCCCAAGTGCACCGCGTGGGCTCGACCGTTGAGTGCATGAACCGGCCGGATCTGCCGGATGCTGTCAGCCAGACCACTAGCCCGATGGCGGACGCGCAATGGCGGTGCTTCTTCATGTGCTGTATCGAGACATTAGGCAGCGGCAGTACTGACCGCGAGTACAGCGAAAGCTGGGTGTCATGGACGACCTATCAGCGGCTGCTAGACGACGCGGGCTACTGGGGCGCAGGACTGCCCGATCCGCTGGAACTCGATCAGTTTCGGGTTGGCGGCGGTCAGGTCTGGCGGACCGCCTTCTTTTATAGCGAGCTCGCACATGTCGTGGTGCCACGTCGATTCTGTCGACCTTACACCCGCCGGGCCAGGGCGGGCGCGGCGAGCTATCGAGAGCAGGATCTGCATGCGCTTTCGCGGGCGCTGGATCAATCCGGTATCGAGCATGAGTTCAGCCCCCTGGCGCTGCAGATTCGTCTCTTCTAATCATGCCGAATGCGATACGCACCATCGTGGACAAAAGGAAAAGGGAAACTATGAGGAAACTCTCCAGACTGCTGGTAGGCGGCGCGGTGTCGGGGCTGCTGACCGGATGTGCCGCAATGTTTCACGGATCGACCCAGCAGGTCGCGATCCGCAGCAATGTACCGGGCACCGAGCTGTTCGTGAACGAGGCTTATGTCGGCAAAGACAGTGGGGTCACCACGTTTCACAAGAACAAGAGCTACATGATCACGGCTCGCAAGGCCGGTTGTACCGATACTTCGTTACCGGCCTCCAAGTCATTTGATGCGATCACCTTGCTCGGCATCCTGATCGACTTCGGGATCGTTTCTGTGCTGATCATCGATGGGGCCGCAACCGGAGCGTGGCAGCAGTTTGATCAGACCAGCTACGTTCTCGATCCGCGCTGCACCTGATCGCGCATTCGCCCGCCAGGTTCAGGCCGTGATTCTCGCGTGCCACTCCGCCAGCCCCTTCGCCCCCTGCGTCCGCACCTTGTTCTGCAGAAACGCGGTACCGCCGAGCAGCTTGCCGGTGAGGCCCAGGGCCTGGCCGGCCCAGCGGTGGAAGTCGAAGGTGTCGGTGTGGCGCAGGATCAGGCCATCGCGGAACTCGAACTTGGCGTCGATGACGTTGTGCACCTTCCTGCCGGATGCCGAGAAGGTGTACCAGGCTTCCCAATGTGCCGAGCCGGTGTTCTGGTTGGCATAGACGTCGCGGAACTCCACACGCAGATCCTTGCCGCGGGCGCACAGCATGGCCCACATGGCGCGCGCGCCGGCGGCGTCAAGGTCGGTGAAGACGGGGTCCGAGAAGCGCGCATGGTCGTGATAGCAAGCCGCCATCGTGGCGGCGTCGCGGATCTGAAACGCGCGGTAGAAGCGTTCGATAAGGGCAGTGGTATCGGTCATGAGCCGGCTCAGGGTGACAAAAGCGGAAGGATCGGTCGTCAGCCTCGCTAGAATAGCGCTCACCTTTCCGCAGCGACCGAGCCGATGCCCCCCCCTGTTGATGTCCTCGTACTGTACTACTCGCGTCATGGGTCGGTGGCGCAGATGGCGCGGCTGATCGCGCGCGGCGTGGAGTCGGTAGCCGGTGCCCAGGCGCGACTGCGCACGGTGCCGCCGGTTACGGCGGACTTCGAGACGCGCGGGCCGGAGATTCCAGACGATGGTCCGCCGTACGCCAGCGCGCAGGACCTGACGGAATGCGGCGGTCTGATCCTGGGCAGCCCGACCCGTTTCGGCAATATGGCCGCCCCGTTGAAGTACTTTCTGGACAGCACCTCCGGGCTGTGGCTGTCTGGTGGGCTGGTCGGCAAGCCGGCAGCGGTGTTCACGTCGACTGGCACCATGCATGGCGGCCAGGAAACCACCTTGCTCAGCATGATGCTGCCGCTGCTGCACCACGGCATGCTGCTGGTTGGCGTGCCGTATACGGAGCCGGCCCTGTCGGCGACTCGCAGCGGTGGCTCGCCCTACGGCCCGACCCATGTCGCAGGCGTCGGCCACAGCCCCGAACCCCTGACGCGCGATGAGGCTTCGCTGTGCGAGGCGCTGGGACGTCGGGTGGCTGCGCTGGCCGTGAGGCTGCGTGCATGAGGCCGCTCAGCGATTACGCACGCGCACTGGCGCTGGCCGCGCACCTGGCGCTGATCATCGTGCTGCTGAATCGCGGCGGCTCCTTGCTGATGCTGTTCGGGGCACTGTTGCTGCTGGTGCCGTTGCCCGGCCTGTTGCGCGGTCGCGAATACACGCACAGCTGGGCGAGCATGCTGGTCGCGTTCTACTGCGCGCTGTGGCTCGCCGAGGGCTGGGCTCATCCGGCGCAGCAGATTTTCGCGTTCGCGGTCGCGGCGCTGGCGGCCCTGGATTTCGTCGGGCTGGTGCTGTTCGTGCGCCTGCGCGGACGCGAACGGCTGGCCCGCGGCACTTAGTCGCTAGCTTGCAAGGACCGACTGCGCAAACGGCAGCGTCAGGCGCCGCTTGGCGCTGAGCGAGGCGCGGTCGAGGCGATCCAGCGCGTCCAGCAGCGGCGCCGCACCACGGGCCTGTGTGGTCAGCAACCAGCGCGAGACCTCATCCGGCAGCTCCAGCCCGCGTGCACTGGCACGGGTACGCAGCAGCTGTGCCCGCTGTGCGTCGTCCAGCGGGCGCAGCCCCAGCACCGTCAGCGCGCTCAGGCGGGTGCGCAGATCGGGCAGGGCGATCGCCAGGCGATCGGGTGGCGCATCGGTCGCCAGAATCGTGACGCGTTGCATGGCGCGCCGTGCATCCAGCAGTCTCAGTAACGCCAGCGCCCAGTCACGGTCCGACGCCACCCTTTCGACGTCGTCCAGACTGAGCAGCGGCGGCTCCGCGAGCCCGTCCAGCGCGTCGGTGCCGTAGTCCGCGACGGCGGAGAGCGGCAGATACTGCCCGCCATGCGCGCGACAGCAGGCCTGCAGCAAGTGGGTGCGACCGCTGCCCTCGGCGCCGAAAACAAGCATCGAACCGCGGGCCTCGCGCAGGGCTTCGACCACGTCGACATTGGGGCCGGCGAAATAGGTTTCGAAGCTCGCCGTATCGCGCAACTGCACGGCGAGCGGCAATTGGGCGCCGATCACGGCAGGGCGTCGCCGTCGCCGCGGGGGAGGTCCTGCAGCGGCAGGGGGGGCGCGTCACTCGCCGGCACCGGTGCGCCTGCGTTGAACATCGGGCTCTTGAGCCACTCCTGTTTGGCGTGTCGCAGCAGCACCGCGATGACCGCCGCCACCGGTAGACCGACCAGCACACCGACAAAGCCGAACAGCTGGCCGCCGGCCATCACGGCAAAGATCACTGCCACCGGATGCAGGCCGATGCGGTCACCCACCAGCCAGGGCGACAGGATGTTGCTCTCCAGGAACTGGCCGATTGCAAAGACGGCTCCGATCCACAACAGGGATGTCGGATCCTGAGTCTGGACCAGCATCGCGATGGCGGCGCTGAGCAGTCCGACGATGGCCCCGAGATACGGTACGAAGCTGATCAGTCCGATCAGCATGCCGATCAGCAGGGCGAGATCGAGGCCGGCGATCCACAGACCCACGGTGTAGTAGATCGCCTGTGCCAGCATCAGCAGCAACTGACCCCGCAGGAATCCGCCGAGCACATCGTCGGTTTCGTGCGCCATCTGCGTCACCCTCGGCAGGTGGCGCGGCGGAATCATGCCGCGCACCCAGTCCACCAGGCGGTCCCAGTCACGCAGCAAGTAAAACGTCACGACCGGGATCAGCAGCAGGTTGGCAACCGCCGTGATCATCGCCACCGAGGATTGCGAAACATGCCCCCACACCGTCTGCAGGATGCTGCCAGCCTTCGACCAGTGCTCGGTGACGATCTGCTTCAGGCCCTCCGGATCGAGATGCACCCCTGCCGGCAGCGAGATGCCCAGCCGGGGAAGTGCGGTGTTCTGTACCCAGGCGAGCCAGTCCGGGATGTTCTTCAGCAATGCGATGGCCTGGTGATAGAGCAGCGGCGCGAGCAGCAGCAAGGCGAGCAGGCCGATCAGGGTGAGCACGACGAAGACGATGGCCACCGACAGGGTGCGCGACAGGCGCCTGCGCTCCATCCAGTCGACCAGTGGATCGCCGATATAGGCGAGCGCCGCGCCGATGACGAAGGGCATCAGGATCGGGCCGAGCAGCCAGAGCAGCGCGATCAG
>JBEIOK010000003.1:0-51425 GCA_040377605.1 Nevskiaceae bacterium | reverse complement strand
GCCGTCGCGCAGGCGTGCCAGCGTGTCGCGCACGACGGCCAGGTACGCCTTGCCGCCGTCGGTGAGTTCCAGCGAGCGGTTGCCGCGCCGGAACAGGTCGAAGCCGAGGAAGGTTTCGAGCGCCTTGATCTGGTGGCTGATTGCCGAGGGCGTGACGTGCAGTTCGGTGCCGGCACGCTTGAACGACAGCCCTCGCGCCGCGGCCTCGAAGGCTTCCAGCGTGTGCAGCGGCGGCAGGCGGCGGAATTTCATCTCCCGGAGTCTACGGGCCCGCGAGCGGAAATCGCGATAGCCGTCGCGGTGCTCGCCGATCGGGGTCGGTTTGCGGCATGCTCGGGGGCATAAGCGCAGCGGTCATGCGCCAACGAGGAGAACAGCAAATGATCGGTACACGACTGGCCCGTCTCGCGGGTCTTGGGGCGGCGATCTTCGGCGTCGTCGGCGCCATGGCCGCCACCGGCAGCATCGATACGGCCCGCATCCGGCATGCCGACCGCGAGCCGGGCAACTGGCTGTCGCATGGTCGTACCTACGACGAGCAGCGGTACAGCCCGCTGACCGGGATCGATCAGGACAATGTCGCGCAGCTCGGGCTGGCCTGGAGCTACCGTCTCGACGTCGATCGTGGGGTCGAGGCAACGCCGATCGTGGTCGATGGCCGCATGTACACGACTGGCGCCTACAGCATCGTCTATGCGCTCGATGCGCGCAGCGGCAAGCTGCTGTGGAAATACGATCCGCAGGTGCCGCGAGAACGCGCCAGCGATGGATGCTGCGATGTCGTCAATCGCGGTGTGGCCGTGTGGAAGGACAAGGTGTATGTCGGCAGCTTCGACGGTCGCCTGATCGCCCTGGATGCCAAGACCGGCAAGCCCGTCTGGATCACCGACACGGTGGTCGACCGTACGCGCAGCTATACGATCACCGCGGCTCCGCGCATCCTCAAGGGCAAGGTCATCATCGGCAACGGTGGCGCCGAGATGGGCGTGCGCGGTTACGTGTCGGCCTACGACGCCGACAGCGGCACATTGCTGTGGCGCTTCTTCACGGTGCCTGGCGATCCCAAGCTGCCGCCGGAGAACAAGGCGATGGAGATGGCGCGCGCCACCTGGAGCGGCGAAGCATACGTTCAGCATGGCGGTGGCGGTACGGTCTGGGACTCGATGGCCTATGACGCCGATCTCGACCTCCTGTACATCGGCACCGGCAACGGCTCGATGTGGAATCGCAAGCTGCGCAGCCAGGGCAAGGGGGACAACCTGTTCCTGTCGTCGATCATCGCGCTGCGTCCGCAGACCGGCGAGTACGTCTGGCACTACCAGACCACGCCCGGCGACACCTGGGATTTCACGGCGACCCAGCACATCGTGCTCGCCGATCTGCGCATCAACGGCACCCTGCGTCAGGTTTTGATGCAGGCACCAAAGAACGGCTTCTTTTATGTGATCGATCGCAAGACCGGCGAACTGATCTCGGCGGAGAAATTCGCGCCGGCCAATTGGGCCTCGCACGTCGACCTGAAGACCGGTCGCCCGGTGGAGAACCCGGCAGCAGACTGGACCCTGATGCGTGAGCCGACGCTGGTGTTCCCGTCACCGTTCGGGGCGCATAACTGGCAGCCGATGTCGTTCAATCCGCAGACCGGGCTGGTCTACATCCCGATGCAGGAAACGATGATCATGCTGGCCCCCGACAACAACGCCACGTATGTGCGCCGGGGCATCTTCAATGTCGGCACGCAGCCGCTGGAAGTGCCGGAGGACCCGCGCGCGATGCAGCCGGTGGCGGACGGCTACAAGGGCTTTCTGCTGGCCTGGGATCCGGTCGCCCAGAAGGCCGCCTGGAAGCAGCCGTATGCGACGATCTGGAATGGCGGCACGCTGACCACCGCTGGCGGCCTGGTGTTCCAGGGCACGGCCGACGGCCGCGCGGTGGCCTACGCCGCCGACACCGGCGAGAAACTCTGGGAGTCACCGGCCAACACCGGGGTCATGGCCGGCCCCGTGACCTATACCGTGGGCGGCGACCAGTACGTGACCTTCATGGCGGGCTGGGGCGGGGCATTCGGGCTTGCAGGCGGGGCGATCGCGGAGGCACAGGGGGTGAAGCTGCGGGCCGAAGCGCGCGTGCTCACGTTCAAGCTCGGCGGTTCCGCGACGTTGCCGCCGCCCCGCAACGAGCCCATGCCGGTGCCCGAGCCGCCGCCGCTCACCGCCGATGCGCAGACGCTGGCGCTGGGCCGCGCGCTGTTCAACGGGTACTGCGGTGTCTGTCACGGCCTCAATGCGGTCGGCGGCGGCGCGATTCCGGACCTGCGCTACCTGTCCCCCCAGAAGCATCAGATTTTCGGCCCGATCCTGTCCGGAGCGTTTGCGGCACGTGGCATGCCGGCCATGAACGACCTGCTGACGCCGGAGTACCAGGAGGCCGTGCATCAGTACATCATCAAGCGCGCACTGGACCTGAAGGCGGATGTGCAGGCGAAAAGCTCGCCGGTGGCCCCACCCGCGAATCAGTAGCCAGCAGCAGCCCCGGTGGCCATGACGGCCGCCGGGGTGCTTCAGAACATCTGCGTGTTCTTGACGTCTTCGCCGGCGGGTGCCTCGGCGCTGCGCGAGGCAATCCAGTCACCCGTGATCATCTGCTGATACGACATGCCCGGGCCGACCATCGGATAGACCGAGGCCATCGGATCGATGATGACTTCGAGGAAGGCCGGTCCCTTGAAGTCGATGAACTCCCGGACTACGCGCGCAAGGTCTTCCTTCTTGTCGACGCGGCGCGCGAACTTGTAGCCGTCGGCCTCGGCGGCCTTGATGAAGTCCTTCTGGTGAAGGCTCTTGTCGGAGCCTGCGTAGCGGCTGTCGAAGAACAGGCGCTGCCACTGCTTGACCATGCCGTCGCCGTAGTTGTTCAGCACCACGATCTTCACGGGCAGGTTGTAGGTGGTGACAGTCTCCAGCTCACCCAGGTTCATGCGGATGCTGGCATCGCCGTCGATATCGATGACGATCTTCTTGGGTTGTGCGAACTGGGCGCCGATGGCCGCGGGCAGGCCGAAGCCCATCGTGCCCATCGAGCCCGACGTCAGCCACAGCCGCGGCTGCTTGAAGTCGAAATACTGGGCGGCCCACATCTGGTGCTGGCCGACGCCGGTGGAGACCACGGCCTCGCCCTGCGTCAACTGGTTGATTTCCTCGATGACGGCGTGCGGCTGGATGTACGTGCCGCCACGCTCGTAGTTCATCGCATGCGTCTGCTTCAGCTGCGCGATGTGCGTGTGCCACTCGCGATAGTCCGGCTTGAAGTTCTGCTTCTGCGCAAACCCCTGCAGTGCCTTCAGCGTGCGGTTGAGCTCGCCGACATGGTGCCAGTGCACGCGCTTGACCTTGTTGATCTCGCTGGGGTCGATATCCAGGTGCGCGATCCACTTGGCCCCGCGCGCGAACTTGGCCGGGACACCGGCGACGCGATCGTCGAAACGGGCGCCGACCGCAATCAGGAAATCGCAATCGTCGGTGGCGTAATTGGCGTAGGCCGTGCCGTGCATGCCGAGCATCTGCAGGCAGAGCGGGTCGGTGGTGTCCTGGGCGCCGATGCCCATCAGCGTCGTTGTGACCGGGATGCCGAAACTGCGGGCGAACTCGCGCAGGGACTGGGCCGCCTCGCCGTGGATCACGCCGCCACCGGCGTAGATCAGCGGGCGCTTGGCCTGGCGCAGCATGTCGAAGAAGCGGGCGTTGGCGTCGTCGCTGACCAGATTGTCGTAGGCCGCTTTAAGGCGTGCCCGGTAGCCGGGGATCGGCAGAACGCCTTCGCCCTTGAAGGCGCCGGACCAGTTCTGCACGTCCTTGGGAATGTCGATCACCACCGGGCCCGGGCGGCCGGTGCGCGCGATCTCGAAGGCCGTGCGCACGGTCGCTTCCAGCTTCCGCGCGTCCGTAACCAGGAACACATGCTTGGCCGCGGCGCCCATGATGGAACTGATCGGCGCCTCCTGGAAGGCATCGGTCCCGACCGCGGCGGTCGGTACCTGGCCGCAGATCACCACCATCGGGATCGAGTCGGCCATGCAGTCGCGCACCGGTGTGACGGTGTTGGTGGCGCCCGGTCCGGAGGTCACCATGCACACGCCGACCTTGCCGGAGGCGCGCGAGTAGCCGGCGGCCATGAAGCCAGCCGCCTGTTCGTTGGCCGGGACAATCAGTGGCATGCGCTCGCCGTTGTCCTTGTTGAAGCGGAAGATCGCGTCGTAGGTCGGCAGGATGGCGCCGCCGGAGTAGCCGAAGACGACATCCACACCCTCGTCGGCCAGGATCTGGACGACCATCTCGGCGCCCGTCAGGGTCTTGCCGGAGAGGGGGTGGGACGCAGGGTTCAAAACGGCATTCATGGGCGCTTTACGGCAGCGTTGCGGGGGCGCGATCTTAGCTTGATTTCGCAGTGCAGCAAAGCTAAGGTGCGCGCCCTGTCCAGAACTCAACGCCGCGCTCGCGGCCCAGCGGAACCCCGATCCTTGCGCCACATCATCACCATCTTGCTGCAGAACGAAGCCGGGGCTCTGGCGCGCGTGGCAGGCATGTTCTCGGCGCGTGGCTACAACATCGATTCGCTGTCGGTTGCGCCCACACACGATCCGCTGGTTTCGCGGCTGACGCTGGTGACCTCCGGTTCCGATGCGGTCATCGACCAGATCGTCAAGCAGGCCACGAAAGTGGTGGATGTGGTCGAGATTCTGGATCTGTCCAGCACCGACCACCTGGAGTGCGAGTTGCTGATGATCAAGCTGCAGGTCGGCCAGGGCGACGCCCGCCCGCTGATCGAGTGTGCCCGCCAGCATCGCGCCGTGATTCTCGATGAGTCTGAAAATACCCGCCTGCTGCAGTTGGCCGGCACCGGTATCGAGATCGACGCATTTGTCGGTGAGGTTTCCCGACTGGCGACCGTGCTGGAACTGGTGCGGTCCGGCGTGGCGGCCATGCAGCGCGGCCGTCAGGTGATCGCTGTTCCTGCCGTTGCCTGACGTTTCATTCCTCTTTTTCGGGCGCCGGTCCCCGGCGCTGTTTCCACGCTTAGACCGGAGTCATCAGCCGTGAGCATCAACGTCTACTACGACAAGGACGCAGACCTCTCCATCATCCAGTCCAAGAAGGTCGCGATCGTCGGCTACGGCTCGCAGGGCCATGCCCATGCGCTGAACCTGAAGGACAGCGGCGTCGATGTGGTCGTCGCCCTGCGCCCGGGTTCCGCGACCGCGAAGAAGGTCGAGGCCGGCGGCCTGAAGGTCAAGAGCGTGGCAGACGCCTGCGCCTGGGCCGACCTGGTCATGATCCTGACGCCGGACGAATTCCAGTCCGAGCTGTACAAGAACGAGATCGAGCCGAACATCAAGAAGGGTGCGACGCTGGCCTTTGCGCACGGCTTCGCGATTCACTACAACCAGGTCGTGCCGCGTGCCGACCTCGACGTGATCATGGTGGCGCCCAAGGCTCCGGGCCACACGGTCCGCAACGAGTACACCAAGGGCGGCGGCATTCCCGACCTGATCGCGATCTACCAGGACGCCAGCGGCAGCGCCAAGAAGGTCGCCCTGTCCTACGCCTCCGCGATCGGCGGCGGTCGCTCGGGCATCATCGAGACCACCTTCAAGGACGAGTGCGAGACCGATCTGTTCGGTGAGCAGGCCGTGCTCTGCGGCGGCGCCGTCGAGTTGGTCAAGGCGGGTTTCGAGACCCTGGTCGAGGCCGGTTACGCGCCGGAGATGGCCTACTTCGAGTGCCTGCACGAGCTCAAGCTGATCGTCGATCTGATGTACGAAGGCGGTATCGCGACGATGAACTATTCGATCTCGAACAACGCCGAGTACGGCGAGTACGTGACCGGTCCGAAGGTCATCAACGACGAGTCGCGCAAGGCCATGAAGCAGGCCCTGCTCGACATCCAGACCGGCAAGTACGCCAAGGCCTTCGTGTCCGAAGGCAAGATGGGTTATCCGGAAATGACCGCGATGCGTCGCCTCAACGCGGCGCATCCGATCGAGCAGACCGGTGCCCAGCTGCGCGCGATGATGCCGTGGATCGGCAAGAACAAGCTCGTCGACAAGTCGAAGAATTGAAGCCCGAGTAGCGTGGAGGGGCCCCGTGCGGAGCATGGGGGCTCTAGCGTCGCAAGGGCGCGCTCGTCGCTGAGCGCCATCTTGAAGACCGGAAGTTGGATTTTCGAAGGGCCTCCCGATGGAGGCCCTTCTTTTTTGCGCCGCCTGCGATAATCGCGACCGAACAGGGAGATTCGCTGATGGACTTTCGCGTCGGTCACGGCTTCGACACGCATCGCCTGGAAGCAGGTGAGGGCGTCACGCTGGGCGGTGTCTCCATTCCCTGCGAGTACCGCATCGTCGCGCACTCGGATGGCGACGTGCTGATTCACGCGCTGTGCGATGCCCTGCTGGGTGCCACGGGCGGTGGCGATATCGGCAAGCTGTTTCCGGACAGCGATCCCCAGTTCAAGGGGATCGACAGCCTCAGACTGCTCGATGAGGTGATGCGTCGCGTGCGCGCGGGAGGCTACACGGTTGTCAACGCCGACCTGAGCCTGATTGCCGAGGCACCGCGCGTGGCGCGGTACGTGCCGGCGATGTGCCAGGCGCTGGCGCATGCGCTCGGGGTCGAGGCCACGCGGGTCAACGTCAAGGCCACGACCAACGAAGGCATGGACGCGATCGGTCGCCGAGAGGGTCTGGCCGCTCACGCCGTGGTGCTGCTGCGTCGCGAGTGAGGGACAACCCGCGGTCCTCGCGGCGTAACCTGCGGTGGCCGGAGATTTCCGGTTTGTCGTCCGGTCAAAGCCTGACCTAGAGTGCGCGGGCGGCGAGGATGGCACGGGCATTGCTCCGGCTAGCCCGCAGGACAGATCCAACAAGGGGAAAACCATGAAACAGCTGAAGACGGTGCTGGCCGCCAGCGCGGCCGCGATGCTGGCGGCGGCCTGCGGCAGTTCCCAGTCGGTGACGGTGACGGCTGGCGGAAACGGTGGGGCCGGCCCGGTCGCGGCCAAGACGGATTCCTGCGACCAGGCGTACGCCGAGGCTGCGGCGGAGGCCAAGCGCCGCGGCGCGGTCATCAGTGACCGCATCCGCTACGGACAGCCCGGCCGGCTGATCCTGTCGTTCCGCTTTGACCTGCAGCGCAAGCGCGCGGCCGAGCGCCTGCAGAAGCTGCCGCTGCTGAACCTGGTCAAGGATCGAAGCTTGTTCACCCTGAAGCAGTTGCCGATGTTGAGCGTGAATCTGCCGGTGGTCACGCCGCAGATCGTCGAGACGTTGCAATCGACGCTGGCGCCATTTGGACTGCTGTCGATCTATCCGGACGAGCCGCTGCAATACCATCTGGCGGACTCCAACGCGTACATCAACGCGCGCACGGCCCGCGAAACCTATGGGCTCGACGGCCGCGGCGTGACCGTGGCGGTCATCGACTCGGGCATCTATGAGCTGCAGGGCGATTTCGGCAACGTCGTCGAGAACAAGAAGATCATCGGCGGCTCGCTGGGGGTAGTCAGTCTGCCGCAGCTGGAAAACTATCTGTTGCTGGATGTCACCGGCTTCGATTCCGACACCACGTCGGGACACGGTACGCATGTCGCGGGCACGGTCGCGGGGACGGGCGCGCGCTCCGGCGGCAAGCTCACGGGCATGGCACCGGGCGCCAGCCTGATCGGGATCGGCACCGGCGAGGCCATTTTCGTGTCGTACGCGCTGGAGGCATTCGACTACCTGCTCGATCCGGAGTTGATCTCGCGCTACAACCTGCGCGTCACCAATAACAGCTACGGGCCGACGGGCGGCGGCGGCTTCGACCCCTTCGATCCCATCAATCTGGCCACGCGACTCGGGCATCAGCTCGGCGTGTACTCGGTCTTTGCGGCGGGCAACTCCGGTTCTCCCGACGATGATGGAACGGTCAGCAATCACAGCCCCTATGGCGCATCGCCGTGCGCGATCTCGGTGGCCTCGGGCATTGCCAATGCCGGCGTCTTCGATCCGCTCGGGGCGGTGCTGGGCCTGGATCCAGGCGCCCTCACGACCCCGGACCGTCGCGGTCAGTTGTCGTCCTTCTCCTCGCGCGGCCTGAAGGATGACCCGCACGATCACCCGGACATCACCGCGCCCGGCGATCTGGTCGCCGCGGCCTACAATCCCAAGGGGGTGGTGCTGTATGCCGGGGTTGGCGCGCCGTACGTCGATCCGGCGAATCCGCTGCACAGCCTGTCGTACTACCGCATTTCCGGCACCTCGATGGCCGCCCCGCACATTGCCGGCATCATCGCGCTGTTGCTGCAGGCGAACCCGGATCTGAGCTGGGACGAGCTGCAGGCGGCGATGTACGAGACCGCGACGCCGATGACCAAGGCGGATGGAGCGCCGTATGCGCTTTGGGAAGCCGGGCACGGCTTTGTCAACGTCAAGGCCGCGATCGACAAGGTGATCGCCGAAGCGCCTGCGCAGCGGGTGGAGCGCATCCAGGAAACGCTGACCGAGTTCTCCGGCGTGGTGTCTGCGGCGGTCAGTGACCCGGTGCTCGGGCTGTCGCTGCTCAACTCCCAGGCCGCGTTCGAGTTCGAGCTGCCGGCGGGTGCGACCTACGAGAGTCTCACGGTCGACCTGCGCTGGCTGGTGCTCGCCAACGACCTCGATCTGGTCGTGCTTGGGCCGGATGGCGAGATCGTGGCAACGTCCGGCAAGGGTATCGGCAGTTTCGAGTCGGCTCGCCTGCTCAAGCCCAAGCCGGGTACCTATACCGCGCTGGTCAACGGATTCCTGAATACGCCGGATCGCGCGACCGGCAAGGTCACGGTGGTCAAGCTGGAAAACCGCAACAAGCCGGCGCCGCTCTAGCGCGCAGTGCGGGCGGGACACGGCGGTAGTGCCGCGTCCCGCCTGCTGCAGTTGCGTTGTGGGCTCCGGCGTGCGGGCATACACTCGTGACATGTTGCAGCCAGCGGATGTAAAGCCAGCCAGAACCACGTCGCCTCGCGTGCGGCGTGATACGCGCGAGGAAATCCTCAACTGCGCCGAAGAGCTGCTGCAACGGCGGGGCTTCAACGGCTTCAGCTACCAGCACATCGCGGTGCAGCTCGGGATCCGCAATGCGGCGATCCACTACCACTTTCCCGCCAAGGAGGATCTCGGTATCGCGCTGGTGCAGCGCTATCGCGAGAGCTTCCATGCCTGGACTGCACACCTGCAGGCACAGGATCCGTGGCAGCGGCTGCGCAGCTACTTCCGGACCTACGTCGATCACCTGACGGGTGAGGAGTGCCGCCTGTGTGCGGGCGGGGTGCTGGCGGCGGAGTTCGGTACGCTGGCCGATCCCATGCGCCTTGAGGCCCGCCTGCTGATGCGCGAGATCTATGATTGGCTGATTGAAACGCTGGAGCTGGGACGCCGAGAGGATGTGCTGACCTTCAACGGTGATGCCAGCGACAAGGCCATCGAGATCGGGGCGGCGCTGCAGGGGGGGCTTCAGATCGCCCGTCTCGTCGGACCCGAGCGGTTCCATCAACTGCTCGATCAGCTGACCCTGGAACTGACCGGCGCGCGTCAACGCAGCTGGCGCGGCTCCCTGCCGTAGCGCAGCGGCTCAGCGGGGATTGCTGCGCAGCAGGACATAGATGGCGCCGGTGCCGCCATCGACGGGCCGCGCCGAGCAGAACGCCAGCACGGCCTTGCGCTTGCGCAGCCAGCCATCCAGATAGGTTTTCAGTACCGGGCCGCTGTTCGGCGAGCCATTGCCCTTGCCGTGGATGATGCGCACGCAGCGCAGATTGCGATCCAGGCACCAGGCCAGGAAGTCCGCGACGACCTCGCGCGCCTTGAAGCGGTTGTAGCCGTGCAGGTCGAGCTCGCTGTCGAGGTGATAGTCGCCGCGCCGCAGGCGTCGCAGCACGCTGTCCTGGATGCCGGGCGCCCGATAGCTCAGCGTCTCGCCGCTCTCCAGCCACTCGGGATCGGGCTCGGCCAGCAGTTCCTTCATCACTTGAAGATCGTCGGCGCGACGCTGCCGCGGTTCCGGGACGGGTGGCGGCGCTCGCAACGACACGCGCGGACTCGGCGGCGCGAGGCGCACGCCGGCCATCGTCTGCCGGAACAGGCGGGGGTCTTCGGCGTCGGGCGAATCGTCGCTCATGGCGGCGGGCGAGCAGGAGAGAACTCACGGGATCATAGCGCGCAAAGCCGCTAAACTAAGCGGACTGTTTCCGGTGCCCATGAAAATCCTGCTCTCCAACGATGACGGCTATGCCGCGCCGGGACTGGTCTGCCTGCGCGATCACCTCCGCACCGTGCACGACGTCACCGTCGTCGCGCCCGATCGCAATCGCAGCGGCGCCAGCAACTCCCTGACACTGTCGCGGCCTCTGCGTGTGCAGGACCACGCCGACAACACGATGTCGGTCGACGGCACGCCCACCGACTGCGTACACCTGGCGCTGTCGAGCCTGCTCGACGCCCACCCGGACATGGTCGTATCCGGCATCAACAACGGCGCCAATCTGGGTGACGACACGCTGTACTCGGGCACGGTTGCGGCGGCGATGGAGGGCCGGCATCTCGGCTACACCGCCATTGCCGTGTCCTGTGTCAGTCACATGCCCCAGCACTATGCGACAGCCGCGCGTGTGACGCTGCGCCTCATCGAGCAACTGCAGCGCGACCCCTTGCCCGGCGGCACCATCCTGAACGTCAACGTCCCAGATCTGCCGTGGGAGCAGCTGGCGGGCTTCGAGGTCACGCGGCTGGGAAATCGGCATCGCGCCAGCGAAGTGTTCAAGACGGCTGATCCGCGGGGCCGCACGATCTACTGGATCGGCGCCGCGGGCGCCGAGGCCGATTGCGGACCGGGCACGGATTTCCACGCCATTGCCCAGCGCAAGGTGGCGATCACGCCGCTGCTGGTCGATCTGACGCGCTATGGCGCGCTGGAGCGCACGCAGCGCTGGGCGGAGACGCTGTGACCCCGCAACGACCCTCCGCTGCGGCGCAGGCCAGTGCCAACACCGCGCGCAACCGCTTGCTGGAGGAGTTGCAGGCGCATGGCGTCAGCGACCCCAAGGTGCTGGCGGCCATCGCCAAGGTGCCGCGCCACGAGTTCGTCGACGAGGCCCTGAAGAAGCGTGCCTACGAGAACAACGCGCTGCCGATCGGGCATGCACAGACGATCTCCCAGCCGCTGGTCGTGGCGATGATGAGCCAGGCGCTGGTGCATGCCAAACGCCCGCAGCGCGTCCTGGAAGTCGGGACCGGCAGTGGCTACCAGACGGCCGTCCTCGCGGAACTGGTGGCAACGGTGTTCACGGTGGAGCGCATCCGCCCGCTGAGTGAACTTGCGCGCACGCGACTCGCCGGGCTGGGGTACCGCAATGTGCATTTCGGCTATGCCGACGGCATGAAGGGCTGGCTGCCGTACGCGCCGTATGACGGCATTCTGGTCACCGCAGGCACGGACAGCGTGCCCAAGGCGCTGCTGGACCAGCTGGGTCCCGGCGGTCGCCTGGTGATTCCGGTGGGGCCCCAGGGGCGTCAGGTGCTCAAGCTGATCGAGCGGCGCCTGCATGGCTTCCGCGAGCAGGATCTCGGCACCGTCAGCTTCGTGCCGCTGCTCGGAGGCAAGGCCTGATGGGGGTGTTCTCACGTCTGTATGCGTGGATGCTGAAGGTCTCGCGCCATCCGCATGCGCAGTGGTATCTCGGCGGCATCAGCTTCGCCGAATCCTCGTTCTTCCCGATTCCGCCGGATGTGATGCTGGCGCCGATGGCGCTGGCGCAGCCGCAGCGCTGGTGGCGGCTGGCCGCCTTGACCACGGCCACGTCGGTGCTGGGCGGACTGTTCGGATACCTGATTGGGTACTTCCTGCTCGACGCGGTCATGCCGCTGATCGAGCGCTGGGGGTATCTGCCCGCCTACGGCACCGCCGTGCGCTGGTTTGAGCAGTACGGATTCTGGGCCATCTTCATTGCCGGCTTCACGCCGGTGCCCTACAAGATCTTCACGATCAGCGCCGGTGCCGCGCACATGGCGCTTCTGCCTTTCCTGGTGGGCTCGATCATCGGCCGGGGCGGGCGCTTCTTCCTGGTGGCGGGTCTGGTGCGGCTGCTGGGCCCGAGTTTCGAAAAGCATTTGCTGCGCTACGTCGACCGCATCGGCTGGTTGATGCTGGCGCTGATCGTGGCAGGATTCGCCTTATGGAAATTGCAAAACTGATCCTGCGGCCACTGACGCTGTGCGCGGTGCTGAGCCTCAGCGGCTGCGCCGGCTGGTCGTCCTGGGAGGATTCCAAGTCCCCAGCGGAGGCCGCCGTGGTGCCGGAACGGCCGGTGGGGGCCAATGATCACCTGGTGCGCAGCGGCGACACGGTCTACTCGATCGCGTTCCGCAACAGCCTCGACTACCGCGAGCTGGCCCGCTGGAACAACATCGGCGCAAGCTACCTGATCTATCCCGGCCAGGTCCTGCGGCTGACGGCGCCGCCTGCCGCGCCGAAGCCTCGCATCCAGACCGATGACATCGTCTCCGAGGGCATGGAGGATATCCAGATCGCTTCGCCGCAGCCGATCACGGCCGAGACACCGCCGCCGGCAACCCCGGTCGTCGCTGCGGTGCCGTCGGTCGCCACCGGCGGGACCGAACCGCTGTACACCTCGGGCTATGACTGGATCTGGCCGACGCAGGGGGTGGTGGTGCGCGGCTACGGCCAGCAAGGCAGCAAAGGCCTGGACTTCAGCGGCCGCGAGGGCCAGCCGGTGCTGGCAGCGGCGCCCGGCCGGGTCGTCTACAGCGGCAACGCCCTCAAGGGTTACGGCGAGCTGATCATCGTCAAGCACGACGACACCTACCTGTCGGCCTACGGCTACAACCGCAGCCGCCTGGTGAAGGAGGGCGATATCGTCACCGCCGGCCAGCCGATTGCCGAGATGGGGCGCGGTCCCGAGAACAAGCCAGTCCTGCATTTCGAGATCCGCGAGCGCGGCAAGCCGGTCAATCCGGTGGATCGGCTACCGGCAAAAACCGCTGCCAAATCCGCGAACTGACGGGCCCGCGTCGGGCCTGCTTTGTTGCGACGCCGCAGGCGTCTTGCTCTAATACCGGCCCTTTTTCGCCGCTGTGTCCAGCGGCCTCCGCCAACGGTGGTTCTCGTGAAAGCCGTCTTCCCGCGCATCCAGCGCCTGCCTCCTTATGTCTTCAACGTCATTGGCGATCTGAAGAAGGCAGCCCGAGCTCGCGGCGAGGATGTCATCGACTTCTCGATGGGCAATCCGGACCAGGCGACCCCGCGCCATATCGTCGACAAGTTGCTGGAAGTCGCCGGCCGTGAAGACCCGGCCGTGTTCCGCTACTCGGTTTCCAAGGGCATTCCGCGCCTGCGCCGCGCGATCACGCGGTGGTACAAGACGCGCTTCGACGTTGATCTCGATCCCGAGACCGAGGCCGTGGCCACGATCGGCTCCAAGGAGGGGCTGGCGCATCTGATGCTCGGCACCCTCGATCGCGGTGACGTGGTCATGGTGCCGAACCCCGCCTATCCGATTCACCCGTACGGGGCGGTGATCGCCGGAGCTGACGTGCGTCATGTGCGTCTGACGCCGGGGACCGACTTCTTCGCCGAGCTGGAGAAGGCGATCAAGGAATGCTGGCCGCGGCCGAAGTTCCTGATCCTGAATTTCCCCGGCAATCCCACTGCGCAGTGCGTCGAGCTTGATTTCTTCGAGCGCGTGGTGGCGATGGCCAAGGAGTATGACTTCTGGGTCATCCACGACATCGCCTACGCCGACATCGTGTTCGATGGCTGGAAGGCACCCTCGTTCCTGCAAGTGCCGGGCGCCAAGGACATCGGTGTGGAGTTCTTCACGCTATCCAAGAGCTACAACATGCCCGGCTGGCGAGTCGGCTTCATGTGCGGCAACAGGGAACTCTGCACGGCGCTGTCGCGGATGAAGTCCTATCTGGATTACGGCACCTTCACGCCGATCCAGGTTGCGGCCATCGCTGCGCTGGAGGGGCCGCAGGATTGCGTGCGCGAGATCTCCGACATGTACCAGGAGCGTCGTGACGTGCTCTGCGAAGGCCTGCATGCCGCCGGCTGGATGGTCGATGTGCCGAAGGCCAGCATGTTTGTCTGGGCCAAGATTCCCGAGCCATTCGCGCAGATGGGCAGCCTCGAGTTTTCCAAGCTGATGATGAACGAGGCCAAGGTGGCGGTATCGCCCGGCATCGGGTTCGGCGAGTACGGCGACGACCACGTGCGCTTTGCGCTGATCGAGAACGAGCACCGCTCGCGTCAGGCGATCCGTGGCATTAAGAAGATGTTGAAGGATCCGAAGGTATGAGCACCGCGGTGCGTGTCGGCGTTATCGGTCTGGGCACGGTCGGGCAGGGGGTGTTGCGCCTGCTGAAGACCAATGCCGAGGAAATCGCCCGCCGCGTCGGTCGCCCGCTGACGGTGACGCACGTGGCGACCCGCACGCCCAACGCGCAGCGCGACTGTTCGGTCGACGGCATGGTCCTGTCGGCCGATGCCGTCGCGCTCGCGCGCGAAGCAGACATCGATGTGCTGGTTGAGCTGATCGGCGGCAAGACAGTGGCGCGCGAGGCCATCCTCGCGGCACTGGCGCGCGGCATCCCGGTCGTCACCGCCAACAAGGCGTTGCTGGCCGAGGACGGCAATGCGATCTTCGAGGCGGCGCGCGCGCGCAACACCGTTGTGGCCTTCGAGGCCGCGGTGGCCGGTGGCATCCCGATCATCAAGGCGATCCGTGAAGGTCTGGCGGGCAACCGCATCGATCGCCTGGCCGGCATCATCAACGGCACCTGCAATTACATCCTCACGCAGATGGCGGCCAATGGTCAGCCGTTTGCCGAAGCGCTGGCGGCGGCCCAGAAGCTGGGCTACGCCGAGGCCGATCCGACCTTCGACATCGAAGGGGTCGATGCCGCGCACAAGCTGACGATCCTCGCGTCGATCGCGTTCGGTCTGCCGCTGTCCTTCGATCAGCTGTCGATCGAGGGCATTACCACGGTCACGCCGGAAGACATCAAGATCGCGCAGGTCTTCGGCTATCGCATCAAGCTGCTTGGCATTGCCAAGCGCAGCAGCGATGGCGTCGAGCTGCGCGTGCACCCGACGCTGATCCCCGAGGATCAGCTGATCGCCAAGGTCGATGGTGTGCTGAACTCGGTGCTGGTGCACGGCAACGCCGTCGGCCAGGTCGGGTTCTACGGCCGTGGCGCCGGCGGTGACCCGACGGCCTCGGCCGTTGTCGCCGACCTGGTGGATATCGCGCGGGCGCTGGGCGCCGATGCGCGTCATGCGGTGCCGGCGCTGGGCTTCCAGCCGGAGGCCGTGCGCGCGCTGCCGGTGCTGCCGATCCGCCAGGTGGAAAGCGCGTTCTACCTGCGCATCCGCGTGGCCGACGAGCCCGGCGTGCTGTCGCAGCTGACCGCGATCCTGGCGGCGCATGACATCAGCGTCGAGGCGATCCTGCAGCGCGAGCCGCGCGGCGACGAGGATGCCAACGTGGCGTTGATCACCTCGGTCATTCCCGAGCATCACTTCGATGCGGCTGTCGCCGAAATGCAGAAGCTTCCCTTTGTCCGCGAAGGCGCCGCGCGCTTCCGCGTTGAAAAATTCGACTGAGGCGGATGCCGTCCGCTTTCCTCCCCAGACTGTCGCGCCACCTCCGAGACCGCACGTGACCCGTTACACCGGCCTGATCGAACATTACCGCTCCCGCCTGCCGCTGGCGCCCGAAGCGCGCGCCATCTCGCTGGGCGAGGGACGCACCCCGCTGATCAAGCTGGAGCGCATTCCGAAGCAGGTCGGTTTCGAAGGCGAGCTGTACGTGAAGTTCGAGGGTCTGAATCCGACCGGCTCCTTCAAGGACCGCGGCATGACCGTGGCCGTGACCCAGGCCGTGCACGAGGGTGCCAAGGCCATCATCTGTGCCTCCACCGGCAATACGTCGGCCGCCGCTGCGGCGTATGCGGTGCGTGCCGGCATCACCGCCTTTGTGCTGATCCCCGACGGCAAGATCGCACTCGGCAAGCTCGCCCAGGCGGTCGTGCATGGCGCGGTGGTCGTGCAGATCCAGGGCAACTTCGACGACGGCATGCGCTTGGTCAAGGAGATCGGCGAGACCACGCCGGTGGCCATCGTCAATTCCATCAATCCGTATCGCCTGCAGGGGCAGAAGACCGCGGCTTTCGAGGTTGTCGAGGCGCTGGGGCGCGCGCCGGATGTGCACTGCCTGCCGGTTGGCAATGCCGGCAACATCACGGCCCATTGGATCGGCTACTGCGAAGCGACCGGCCAGGGCACCGCGTCCTGTGCCTTCTGCAACGGCCAGTGCGCTGCGCCGGATCGCTCGCGACTGACCTCGCACGACGGCCGACCGAAGATGGTGGGCTATCAGGCGGCGGGCTCCGCGCCGTTCATGCGCGGTGGGCCGGTGAAAAACCCGGAAACCGTCGCCACGGCGATCCGCATCGGCGATCCGCAATCCTGGGATCGCGCCTGGGTCGTGCAGAAGGAATCGGGCGGCTGGTTCGATGAGTGCACCGACGACGACATTCTCGCCACGCAGAAGTTGCTTGCCGCCAGTGAGGGCGTCTTCTGCGAGCCGGCCTCCGCGGCCTCGCTGTGCGGTGCGCTGCGTGACATCAAGAACGGCAAGATCGCGCAGGGCTCCACCGTGGTCTGCACCTTGACCGGCAATGGCCTGAAGGATCCGGACATCATCATGAAGGACGGCCTTAAGGGCCTCATCCAGGTGCCGGCCGAACGCGCCGCCGTCGAGAAGGCGCTGCTCGCCCATCTCAAGTAGATCGCGCGTGACCGCGCCGCGCATCCGTCGTCGTTCCCCCGGCGATCCGGATGCACTGCCGGCGCTGGTGCCGCCGGTGCTGCGGCGCGTGCTTGCCGCGCGAGGGGTCGGTGCCGAGGCGCTTGCCCTCGATCTCAGGGATCTGCTGCCGCCGCACTCGCTGCGTGGCATTGCGGCTGCGGCCGATTTGCTCGCCGACGCGATCCAGCAGCGATGGGCCATCGTCATCGCCGGTGACTACGACGCCGACGGCGCCACGGGCACGGCGCTGGCCGTGCTGGGGCTGCGCGCGCTAGGGGCCGCCCAGGTCCACTATGTCGTCCCCGACCGGTTTCGCATGGGCTACGGCCTGTCGTCGGCGCTGGCCGAGCAGGCAGCCGCCAGCGGCGCGTCGCTGCTGGTGACGGTGGACAGCGGCATCGCCAGCGTCTCCGGCGTCGCGCATGCCCAGCGCCTCGGGCTGCGGGTGCTGATCACCGATCATCACCTGGCGGGGGCGGAACTGCCCGCCGCCGATGTGATCGTCAACCCCAACCAGCCAGGTTGCCCTTTCCCGTCCAAGCATCTCGCTGGCGTCGGCGTGATGTTCTACGTCCTGCTGGCGCTGCGCGCGCGGCTGCGCGAACGCGGCGCCTTTGCGGCCGGCGCCGAACCAAACCTGTCCGAGTTTCTCGATCTGGTGGCAGTAGGCACGGTCGCGGACGTCGTCAGGCTCGATCACAACAATCGCGTCCTGGTTGAGCAGGGCCTGCGTCGCATTCGCGCCGGGCGGGCGCGGCCCGGGCTCCAGGCGCTGCTGCAGGTCGCGGGCCGCGAGGCCTCGCGCCTCAGTGCGCAGGATCTGGGCTTCGTGCTGGGGCCGCGCATCAATGCCGCAGGCCGCCTCGACGACATTCGGGCCGGCATCGAGTGTCTGCTGGCAGCGGATCTCGACGCAGCGCTGCCGCTTGCGCGCCAGCTGGATCAGTTCAATCGCAGCCGCCGCGAGATCGAGGCGCAGATGCGGGAAGCGGCCCTGGAACTGGTGGCGGACGACGACTCGGTCGGGCTGTGTCTGTACCAGGATGATTGGCACGAAGGCGTCGTCGGCATCGTGGCGGGTCGCATGAAGGAGCGACTGCACCGCCCGGTCATCGCGTTTGCACGCGCACAGGAGCAGGGGCTGCTGAAGGGCTCCGGCCGATCCATCGCCGGATTTCACCTGCGCGATGCGCTGGTGGCCGTGGATGCCGTGGCGCCGGGTCTCATCGAGCGCTTCGGCGGCCATGCGATGGCGGCGGGCCTGAGCCTGCGTGAGGAAGCGCTCGCGGAATTCCGCGCGCGCTTTGATGCCGAATGCCGCGCGCGCCTCGACCCTGCGGCGCTGGAGCACTGCCTGGAAACGGATGGCGAACTCGATGCTCGCGAGTTGTCGCTGGAGACCGCGCAGCTGCTGGAGACGGCAGGCCCCTGGGGACAGGGCTTTCCGGAACCGCTGTTCGAAGGTGATTTCGAGGTGATCGAAGCCCGCCCGGTCGGCGCTGACGGCGCCCACATCAAGTACCGCCTGCGCCATCCCGGCGGGATCTGTTCGGCGATCGATTTCAACGGGGCCGAGCGGATGGCCGTCCAGGGCCGGGTGCGGTGCGCCTATCGGTTGGCGGTGAACCGCTACCAGGGTCGCGAGAGTGCGGACCTGCAGATTCAGATGCTGCAGGCCGGCTAGACACTCGCAGCCTCCGGCATGCGCCGTTTTCGCGGCATAAGCTTTTTCTACCCTCGCGCCGCGGCGGTCCGCTCCCTACGATACGCAACAGGTGTCATGGGTCGTTCCGGGGAGAAAATTAAATGAGCAGTTTGCGGACGGTGGTAGCGAGAATGCTGGTGGGCGGCCTGGCCGCGGTCGTGATCGCGGGGTGCGGCAGCTCCAAGCCCGTCGGGGCGGTCAGTGGGGGGGAGGCGGCGTCCGCGCCCAAGACCCGGTTTGATCTCGCCAACCGCTGTTTCACTGTCCAGGCGCTGGACAGCGGCAGCTTCATCGCGCGCGCCGGGGCGGGCTATGCCGCCACCGCGACCAGCGCCGATGCCGCGGAACGCTTCTATCTGAAGCCGACTGCGCTCGGCGACTACCTGTTCCATGACGCCGATCGTCGCCTGCTGGCGGCCAGCGGCACGGCCGTGTCGGCTGCTACAACGGCCTCGGATCTGTCGAACTGGACGCTCGAAGCGGTGACGCCGGGTCATTACACGATCGTCCTGAAGGCTGACGGCCGTGCCCTCGCGACCACGCTCACGCTGGGCGATGTCGCGGGCGAGTTCGGCTTTGTGCCGGCCGAGGGCTGCACGGCGTACCCGGAAATTTCCACCGACAGCATCGGCGAGACCTACAAGGGTCGCGGCGTCCATCAGCCGGTGGTCGGATTTGCCGAGGTGCACACGCACATGGCGATGGGCCACGAGATGTCCGATGGCTCGCTGGAGGTCGGTCCGTCAGCGGGCGGCGTGCTCTACGGCCAGATGTATCACCGCTTCGGCGTGCCGCATGCGCTGGAGGATTGTGCCGAGTTCCACGGTCCCCAGGGTTCCCGTGACCCCGAAGCGCTGATCCTCGATCTGACGCCGCTCACCCTGCATGACACCGAAGGCTGGCCCAGCTTCATCGACTGGCCGGCACAGGCCTCACAGCTGCACCAGGCCATGTACTACAAGTGGGTTGAACGCGCCTGGAAGTCGGGCCTGCGTCTCATGGTGTCCGAAGGCACCAACATCGCGGCCCTGTGTGAGGTTGCGCGTATCTACATGACCACGGTCAAGCCGCTGGATGCACCGGGCTACGACTGCAACGACATGAGCCTCGGCATCAACCAGGTGAAGTACCTGAAGACGCTGCAGGACTATGTCGATGCGCAGGAGGGCGGGCCGGGCAAGGGCTGGTTCCGCATCGTCGGCGACCCGGCGGAGGCGCGACGCGTGATCAACGACGGCAAGCTCGCGGTCGTCCCCGGTCTGGAGTTCTCCAACATCTTCAACTGCACCAGCCGGTCGCTGGTCGGCGTCGGCGAGGTTGTCGGCTGCACGCGTGAGGACATTGATCGCCAGATCGACGAAGTCTGGGAGCTGGGCGTGCGCGAGCTGTTCCCGTATCACGACGTCGACAGTGCTCTGGGTGGCACCGGCATCTTCAACGGTGACGTGCTGAATCTGGTCGGTTTCTACGGCACCGGACATTTCTGGGAAACCTACGACTGCCCGGATGGTGGCGAAGGAGAGACCTACTTCTATCCGGCCGGCGCCTACATGACGACCGCGATTCCGGGCACCGGCAATGATCCGCTGACGCAGGCCGTGCTGGGGCTCACCAATGGCGTGCTGCCGCTGTATCCGGCGGACAGGCGTCAGTGCAATGCCCGTGGCATGACTGAACTGGGCCGTTATGCGGTACAGAAGCTCATGGAGAAGAAGTTCGTCATCGACATCGATCATGCCGAGCTGTCGATCAAGAGCGACATGATCGAGATGGCCAAGGCACAGAATCCCCCGTACCCGCTGATTTCCGCGCACGGCGGTCACGGTGGCATCTCCAACCAGCAGGCGCGGGACATTCTTGCCATCGGCGGGCTGATCTATCCGTTCAAGCCCAATGGCAAGGGTCATGTCGAATTCATGCAGAAGCTCAAGCCGATCTGGGACGCGGCGCGCCCCGGCGAGCCGATGGCGGTGGGCTTCGGGATGGATGCCAACGGCATCGCCGATCGTGCGGGGCCGCGTGGCTCCGGCAGCACGCCGGTGCAGTATCCGTTCTCGTTGTTCCAGGGTGCGGACTGGGGCCCCCAGTTTGCGGGCATCAAGCCGGTGACCTTCAACCTGCAGACGATTCCCGAGAGCGGCAAGAGCTGGCACATCGACGAGGTCGGCACCGCGCACTACGGCATGGTCGCCGACTACGTCGAGGAGGTCCGGCTGGAGGGCGGTCGTGAGGCGCTGGATGCGCTCTTCAACTCGGCCGAGGCCTATCTGCAGATGTGGGAGCAGACGGTCAATCGCTGAGTGCCGGCGGGTCATGAGGCTCGGACTCTTCGCTGCATTGGCGCTGGCGACGCTGGTCGCGCTGTGGATCGGCTTGCGCCCGTCGGCGCCGCCGGCATCGCAGGTGTCGCTGGCGGTGCCGACCGTAGCCGATGCCCCAGCGCCGGTGGCACCGGCACTGGAGCCGCTGCGGTGGCGCATCGATTGGCCAGCCGCTTCAGTCGCACCGCCCGCGGTGTTGCGGGCGCAGGTGGGTGATCAGCTTGAGCTGACCGTCGTCAGTGCGCGCGATGACGAGCTGCACCTGCACGGCTATGACCTGACGCTGGCGCTGCAGGCGGGTCAGCCCGGCACCCTGCAGTTCCCGGCGACGCACGCCGGCCGTTTCGAGATTGAGCTGCATCGCGGCCATGCAGCGATCGGTGTACTTGAAGTCCAGCCGCGCTGAAGCGCGCGGGCTGGTCGGAGCTGCGGGCCTGCTCGCGGCCCTGGCCCCCTCGGCCGTGCTGGCGCATTCCTTCGGGCGGCTGTACACGCTGCCGGTACCGTTCTGGATGTATGCCTACGGTGGCGCTGCTGCGCTGCTGCTGTCGTTCCTGATCGTCGGCTACTTTGCGACGGCGCCGGCGGAGCAGGCCGGAGTGCGCAGCCTCGATCTGTCGCAGACCCGCCTGCTGCGCGGCTGCCGGCGCTGGCGGGTTCCGCTGCTGCTGCGGGGGCTGGGGCTGCTGGCGCTGGTGGCGTGTGTCCTGACGGGCTGGTTCGGGACGCGTGATCCCTACCGTAACTTCAACATGACCTTCTTCTGGGTCGTGTTTGTGCTCGGCTTTGCCTACCTGACAGCGCTGATCGGGGATCTGTACGCCTTGCTCAACCCCTGGCGCACGCTGACATCGCTGATCGGGCGCATCTGGCGCGGCTACACGCACGGACGCCTGCGCTACCCGCCGTGGCTTGCCTACTGGCCGGCGCTGGGACTGTACATGGGCTTCATCTGGGTGGAGCTGTTCGCGCACACCCGGCCGCTGTCGCTGGCGCAATGGCTGCTGGGGTACACCGCGCTGAATGTGGCAGCTGTCGGCGTTTTCGGCGCTGCCGCATGGTTCCGCTATGGTGAGTTCTTTGCCGTGTTCCTGCGCCTGCTGGCGCGCATGGCGCCGATCGATTACCAGCCGGGGGAGCGCCTGCGGTTGAGGATGCCCTTCTCCGGACTGCTGGAAACACGGGCCGAGGCCTGGAGCCTGCTGGTCTTCATCCTGTTCATGCTGTCGTCGACGGCGTTCGACGGTCTGCGCGCGACGGTGCCATGGTTCAAGCTGTTCTGGTTCGATCCCACCGGGCTGCTGACGCAGTGGATGGGCAAGCCGCCGATCCACGCATTCATCGAGTTGCGGCCCTGGTATCTGGCCTACGAGACCTTGTGCCTGCTGCTGTCGCCCCTGCTGTATCTGGCGATCTATCTGGCCTTCATCTGGCTCAGCCGCCTCTGCGCCCGCAGCACGGCGAGTGTGCGAGAACTGGCTCTGGGGTTTGCGTTCTCACTGCTGCCGATTGCGTTGGTCTATCACTTCACGCACTACTACACGCTGATCCTGACGCAGGGCGTGAAGATCGTGAGCCTGATATCGGATCCGTTCGGATTCGGCTGGGATCTGGTGGGGACCAAGGGTTTGCTGCGTGCGCCGATCCTGCCGGACCTGAAGTGGATCTGGCACACCCAGGTGGGCCTCATCGTATTCGGCCACATCGTCAGCGTGTGGATCGCGCACGCGGAAGCGTTGCGCCTGTTTCCCACCCGTCGTGCCGCCGTGATCAGTCAGATTCCGATGCTGTTGCTGATGGTGGCATTCACGACGTTCGGGCTGTGGATTCTGGCGCAGCCTATCCAGGAGGGCCGCTAGGATCTGCTGATGCGCGGGGTCGCGCGCGCGGCGGCCCGATGCGCGAGCTGCGTCGCCAGCAAGCCGACGACAATGCCGCCGAGCAACGCCGGCAGCAGTGCAACCAGTCCGAGTGTCGCCATGGTGTGGCCCAGGATCAGAAAGAACACGCCGAATCCCATCAGGCCGGTGAGAAAGCCGCGCAGGGTCAGCAGCAGCGCGTCGCGCCCCACCGTGGCCAGCGTGAACGCCGGAATCACCACAGCGGCGACCGGTGCGCCGGACAGCAGACCGGTGAGCTCAGCGCCGATCGTGGTGGAGAGGGCGGTCAGCGACAGCACCAGCAGCGCGGCTGCAGCGATGCGCGCCAGCAATTCGATGGGCGGCAGATGCATACGTGGCGGGAGTGCGGCCGGGCGCGGCAGCGCCGCATTGGCGGCGACCCACAGGGCGGGCAGGGCGGCCAGGCCCAGCGCCAGCGATCGTGCGAGCCCGCTGGCCTGGATCAGCAGTGCCACGCCGAGATAGCACAGCCAGCCCAACGGAATCGCCCAGTACCAGCGCAGCCGCGCACTGACCCAGCCGACGGCCAGCATGTACACGATATTGGCCCAGAGCCCGGCCGGTGCCGCGCGTGCGGCCTGCTCGGCGTAGTCGACGCCGTGGCTGAGCCAGACCGCCAGCACGATCGGCGCGCCGACCAGCGGTAGTCCGCCCAGCAGCCCGGCGATATTCGGTCCCCAGCGGCGACCGGCAAGGCTGGCCAGACCAATCAGCAGAGGCGCCGCAAACAGCTTGACCAGCCAGGCGGCACTGAGCATGGCCGCGTCAGTTGAACAGTTTGTGGACCTTGCGCAGCCCGGCAACGAGCTGGTCGATGTCTTCGCGGTCGTTGTAGACGGCGATGGACGCCCGCGCGGTCGCAGGCAGGTCGAAGCGCGCCATCAGCGGCATCGTGCAGTGGTGGCCGGTACGGATCGCCACGCCCTCCATGTCCAGGATCGAGCCGATGTCCTGCGGGTGCGCGCCCTCCATGACGAAGGACAGGATGCCGCTCTTGCCTGGCGCTGTGCCGATCAGTCGCAGCCCGGGGATTGCCTGCAGGCGCGGCGTGGCGTAATCCAGGAGCGCATGTTCGTGGGCCGCGACCCGATCCAGGCCCAGCGTCAGCAGCCAGTCGATGGCTGCCGCGCAGCCGATGGCGCCCGCCATATCCGGCGTGCCGGCCTCGAACTTGTAGGGCACCTCGTTCCAGCTGCTGCCCTCGAACGCGACGGTGCGGATCATGTCGCCGCCGCCATGCCAGGGCGGCATCGCTTCCAGATGCTCGCGCTTGGCGTACAAGGCGCCAAAGCCGGTGGGGCCGTAGAGCTTGTGTGCCGAGAACACGTAGAAGTCGGCATCGAGGGCCTTTACATCCACGGCCAGATGCGCGACCGCCTGCGCGCCGTCAACGAGCACCGGGATGCCGCGCGCGTGCGCCTCGCGGATCATCTCGGCGACCGGATTGACGGTCCCCAGCGTGTTTGAAATCTGCACGACGGCGACCAGCCGGGTGCGCGGGCTCAGCAGGCGGCGCCAGGCATCGAGATCGAGACGGCCGTCGTCGAGCACGGGGGCTGCGACGGTGGTCGCCCCGGCCAGCTGCCAGGGCACGATGTCCGAATGATGCTCCATGCCGGTCAGCAGCACTTCGTCGCCCGGCTGCAGGCGGGGCTGCAGATAACTGCGCGCGACAAGGTTGATCGCCTCGGTCGCGCCACGCGTGAACACGATTTCTTCGCGCGTGGCGTTGAGGAAGGCGGCAATGCGATCACGTGCAGCCTCGTACTGCGTGGTCGCGCGCTCGGCGAGTTCGTGCACGGCGCGATGCACATTGGCATTCGAGGTCCGGTAGTAGCGATCAACGGCCTGTAACATCGCCTCGGGCTTCTGCGTCGTCGCCGCGTTGTCGAGATAGGCGAGGCGCTTGCCGCGCACGCGCTGCGCGAGGATCGGAAACTGTGCGCGGATGGCCGAGACATCGAGAGCCGCGTTCACTGCAGTGCCTCCATGAGTTCGCCGCCGGGCAGTTGCCGCAGCAGGCGTTTGGCGACGCGTGCGCGCACATCCTCGGGACGGATGCGCTGCAGGATCGCGTGCGCAAACGTCCAGGTCAGCAACGTGCGGGCCAGGGCCTCGGGAACCCCACGCGAGCGCAGGTAGAACATTGCCGTGTCATCAAGCTGCCCGAAGGTGGCGCCGTGCGCGCACTTGACGTCATCGGCGTAGATCTCCAGCTCCGGCTTGGCATTGACCACCGCTCCCGGCGACAGGATCAGGTTGGCGACGCGCTGCTCGGAGTCGGTCTTCTGTGCATCCTTGTGTACGCGGATCATGCCGTTGAACACGGCGTGCGCCTGATCGCGCGCGATGCCGCGAAACGATTCGCGGCTGCTGCAATGGGGCGCGCGATGCTCGATCCAGCTGTGATTGTCGACATGCCCCTTGCCGGTCGGCGCATACAGACCGTTCAGGTGCACGCTGGCCCCGGGCTCTGCCAGATCAATGCGCAGGTCGTGGCGCGATAGCTTGCCGCCCAGATCAACGCTGACGATGTCGGCGCTCGCATCGCGCTTCAGGCACAGATTCACGCGGGTCAACCGATGCGCTTCGGCGCCAGCGTCGCTGACGCGGATCAGATGCAGTCGACTGCCGGCTTCGAGCGTGATGTCGGCGAAGACGGTCTGGAACACCGCATCGCCCGAGGTATTCAGGATCAGCGTGGCCTCGCTGCCGCGCTCCAGATGCAGCCGATGGCGCTGATGCGCCCGAGGGTCCGGGCGCAGCGGCGTGTCCAGCCGTGTATTGGCCTCCATCCTGTGATCCAGTCCCCCGGCGGCAAATGCGAGGTTCAAGGCGTCGAGGCCGTCGGCAAAGTGGTCGACGTTCGGTACTGCAGCACCGGCTTCCGGCTGCAGGGCGTCAGCCGGCAGGGCCGCCAGCGGCGCAAGATCCGTGTACTGCCACTCCTCCCGGTCCGTGGAGGGCAGGCCCTCGGCGAGAAATGCCGCCATCGCGGCGCAGCGTGTCGGGCTGCGCGCAGCCTCAGGCAGCGCCTCGAAGGCGCTGCGGAAATGAGCGAGCGATTCCATGATTACGCCGCTTGCCCGACCGACTGCTGCAACCAGCCGTAGCCTTTCTCCTCAAGCTCGCGCGCGAGCTCAGGGCCGCCGGATTTGACGATGCGGCCGCCGGCCAGCACGTGTACGAAATCCGGCTTCACGTAGTCGAGCAGTCGCTGGTAATGGGTCACCAGCAGCACAGCCCGCTCGGGGCTGCGCATCAGGTTGATGCCATCGGAGACGACCTTGAGGGCATCGATATCGAGTCCGGAGTCGGTTTCGTCAAGCACCATCAGCTTGGGTTCGAGCACCAGCATCTGCAGAATTTCATTGCGCTTCTTCTCGCCACCGGAGAAGCCCTCGTTGACGCCGCGCGAGAGCATTGTCGAGTCCATCTGCATCTGCTTCACGCGATGACGGACCCAGGCGATGAAGTCCGCAGCTTCAAGCTCCTTCTCGCCACGCGCCTTGCGCTGCGAGTTGAGCGCGGCCTTGAGAAAGACCATGTTGGACACGCCGGGAATCTCGACCGGGTACTGAAAGCCCAGGAAGATGCCCTTGGCGGCGCGTTGCTCCGGGTCGAGCGTCAGCAGGTTCTCGTGCTCGAAGTTCACGCTGCCGGCCGTGATCGTGTAGTCCTCGTGGCCGGCCAGAAGTTTCGACAGCGTCGATTTGCCGGAGCCGTTGGGCCCCATGATCGCGTGGACTTCGCCGGCATTGATGCGCAGCGTGATGCCCCTGAGGATCTCTTTGCGATCGCTGCCCTGGGCGATATGGGCGTGCAGATTTTCGATATCAAGCATGGTGGTCTGGCTCGGGCCGCGGCCCTGGCTGTGGTCGTTACGCAGGCTGTCTCAGCCGACGGAACCTTCAAGTGAAACGGAGAGCAGCTTCTGCGCCTCGACGGCGAACTCCATCGGCAGCTCTTTGAACACGTCCTTGCAGAAGCCGTTGACGATCATCGAGACCGCATCTTCTTCCTTGATGCCGCGCGAACGTGCGTAGAACAACTGGTCCTCGCCGATCTTCGAGGTCGTGGCCTCATGCTCGAGAATCGCACTCGGATTGCGGATCTCGGTATACGGGAAGGTATGGGCGCCGCATTGGTCGCCAATCAGCAGCGAGTCGCATTGCGTGTGGTTGCGTGCGCCGGTGGCGCTGGGCAGCACGCGCACCAGCCCCCGGTAGGACTGCTGGCCGTGGCCGGCCGCGATCCCCTTGGAGACGATGGTCGAGCGCGTGTTCTTGCCGACGTGGATCATCTTGGTGCCGGTGTCGGCCTGCTGGCGATGGTGCGTCAGCGCCACCGAGTAGAACTCGCCGACCGAGTCATCACCGCGCAAGATGCAGCTGGGATATTTCCAGGTGATGGCCGAGCCGGTCTCCACCTGCGTCCAGGAGATCTTGCTGCCACGACCGCGGCAATCCCCGCGCTTGGTGACAAAGTTGTAGATGCCGCCGACGCCGTTCTCGTCGCCCGGGTACCAGTTCTGCACCGTCGAGTACTTGATTTCGGCCTTTTCCAGTGCCACCAGCTCGACCACCGCGGCATGCAGCTGGTTTTCGTCGCGCTGGGGCGCCGTGCAGCCTTCGAGGTATGAGACATGCCCCCCGTCCTCGACAACGATCAGCGTGCGCTCGAACTGGCCGGTATTCCGCTCATTGATGCGGAAGTAGGTGGACAGCTCCATCGGGCAGCGCACCCCCTTGGGCACGAACACGAAGCTGCCGTCGGTAAACACGGCAGAGTTCAGCGCCGCGTAGTAGTTGTCGCCGAACGGCACGACGCTGCCCAGGTACGGCTTCACCAGCTCTGGATACTCACGCACGGCCTCGGAGATCGAACAGAAGATCACGCCGGCTTCGGCGAGCTTCTTGCGGAACGTGGTGCCGACCGACACCGAGTCGAAGACGATATCGACGGCGACCTGCTGCACGCCCGCCAGCATCTCCTGCTCGCGCACCGGGATGCCGAGTTTGGTGTAGGTCTCCAGCAGCTTGGGGTCGACATCGGCCAGCGTCTTGGGCCCGTCCTTCATCGACTTCGGGGCGGAGTAGTAGGAGATCGCCTGATAGTCGATCTTGGGGTATTGCACGTGTGCCCAGGTCGGTTCCGTCATCTTCAGCCAGCGACGATAGGCCTTGAGCCGGAATTCCAGCAGCCATTCGGGCTCCTGCTTGCGCGCGGAGATCAGGCGCACCACGTCCTCGTTGAGGCCCGGCGGGATCGTCTCCGAGGCCACGTCGGTGACAAAGCCGGCGTCGTAACTGCGGTTCTTGACCAGATCCTGGATGTCGGTCGGAGAGGCGGACATGTCAGCGGGTGGCTGTTGGATGAAAGTTGAGGGGATATTCGGCATGACGGACCGGCGTGGTCGCCATCTGCGCCAGCGTCACGGCCTCCAGTGCCTGACGGATCGCGCTGTTGATCAGTCGCCAGTTGGCGCGGGCGGCGCAGTCGCGCTCGATCGTGCAGCCGCCGCCATGGGTCGCGCAGTCGGTCACGGAGATTGGCCCCTCCAGCGCGCCGATGACGTCGGCCACCGAGATTCGCTCCGGGCTGCGTGCCAACCGATAGCCGCCGTGGGCGCCACGCAGAGAATCCAGCAGCCCGCCTCGCGTCAGTGTTTTCAGCAGCTTGGCAACGGTCGGGGCGGGAATGTGCGTACGCTCCGCCAGTTCCACGCCGGTGTGGACCCGGTCCGGCGCGGTGGCGACGGCGGTCATCAGCACGGTGGCATAGTCAGCCAGTTTGGAGAGGCGGAGCATCAATCAAGACCAGATCGGTACGGATTGAATTGTAGCGGCTCGCTGGACGCAGCCGCAATGCGATTGGCTAAGCTTCGGCCGATGAACGATCTCGACATCATCTGGGATGTGGACGCCCCGCATATCGAGCGGGTCACCGTGGGCCCCGAGCACCTTGACCGCTTCGGCCATACCAACAACGTCATGTACCTGTCCTGGCTCGAGAAAGTCGCCTGGAGCCACTCGGTAGCGCTGGGCCTGGACTTTGAAGCCTATGAGCAGTTGGGCGCTGGTTGCGTCGCGCGCCGCCACGAACTCGACTATCTCGCGCCGACCTTTGCCGGCGACGAGCTGCTACTCGCCACTTGGGTACACGAGAACGATTTCCGCCTGAGCATGTGGCGCCGTTACCAGATCGTACGCGCCTCCGATCGCAAGACGGTGCTGCGCGGGCAGACCCAGTGGGTCTGTGTCGACATGAAATCCGGCAAGCCGCGGCGCATGCCGCCCGCGTTCCGGGCCTATCAGCCGTGGCCGCGGCGAGGCGAGCCGGCGACCTGAGGTGCGGTGGCGGCGGGTGTCGACAGCCAGCACAGGTCCGCAACCCCGTCCAGCAATCCCTGGAGCAGCGCTCGCTGGCTGAAGCGCAGGCCCAAGCGCACCAGCGCGGCGTGGGGGCCGTCCAGCAGTAGAAATCCCGGTTCGCGCCAGCCGCCGGCCGCATCGCTGCTCAGGCTGTCGAGACGCTTCAGGCCCAGAGAAGCCACCGCGTCATTCAACTGGCGCAGGCTCCGCACGTTGTCGGCCTCTGATCGAGCCTGTGCGTGCGGATTGCAGGCCGTGAGCAGATGCCAGTGGGTGGTGCAGCCCAGCGCGCGCAGCTGTCGGTCCAGTCGGGGATGGCGCTGGCCGACGCGCATGGTGTGCCAGCGTGCGTGCAGGCGGACCCGATAGTGCGCGGCCTCGAAGGCGGTGACCAGCGGTGCGTCCATGGTCGCGGTCAGACCAGGAGGGCGCGCCGCAGCTGTCGCTCGAACAGAGGTTCGAGGGCGTCGAGTTGGTCGTTGAGCGTGTGCTCGCCATCGAGCAGGTGCAGCTCCGCGCGGTGCCGTTGCGCAAAACGCTGGCTGCGTTCGACCGGCACGATGTCGTCGTGCCAGCCATGGACCACCGAACACAGGGCCGGAATGCCCTGCGGTTCGTCGTCCCAGCCGGGGAAATAGAGCGCGGGCGCGATCAGGAACAGCGCCCGTGGCTGCAAGGCGGCACAGGCCATCGCCGAGACATATCCCCCCATGCTGGAGCCGGCCAGTATCAGGCGCTGTGCCTGCGGGCGGAGGTACAGCAGCTGGGCGATGCGGGCCCGGGGATCGTGGGTGTGACTATAATCCGGACTGATCACCTCGAACCCGTGTCGCCGTGCGACCTCGGCGAGTCGGGTGATCTTCCGGCCCCAGGGACCGCTTTCTTTGCCGTGTGCGAAGACGACGAGGTTCTCGGTCATCGGTGACATCAGTCGGACGAGGATTCGAATGATACTGAAAGCCCGCAAGCCGGCCGCCGAGGCGCCGTCCAGTCGCCGCGAACGGCGTCTGAAACGCAATGAGCCGCTGGATGTGCAGTTGACAGTGGCGTTTCGGTTTGGCGACGACGTGCAGGATCAGGTCACGGTGATCGATGATCGGCGCATTCCGATGGTGGGCGGGTTGATCAGCAACCGCGACCGCATCATCCGCGGCTTCATGAAGCTGATTCTCCGTGCCGCCGTTACGCAGCCGCGTGTCGCGCGTCAGCTCTTCCCGCTGCGGCGCAGTTCCCCATCCAGCAAGAAAAAACGGTCATGAAGGCCCTTCAGATTTTCAACGCGGTGGCACTGGTGTTCAGCGCGGCGTTTTTTGTCACCTTCGGCGTCGTGGCGCTGATGTACGGCTATCACCTCGACGCGGCGCCGCGCATGCGCGCCGAATGGCCGATGGTGTCCCGCGTCACGCTGATCTTTGCGGGGCTGACGCTGTGCGCGTTTCTTGCGTTCTGGTCCCAGCGGCGTCGCGCTGCGTGGCGCTGGCCCGCCCAGGTCGTGCTGCCGATCGCGTTGTTGACCGGGGCCTTCATGCTGACGCGCCTGCTTGCCGAGTAACACCGTGTCTCTCTCGTCATCGCCGTCACCAGGAGCCGGGATGGAATACCCCAAGCCCAAGCAATGGGAAGTTCTCAGCTGGGTACCGATCATTGCGGGCCTGTATTGGTTGTTGGCACACCCGGGCTCGGCCTGGCTCCTGTGGGCCCTGCTGCCCGGCTCGGTGCTGCTGACCACGGGCATTGCACTGCTGCTGATTCCCGGCGATGTGCGCATCTACGGGTTGATGGCGATGGCGGCGGTGCTGGGCGTGTTGTTCTCGATCCCGGTCTGGATCGTGACCGACCTCGGCACGGCGTTCTTCACAGCCCTGGGGTCCATCGGCAGTTTCCTGGTGGCGGGACGGGCGGGCCTGATCCGGGAGCCGCTGTACCTCGGTGCACGGGCACCGGAATACTCCACGCGTCTGGACGTCAAGGTCGGGCTCGACGAGTTCGTGCTGGGCTACTTCGTGATTGCCGCGCGGGTGCCCAGCGGCGATCTGGCCGCGCGCATGTGCGAGGAGGCGCTGAAGCTGGAAGACGCGCTGCGCGCGCGCGGCGTTTTCGACGATCCGCGCAGCTTCCATGCGGCGCCGCCACCGCCGGATGAGACCTACATCGAAAAGGCGCGCCTCTACGGTCATTCCTACGAGGTGCTGCGTTTTGACAGCGACTTCGCGCCGGATGCCACGATTCCCGGTGCGACACGCTGGAAGAGCCATACCCGCAACCAGGACTGCCACGTTCGCATCCTGCGTCACCCGGGCAAGCCGCGACCCTGGTTGCTGTGTGTCCACGGTTACCGCATGGGCGCCGCCTGGATGGATCTGGGGCTGTTCTCGCCGCGCTTCCTGCATGAACGTCTGGGCCTGAACCTCATCCAGCCGGTCCTGCCGCTACATGGACCGCGCAGCGTGGGCATGCGGTCGGGCGATCTTTTTCTGGACGGTGATCTGCTCGACCTGATTTTTGCCGAGGCGCAAAGCCTGTGGGATCTGCGCCGCTGCCTGGCCTGGCTACGTGCCAACGAAGAGAACCCGCGTATCGGCGTGTTGGGCTATTCGCTGGGCGGCTACAACACGGCCTTGCTGGCCAACCATGATGCCGACCTGGACTTCGCCATTGCCGGGATTCCGGTGATCGACTTCGCCGCGACGCTGTGGCGGGTGCTGCCACCCGCGCATCGTGCGTACTTTGCACAGCGCGGCCTGGATGAGATCCGCTATCGCACTATCCTGCGCGCGGTCTCGCCGCTGGCCACGGCGCCGGTGCTGGCGCAGGATCGCCGTCACATCTTTGCAGCCACGGCCGACCGCATCGTCTCGCCGGCACATCCGCTGATGCTGTCGCAGCACTGGAATGTCCCGGTCAGCTGGTATCAGGGTTCCCACCTGAGTGTGCGCCACGAACACGATGCCCGCGAGGCGATCCGCATGGCGATGATCAGCGCCGGCTGGACCCTGGGCGGCGTCGACTGAGCCGTCCGGACGGTGCGCCGGTGGGGCGCCGAGCCCTAGGCTAGAATCTTCGATCTTTCCAAATACCTGACGGTCCATGAAACGAGTCGCCATCACCGGCACCGGCCTGTTTACCCCCGCCGAGTCGATCTCCAACGACGAACTCGTCGCCTGCTTCAACCAGTATGTCCAGAATTTCAATGCCGAGCATGCGGATGCAATCGCCGCAGGCACGGTGACGGCCCTGGCGCCGTCCAGCTCCGAGTTCATCAACAAGGCCTCCGGGATCCAGGCGCGCTACGTCGTCGACAAGGCTGGCGTGCTCGACGTCAACGTGATGCGTCCGCGCATCCGCGCTCGCGGCAATGACGAGCTTTCGCTGATGGCGGAGATGGGTGTTGCGGCCGCGCAGCAGGCGCTGGCACGTGCCGGGCGCAGTGCAGCGGAGGTCGATCTCGTGGTCGTTGCCGCTTCCAACATGCAGCGCGGCTATCCGGCGATGGCGGTCGAGATCCAGGCTGCATTGGGCGCCACCGGCTTTGCCTACGACATGAATGTCGCCTGTGCCTCGGCCGCATTCGGCGTGCAGGCGGCCGTCGATGCCGTGCGCATGGGCAATGCCCGGGCCGCGCTGGTGATCTCGCCGGAGATCTGCAGCGGCCATCTGAATTGGCGCAACCGGGACTGCCACTTCATCTTCGGGGATGCCGCGACCGCGATGCTGATCGAGCCGTTGGATGCCGCCACCTCCGATCTGCGTTTCGAGGTGCTGGGCACGCGCCTGCAGACACAGTTTTCCAACAACATCCGCAACAACTTTGGGTTCCTCAACGACTGCGAGCAGCCACGCCGCAGCTGGGATGACGTCCTGTTTTCTCAGGAGGGTCGCAAGGTCTTCAAGGAAGTGGTGCCGATGGTTTCCGACCTGATCCTGTCGCATGTCGCCGACCTGGGGCTGGAGCCGGGCGGGGTGCGCCGCTTCTTCCTGCACCAGGCCAATCTGAATATGAACCAGTTGATTGCGCGCAAGGTCCTAGGCCGCGATCCCTCGCTGGACGAGGCGCCGGTGATTCTCAATGAATACGCCAACACCAGTTCGGCGGGGTCGGTCATCGCCTTCCACAAGCATCACGCGGACGTGAAGGCGGGCGATGTGGTTGTGCTGTGCGCGTTCGGAGCCGGCTATTCCGCCGGTTCCGTGGTGATGAAGCGCCTGTAAGCGGCGCGAGTGCTAGAGCCCCATGAGCGATAACAGATCCGTAATTGCCCGCCTCTTCGGTTTCATCTGGAAGGCGGCGCTGTTCATTTTCCGCACGATGATCGTGATCAGCACGGTCGCGTCGCTGTTCTTCCTGTGGATGCTGTTCAAGGGCAGCGCGCCAGCCGTGATCGAGGACAACGTGGCGCTGATCCTGGCGCCCACCGGCACGCTGGTCGAGCAGATCGACCAGGACCCGGGACAGTTGCTGCTGCAGGACATCAGCGGCGACCTGCCGGCACAGACCCGGCTGCGCGACCTCATCGACGCGCTGCACCGCGCCAAGGACGATGCGCGTATCACCTTCGCCGTCCTCAAGCTCGACGGACTCTGGGATGCCGGGCTGCCGCAACTGGAAGAGCTGTCGCAGGAGATGGCGGCGTTCCGCGCGGCCGGCAAGAAGATCGTGGCCTATGGCCCTTGGTATGACCAGTCGCATTACTACCTGGCGTCGCAGGCCGACGAGGTGGTGATGGATCCGTTGGGGGTGGTCGCCATCGAGGGCTTCAGCGTCTACAACAACTTTTATAAGGAGGCACTCGACAAGATCGGCGTCGACATGCACGTCTTCCGCGTCGGCGAGTACAAGTCGGCGGTGGAGCCCTTCACCCGTACCAGCATGTCCGAAGATGCCAAGGCCGCCAACCGCGAGTGGCTGGGCGACCTGTGGCAGGGCTACGGGGCGGCGGTGGCCAGCGGTCGCAAGCTGCCGGCGACGATTGCCGATGACTACGTCAACCATCTGGCGGTTGGTCTGAAAAAAGCGGGCGGTGATGCGGCCGTCTACGCCAAGGAGCTCGGCCTGATCACACACGTCGAACCGCTGAGCGTGTTCCGCAAGCGCATGGGCGAGATCGTGGGCATGGACGAGGACCACGGCAGCTTCCGTCAGATCCATTATCTCGACTACCTCAGTTCCACCCATTACGAGCAGATTGCGCAGCAGCCGTCGGGCAAGAACAGCAAGGTGGCGCTGGTCGTCGTGCAGGGCGAGATTGTCGATGGGGGCGGCGAGGTGGGTCAGGCGGGCGGTGACACGATCTCCGATCTGCTCGATCAGGCACGGCTCGATGAGGATGTACGCGCGGTCGTGCTGCGGGTGGACTCACCCGGTGGCAGCGTCTGGGCTTCCGAACAGATTCGCCGTTCGGTGCAGCAGTTGAAGGAGGCGGGCAAGCCGGTCGTGGCGTCGATGTCGTCGGTGGCAGCCAGCGGTGGTTACTGGGTGTCGATGGATGCCGACCAGATCTGGGCGCATCCGACGACGATCACTGGCTCGATCGGCATCTTCGGGCTGATCCCGACGCTGGATCGTACCTTTGCGAAGCTCGGCATCCGCACCGACGGCGTCGGTACGACGCGGCTGGCCGGTGCCTTCCGGCTGGATCGCCCGCTCTCGCCGGAGATGGGCGAGATCATCCAGTCGCAGATCGAGAAGGGCTACAGCGATTTCATCAACGGTGTTGCGCAGGCGCGCAAACTGCCGGTGGAGAAGGTCAACGAGATTGCCCGTGGTCGCGTCTGGAGCGGCGCAGATGCCAAGGCGCTGGGCTTGGTCGATGAGTTCGGCAGTCTCGATGCTGCCGCCGATGCCGCGGCCACGCTGGCGGGTCTGGATGTTGCGCAGTACGTGCTCGACGAGCGCCTGCCGCAACGCGATTTTGCGACCGAGCTGCTGGCGCGCTTCAGCGGCGCACTGCGGATCGATGCGCTGCCGGGCGTTTCGGTCTGGCTCGAGCAGTGGATGAAGCAGGCCGACGTCGAGCAGGTGCTGCGCAGTTTCAACGATCCACGCGGCCAGTACGCCCTCTGCTTCTGCACCCCCACTGCGGGCGGTCGCACGCACTGATGCCGATCGCGCGCGTCGGCGATCTTGACATCAACTACCTCGAGGCGGGCTCCGGCCCGCCTCTTGTTTTGCTGCATGGACTCGGCGGATCCGCCACCGATTGGGAGCATCAGCTTCCGCACTTCGCTCAGCGCTATCGAGTCGTGGTGCCGGATCAGCGCGGCTTCGGCCAGACCCCGCGTGGCCGAGGTCTGCCCAGCGTGCCGCGCTTCTCCACGGACCTTCGGGGCCTGCTCGACCACCTTGGCATCGAACGTTTTCATCTGATCGGGCATTCGATGGGCGGAGCCGTGGCATTGCAGTTTGCACTGGAGCATCCGCAACGCGTGCAGCGTCTCGTCATCGCCAACAGCGTGCCCAGCTTCCAGCCGCAGAGCGCACGGCATTATCTGGAGTTCGCCTACCGCTGGATGGTCATGGGGTTGCTGGGGCCCGCACGGCTGGCGCGCATCGGCGCGCACCGCATGTTCCCCGAGCCGCATCAGGCGGCTGAGCGCGCGCGCAGCATCGCGCGTGGCTCGCGCAATACGCGCGCAGCGTATCTGGGTGCACTGGCCGCGCTGGGGCGCTGGTCGGTGATCTCGCGGCTCGGCGAGTTGCAGATTCCGGTGCTGGTCGTGGCTTCCGAGCATGACTACTTCGGGCACGCGGAAACCGTGAAATTTGCCCACGCCTTGCCGCGCGGGCGCCTGCAAGTCGTCGATGGCGCCCATCACGGCCTGCCATCCGAGCATCCCGAGACCTTCAACGCCATCGTTCAGAAATTTCTGGATGCCCCAGCGCCGCGCCGTCGACATCATGGTGTGACATGAACGACGCACCGATCGGCGTCTTCGATTCCGGCGTGGGCGGCATCTCGGTGCTGCGGGCGCTGCGCACGCTGCTGCCATCTGAAAATTTCATCTACTACGCCGACAGTGGACATTGCCCCTATGGCGGCAAGCCGCGCGAGGCGATCCTCGAACGTGCCGTCAGCATCACCGATGGTCTGCTGGCCCAGCAGGCCAAGCTGATCGTCGTCGCCTGCAATACGGCGACGATTGCGGCAGTCGAGCATTTGCGGGCGACGTATCCAGTGCCGTTCGTGGGCATGGAGCCGGCGGTCAAGCCTGCGGTGGCCGCGACGCGCACCGGGGTCGTCGGCGTGCTGGCCACGGGCGCGGCGCTGGCCGGCGAGAAATTCCACAAGCTGCTGGCCGAACATGCCGCCGGTGGCGTGCGCGTGATCACCCAACCTTGCCCGGGCTGGGTGGAGCAGGTGGAGGCGGGCGATCTGAGCGGCCCGGCTACGCGGGACCGGGTGCGGGCCTGCGTTGCGCCGCTGCTGGCCCAAGGGGCCGACGTGCTGGTGCTGGGGTGCACGCATTACCCGTTCCTGGCGCCGCTGATCAGCGAACTGGCAGGGCCGCAGGTGCGGCTGCTGGAAACCGGGGCGGCCGTGGCGCGCCAGGTCCGGCGCGTCCTGGAGCGGGAAAACCAGCTGCGCGACGGGGGCGAGGGCTGGATCGACTGGCAGACCAGCGGTGATCCCGCCTCGTTTGCCGTGCTGCATCGGCACTTGATGACGCTCTGACTCCGGGGGCTTGAATCTCCGGAAACGGCCCAGAACTGGGGGAGGAGTGGGTGAGCTTGCCGCAGACTGCCGATACGCTGAGGCAATCGACCCCATACCCACAATCAATTTCATATATCGAAGGGGCTGCACTAGGATAGCGGCCTGTTCGTCATGTTCACCCAACCAAAGGACTTTGAAATGTCGCTGATCAACACCCCCGTCCCGCCGTTCAAGACGCAGGCTTTCCACAACGGCAAGTTCGTGGAAGTCTCCAACGAGAGCCTGAAGGGCAAGTGGTCTGTCCTGATCTTCATGCCGGCGGCCTTCACGTTCAATTGCCCGACCGAAGTCGAGGACGCGGCCAAGAACTACGCCGAGTTCCAGAAGGCCAATGCCGAGGTCTACATCGTCACGACCGATACGCACTTCTCGCACAAGGTCTGGCACGAAACTTCCCCGGCGGTCGGTCAGGCCAAGTTCCCGCTGGTCGGCGATCCGACGCACCAGCTGACGCGCGCCTTCGGCGTTCACATTGATGCGGAAGGCCTGGCCCTGCGCGGCACCTTCGTCATTAATCCGGAAGGCGTGATCAAGACTATGGAAGTGCACTCCAACGAGATCGCCCGCGACGTGTCGGAGACGCTGCGCAAGCTCAAGGCCGCGCAGTACACCGCCGCCAACCCCGGCCAGGTCTGCCCGGCCAAGTGGAAGGAAGGCGAGAAGACGCTGAAGCCGTCGCTGGACCTGGTCGGCAAGATCTAAGACCCGATCCCTGCGGCCGACCGAAGGGGTCGGTCGCAGCATCGAAAGACGCGACACGAACCCCGTCCGAGCCTTCGGCCGGTCGGGGTTTTTGTTGCCCTGATTTCCCCCACTTTCGCTGTAGAACACTCAGGAGCAACCCATGTTGGATGCCGATCTCAAGGAACAGTTGAAGGCCTATCTCGAACGGGTCACGCGTCCGATCGAGATCGTGGCCAACCTCGATGATTCCGACGCCTCGCGGGAAATGCGCGGGCTGCTGCAGGATCTGGCCTCGCTGTCGTCACAGATCACGGTGCAGGAGCAACGCGACGCCGCGCAGCGCGCACCCTCGTTCACGCTCGGCACGCCGGGCCAGGCCATCAGCCTGCGCTTTGCCGGCATCCCGCTCGGCCACGAGTTCACCTCGCTGGTGCTGGCACTGCTGCAGGTCGGAGGTCATCCGTCCAAGCTGGCGCAGGACATCATCGAACAGGTCAGGAACCTGGAGGGGGACTACCGGTTCGAAACCTACTTCTCGCTGTCCTGCCAGAACTGCCCGGACGTCGTGCAGGCACTGAACCTGATGGCGGTGCTCAATCCGAAGATCCAGCACGTCGCCATCGACGGCGCGCTGTTCCAGAACGAAGTGGAAAGCCGGCAGGTCATGTCGGTGCCGAAGATCTTCCTCAACGGCGAGGTGTTCTCCTCCGGACGCATGGGCGTTGAGGAGATCCTCGCCAAGATCGATACCGGTGCGGCCAGCCGCGAGGCCGAGAAGCTAAAGACCAAGGATCCCTTCGATGTCCTGATCGTGGGCGGTGGTCCGGCCGGCGCGGCGGCGGCGATCTATGCGGCCCGCAAGGGCATCCGCACCGGCATCGCGGCCGAACGCTTCGGCGGGCAGGTCCTGGATACGATGGGCATCGAGAACTTCATCTCCGTGACCGAGACCGAAGGTCCGAAGATGGTCGCTGCGCTGGAACAGCATGTGCGGCACTACGATGTCGACATCATGAATCTGCAGCGCGCCGAGAAGCTGGTGCCAGCAGGAGCGGATGGCCTGATCGAAGTCGGCCTCGCCAATGGCGCGGTGCTGAAATCCAGGACGGTGATCGTCTCCACCGGTGCGCGCTGGCGCCAGATGAACGTGCCCGGCGAGAATGAGTACCGCAACAAGGGAGTGGCGTACTGCCCGCACTGCGACGGACCGCTGTTCAAGGGCAAGCGCGTGGCGGTCATTGGCGGCGGCAACTCGGGTGTGGAAGCGGCCATCGATCTGGCCGGCATCGTCAGTCATGTCACGCTGATCGAGTTCGACAGCCAGTTGCGCGCGGACGCCGTGCTGCAGCGAAAGTTGATGAGCCTGCCCAATGTCCGGGTCATCACCTCGGCGCAGACCACGGAAGTCACCGGCGACGGACAGAAGGTCAATGCGCTGATCTACAAGGACCGGAACAGCGGAGCCCTGCATACCGTCGAGCTTGAGGGCATCTTCGTGCAGATCGGCCTGTTGCCGAACAGTGAATGGCTCAAGGGTACGGTGGCGCTGTCGCCACGCGGTGAGATCGAGGTCGACGTGCGCGGCCAGACCTCGGTGCCCGGCGTGTTTGCGGCGGGCGACGTCACCACCGTGCCGTACAAGCAGATCATCATCGCCATGGGTGAGGGCTCGAAGGCCGCACTCAGCGCCTTCGATCATCTGATCCGGACGTCGGCTCCTGCGCAGGCGGCCAAGGCGGCCTGACCGACCACCATGCCGTAGAGGAGGATGAAGGCCGGGCTTGCCCGGCCTTCATCATTTGTGAATGCAAGTATCAGCGTAACGTCATCCCTTCGACACATCGCCACTCTACCTTCCGGCGCTTCGACGACCGAGACGGGAGCAGGCGATGGCGGGCATGGGTATCAAGGCGCGGATCCTGTGGGTTGCGGCAGTGGCGGCAACGACGCTGGTGGCCTGCAGCGATAACGACACCCCTGCAGACGCAGCGCCGCTGATGGCGCCCACGGTTGCCTTCACTGCGCCCGGCCAGTCGCTGGATCTGGCCAACTACACGCTGACGCAGCGCTACGATCTGCCGGTTGGATCGGGCGACAACCTGCTGGGCGCCGAAACCTCAGCCGTGACCTACAACCGGGACACGGGCACGCTGTTCCTGGTGGGCGATCACGGCACGTCGGTGTATCAGATCAGCCGCAGCGGTACGTTCATCGACTCGATGAAACTCGCGCCTGATGCCAGCCAGCCGCAGGGCACCTTCATCTATGACCCCGAAGGCATCGCGTATGTCGGTGCGGGCCAGTTCGTGCTCGCCGAAGAGCGGGTGCGTCAGTTGGTGCGATTCACCTATGTGCCGAATACGACGCTGACGCCGGAAGCCGCGCAGATCGTGAAGATCGGCACCACGATCGGCAACATCGGTCTGGAGGGCATCAGCTATGACCCCTCGACCAGCGGCTATGTCCTGGTCAAGGAGAAGACGCCGCTCGGCATCTTCCAGACCACGGTCAATTTTGACGCCGGCACCGCGAGCAACGGCTCGGCGACCACCGAGAATTCCGTCGACCTGTTCGATCCGGCGCTGGCCGGTGTCGTCGACTTCGGCGACATCTATGCGCTGTCCAACACGCTGCCAGCGGCTGCGGCCGATCGCGATCACCTGCTGGTGCTGAGCCAGGAATCCGGCGTGCTGCTGAAGATGGACCGCAGTGGCGCGATCCTGAGTCGTCTCGTCGTCGGGCTGTCAGCGCAGCACGAAGGCGTGGCCATCGATGAGAACCAGATTCTCTACGTCGCCAACGAGCTCGGCGGTGGTGCGGGCCGCCCGCAGCTATGGGTCTACGAGCCGACCACCGGCAGCGACGCCGTCGGCATCGGCAGCAACCTGTATCTGACCTTCTCAGTGCCGGTCATCGCGGGCAGCGGCAACGTCGTCATCAGCAACGGTGCGGGCGACACGCGCACGATCGCGATCACCGATGCCGAGCAGATGAAGTTCAACGGCTCGACGCTGACGATCGACCTGCAGGCCGATCTGCTGCCCGGTACGACCTATACCGTGCAGGCCGCGGCGGGCGTGATCCGAGCGGCCAGCGGCAGCAGCGAGTCCGCTGCAGTCAGCGCCAGCTTCACCACACGCAACGAGACGGTGCCGCCGACCCTGGTCAGCTCGATGCCGGCCGATAACGCGCTGGCCGTCACCGGCAGCCGCGTGCTGCTGACCTTCAGCGAGCCGGTGGTGGCGGGCACGGGCAACATCATTCTCACCGGCACTGGTGGGGATGTGCGCACGCTGGCCGTCGGTGACATCACGCAAGTCACGATCAGCGGTACCACTGTCGACATCAAGCCCAGCGCCGATCTGAACCCGGGGACGGCGTATAGCGTCCAGATGGCCAGTGGCGTGATTCGCGATGGGGTGGGCAATCCTTTTGCCGGCCTGATCGGGTCCGACGCGCTCAATTTCACGACCGCCACGTCCGGCGGCGGTGCGCCGCCGACGATACTCAATGCCGGGGACGCGCTGTTCATGGCCGCCAATGCCGATGCGCCCGACGCCATTGCCTTCGTGCTGCTCAAGGATGTGGGTGCCGGCACGCAACTGCTGTTCACGGACAAGGACTACAGCGCCAGCGCATCGACCTTCCCGACCAACGAAGCCGCCTTTTCCTGGACGGCGGATGTCGCGTATCCGGCCGGCACCATTGTCACGATCCAGACCGATCCGCTGTCCGCAGACAATGGCGCGGCAGTCGGCACGGGTGGGGGACTGAGCACCAGCGGCGAGACCTACTACGCCTTCCAGGGCACGATCGTGAATGCCGCAGCGGGCCAGATCACGGTGGATCGGTTCGTCGCCGCCCTCAACCTGGGCATGCCGGCGGGCGAGATTCCCGCCGCGTTGACGCTGGCGGGTGCCTACATCCGCTTCGACGAAGACAATGTGCGCTACAGCGGCTCGCTGGATCGCGGCAACCTGACGGCGTTCGCGGCACGGGTGCGCGATCCCGCAAACTGGGAGAAGAACGATGCCACGGCCTACGCCATCATCGATGGCAGCCTGTTCGGCGCCTCCATGCCACCGCCGGTGGGGGGAACCGTGCTGAATGCGGGCGAACTCCTGTTTGCGGGCATCAATGCCGATGCGCCCGACGCCATCGCCTTTGTGGTGCTGAAAGACGTGCTGGCGGGCACGCAGATTCACTTTACCGACAAGGACTACACCGTCGGCGCCGTCACGTTCCCGACCAATGAAGCCGCCTTCACGTGGACGGCTGACAAGGCCTATCCGGCCGGCACGCTGATCACGATTCAGACCGAAGCATCACCGCTGGTGGCTGATCGCGGCACAGTTGCCGGTGTCGGCGGTGGCATCAGCACCAGTGCGGAGACCTATTACGCCTTCCAGGGCTCGATCACCAATGCAGCGGCGGGTCAGCTCACCGTGGATCGCTTCCTGGCCGCGATCAATCTGGGCAATGCGGCAGGCGATATCCCGTCCGAAGTGACGGCAGCCGGTGCCTATCTGAGCTTTCCGGAGGACAACGTCCGTTACAGCGGCTCCTTTGATCGCGCCAATCTCGCCACGTTCGGCGCTCGGGTGAAGGACGCCGCCCATTGGGCGCGGAACGACGCCATGGCATTTCCGCTGACGGCCAACAGCCTGTTCGGCGGCACGGCCCTGATGGCCGGTGACGTGCTGTTCATGGCCATCAATGCCGATGCGCCGGATGCGGTGGCGTTCGTGCTGCTCAAGCCTGTCGTGGCCGGCACCGAGATCGCTTTCACCGACAAGCAGTACACCGAAGGCGCGGCCTTTCCCAGCAATGAGTCCGCCTTCACGTGGACCGCAGATCTCGCCTACCCGGCCGGCACCCTCGTCAGCATCAACGTCGATGCGCTGCTCGTGGACAAGGGCACGGTCTATGGCTCGGGCGGCGGTATCAGCCCCAATGCCGAGACCTACTACGCCTTCCAGGGCGCTGTGCTGAACGCCGATGCCGGCAAGCTGGTGGTGGACCGCTTCCTCGCCGCGATCAACCTGCGCGCCGCTGCGGGCCAGATTCCGCCGGAACTGGTGGCTGCCGGCAGCTATATCCGCTTCGATAACGACAATGCCCGCTACAACGGCTCGCTGGATCGCAGTGACCTGTCGGCCTTCGCTGCGCTCGTCAAGAATACGGCCAACTGGCAGGTCAATGACGCGGCGGCGTATCCGCTGACCGGGGGATCGTTTTTCCCCTGATCGGGTCGATGGTTAGGACAAAGCACAAGGCCGGGGAGCCCCGGCCTCGTGCATGCAGCGCTCTACACCGGCTGGACTATTCAAACCGCATCGACAGATCCACCGCGCGCACGTGCTTGGTGATGCTGCCGATGGAGATGCGGTCGACGCCGGTCTCGGCCAGCGGGCGGATGTTGTCGAGGGTGGCGCCGCCGGAGTATTCGATCAGGGTCTTGCCCCCCGCCTTGCGATGGGCTCGTGTGAGTGCCACGGCCTCCCGTAGTTCGGGAATCGCGAAGTCATCGACCAGCAGCAGGTCGACGTCCGCTTCCAGCGCGGCACGCGCTTCGTCGAGCGTTTCGGCCTCGGTCATCAGCGGCACGCCCGCGTTCAGCGCGCGGGCGTTGACGATGGCCTGACGGATGCCGCCAGCGGCAGCAATATGGTTTTCCTTGATCAGGATGCCGTCATACAGGCCGATGCGGTGGTTGACGCCACCGCCCATCGTCACCGCGTACTTCTGCGCGTTGCGCAGACCCGGCAAGGTCTTGCGCGTATCGACAATCGCGCAACCGGTGCCAGCAACGGCTTCGACATACTTCGCGACCACAGTCGCGGTCCCGGACAGGGTCTGCAGGAAGTTGAGGGCGGGGCGCTCGCCGGTGAGCAGGGCGCGCGCCGGGCCTTTGAGTGTGTACAGGCGCTGGTTGGGGGCGACGCGCTCGCCTTCGGTGACCCGCCACTCGACAGTGATGGCGGGATCGATCTGGCGGAAGACATCATCGACCCAGGGACGGCCGCAGATGACCGCATCCTCGCGCGAAATGACGTAGGCACGGGCGTCATGCTCGGGTACGAGACGGGCGGTGACGTCACCGCTGCCCACGTCTTCGGCCAGCGCGTGGGCGACGACGGCCTGCAGATCGTCGAGGAGGTCGATCTTCTTCATGCGGCTGCTTACAGGCCCGCCAGCTTGTCGAGGTAGCGCTCGGCGTCGAGCGCGGCCTGGCAGCCGGTGCCGGCGCTGGTGATGGCCTGGCGGTAGACGTGATCCATGACATCGCCGGCGGCGAACACGCCGGGCACGCTGGTGGCGGTGGCGTCGCCGCTGGTGCCGGACTTCACCTGGATGTAGCCGTCGTGCATGTCGAGCTGGCCTTCGAAAATGCCCGTGTTTGGCGAGTGGCCGATGGCGATGAACACACCCTTGAGCGTGATCTCGCGGGTGGCACCGGTCTGGACGTTCTTGACGCGCATGCCGGTGACGCCGCTGGTATCGCCGAGCACTTCGTCCAGCGTGGAGTCCCAGACAATCTCGACCTTGCCTTCGGCCTGACGCTTGAACAGCTTGTCGTGCAGGATCTTCTCGCCCTTGAACTTGTCGCGGCGGTGCACGATCGTGACCTTGCTGGCGATGTTGGACAGGTACAGGGCTTCTTCGACCGCGGTATTGCCGCCACCGATGACGGCGACTTCCTGGTTCTTGTAGAAGAAGCCGTCGCAGGTCGCGCAGGCGGAGACGCCCTTGCCGCGAAAGGCCTGCTCGGAGTCGAGGCCCAGGTACTTGGCGCTGGCGCCGGTGCTGATGATCAGCGCATCGGCCGTGTACTCGCCCTGGTCGCCGCGCAGCTTGAACGGGCGGGTCTTGAGATCGACCTCGTGGATGTGGTCATAGATGAACTGGGTTTCGAAGCGCTCGGCGTGTCGCTGCATGCGCGCCATCAGATCCGGGCCCATCAGGCCATGGACGTCGCCCGGCCAGTTGTCGACCTCGGTGGTCGTCATCAGCTGCCCGCCGACTTCCAAGCCCGTGATCATGACCGGCTTGAGGTTGGCGCGGGCGGCATAGACGGCGGCCGTGTAGCCGGCGGGGCCGGAGCCGAGGATGACGAGGCGGTGATGCTGGGTGCTCATGCGCGTTCCGGGCATTCTTCTAAAGGAGGAGGGCGAGACCCCGGATATGAGGGCGATTGCGCAGGGGGCAAGCGGCCCCGGATCGGGGGAGGTCGCGCATGCTAAGCAGCGGGGGACGATCGGTCAAAACGATTTTTTCCATGCCGGTCATAGTGCTAGCCGATTGCGACAGGGCGAGCGCCGACTGTCATGGTTTCGTCATCACTTGTTCATATCCTCGCGCCGGTCTTTAATGAGTGCCATGTCGATGCAGGGAAAATTGATTCTCCTCGTGGAAGACGAGGCCCCGATCCGCGAGATGCTGCGGTTCGCGCTGGGCCGTGCCGATTTCCGGGTCGCGGAGGCGGCCAATGCGCAGGAAGCACGTCTGAGGATCGCCGACCAGCGTCCCGACCTGATCCTCATGGACTGGATGATGCCCGGCATCTCCGGCGTCGAATTGACCCGTGAACTGAAGGGCCAGGCGACCACGCGCGATATCCCGGTCATCATGGTCACCGCGCGGGTCGAGGAAGAGGACAAGATCCGCGGCCTCGGCATCGGTTGCGATGATTATGTCTCTAAGCCCTTCTCCTACCCGGAGCTGATCGCGCGCATCCAGGCGGTGCTGCGGCGCTCGATGCCGGGCGGCGAGGAAGAGCGGCTTGCCATCAACGGGCTGGAGGTCGATGCCGCCAGTCAGCGCGTGACGGCAAAGGGGCAGGCCGTGCGCCTGGGGCCGACCGAATATCGCCTGTTGCATTTCTTTGTCAGCCACCCCGAGCGTGTCTACACGCGCGAGCAGGTGCTCGATCGGGTCTGGGGCCAGAACGTGTACGTGGAGGAACGCACGGTCGACGTGCATATCCGCCGCTTGCGCAAGGCGCTGGAGCCCTTCGGTTACGACAACATGATCCAGACCGTACGTGGGTCTGGCTACCGATTCTCCGACAAGGTTTGAGTCCGTGACTCCGCCGCCGGCAGCTCGGCAACCGGCGGCTGCACCGGCGCCGCTGGCGGCGCCCATGGGGCTGCAGATCCGCGCCCTGTGGCAGCGTTCGCTGATCCGTCTGGGGCTGTTGACGGTGGCGGGCGCCTTGCTCGGTTTGGTGTTCGATGCGGTCGTCGCTGGCGTGGCGCTGGCCTGGGGAACCGCGCTGCTGCTGCAGGTGCGCAACCTGATTCATCTGCGGGCGTGGCTGGATCGGCCGAAGTATCACGAGCTACCCGAGCCCCGCGGCCTGTGGGGGGAGGTCTTCGATGGCCTGCTCGATCTCCAGCGCAAGAACCGTAAGAAGAAAAAGCGTCTGGCGCTGATGCTGGCCGAGTTCCAATCCTCCACCGCGGCGTTGCCGGATGGCGCGGTGGTGCTCGGCGAGCGCGGCGAGATTTCCTGGTTCAACACGGCCGCCAAGACCCTGCTGGCACTGCGCTCGCCGCAGGATATCGGTATCCGGGTGCCGAATCTGGTCCGGCATCCGGTGTTCACCGAGTATTTTGATCACGGCGACTTTGCGCAGGAGGTGGAGGTGCCGTCGCCCATCAATCGCGCCAAGACCCTGGCGCTGCGGGTGATCCCCTACGGCAATCAGCAGAAGCTGCTGATCGTGCGCGATGTCTCCGAGCGCCATCAGCTCGATGCGGCGCGCCGCGATTTCGTCTCCAATGCCTCGCATGAGCTGCGCACGCCGCTGACGGTCCTGCGCGGCTATCTCGATCTGATGGACATGGATGCGCAGGGGCAGGGCAGCCTCGCGCCCTGGAAGACGCCGATCCACGAGATGCGCAACCAGGCGGTCCGCATGGAGGCGCTGGTCAGTGACATGCTCAAGCTCGCGCGCCTGGAAGCCGACCGCTCGCAGATGAAGGAAGAGCTTCTGGATGTGCCCGGGCTGGTCCGGCGAGCGGTCGATGAGGCGCGCGCGGTGTCCCAGAACCAGCATCGCTTCGAGTTGCGCGTCGACGACGGGCTGACCCTGGTCGGGGGCGAGAACGAGTTCCTCAGCCTGATAACCAACCTGTTGACCAATGCCGTGCGCTACACGCCGGCGGGCGGCGTGATCCGGGTCAGTTGGGAGCGGGTGGCCGAGGGCGCGCGCTTTGCGGTCGCCGATAGCGGCATCGGCATTGCCGCGGCCGATCTACCGCGTCTGACCGAGCGCTTCTACCGGGTCGATGTCGGCCGGTCGCGCGCCAGCGGCGGTACCGGTCTGGGCCTGTCGATTGCCAAGCATGCCCTGGAAGGCTTCGACGGCCGTCTGGAAATCGACAGCGAAGTCGGTGTCGGCAGCACCTTCACTTGCTGGTTCCCGATGCACCGTCTGCAGACGGTATCGCGCGCGGCGACCGCGCCGGACCCCGCAGCCTCCTGATCAAACAATGGTCTTTGGATTGACGCCAGTATTAATTTCGATAAAACTGGAAATATGGAATTGGAAATCGCCGTGCAGCGCTTGGCGGCGCTGGCGCAGGAGAGTCGGCTGAGTGTGTTTCGGCTACTGGTCCGTCACGGCGCCGAAGGCCTTTGCGTCGGGGATATTCAGGCGCGGCTCAAGCTGGCACCGGCGACGTTGTCTTTCCACCTCAAGGAATTGGCGGCCGCCGGCCTGCTGATCGCGCGGCAGGAAGGTCGGTTCATCTACTACCGGCCTGACTTCAAGGCCATGAACGAACTGCTCGGGTATCTCACCGAAAACTGCTGCGACGGCAAGCCCTGCGAGGTGGACTGCTAATGTCGCTGTTCGAGCGATACCTGACCCTGTGGGTGGCGATCTGCATCGTGGTCGGAATCGCGCTGGGGCAGTGGTTTCCCGCGGTGTTCGAGGCGGTGGGCTCGGCCGAACTGGCGCAGGTCAATCTGCCGGTTGCGGGGCTGATCTGGCTGATGATTATTCCGATGTTGCTGAAGATCGACTTTGCCGCCTTGCGTCAGGTCGGGACCCATTGGCGCGGCATCGGCATCACCCTGTTCATCAACTGGGCGGTCAAACCGTTTTCGATGGCCTTGCTGGGCTGGCTGTTCATTGGCGGGCTGTTTCGCCCCTACCTGCCCGCCGATCAGATCGATTCCTACATTGCGGGCCTGATCCTGTTGGCGGCAGCGCCCTGTACGGCGATGGTTTTCGTCTGGAGCCAGCTGGTGCGCGGCGAGCCGCATTTCACGTTGAGCCAGGTCGCGCTCAACGATGCGATCATGCTGGTGGCGTTTGCCCCCATCGTCGGGCTGCTGCTGGGCCTATCGGCCATTGTCGTGCCCTGGGACACGCTGATGCTGTCGGTGGCGCTCTACATCCTGGTGCCGGTGGTGATCGCGCAGGCGCTGCGCAAGATGATCCTGATGCGCGGCGGCGAGGCCGGTCTGGCGCGCCTACTCGCGCGGTTGCAGCCCCTGTCGCTGCTGGCGCTTCTGGCGACGCTGGTACTGTTGTTCGGGCTTCAGGGTCGGCAGATTCTCGAGCAGCCGTTCGTGATTGCCTTGCTCGCGGTGCCGATCCTGATTCAGGTCTATTTCAATTCGGGACTGGCGTACCTGTTGAATCGTGCCAGCGGCGAGGCGCATGGCGTGGCCGGCCCCTCTGCGCTGATCGGGGCGAGCAATTTCTTCGAGCTGGCAGTGGCAGCGGCGATCAGCCTGTTCGGGCTGAAGTCCGGTGCGGCGCTGGCAACCGTGGTCGGGGTGCTGGTGGAGGTGCCGGTCATGTTGTCTGTCGTGGCGATCGTGAACGCCAGCCAGGGCTGGTATGAGCGGCGGGGGCGGCCCTGATGCTTCAGCGCGTGCGGACCCTGACCGATCCCGGGTATCTGCCGGCGCTGGATGTCGCCTGTGCGATCCGGCGCCCCTCTGAAGGCCTGCCCGATGGCCGGTTTCCGGATCCGCCCCGCATCCTGCTGCTGTACGGGTCCCTGCGGGAGCGCTCGTACTCACGTCTGGCGACGGAGGAGGCAGCGCGCCTTCTGGAATATTTCGGGGCGACGACCCGGATTTTCGATCCCTCGGATCTGCCACTACCCGATCAGGTACGGGGGGATGATCATCCCGCCGTCCGCGAGCTGCGGGAACTGTCGCTGTGGTCGGAGGGGCAGGTGTGGTGCAGCCCGGAGCGACACGGCCAGATCACGGGTGTGATGAAGACCCAGATCGACCATCTGCCGCTGAGCATCGGGTCGGTTCGGCCGACCCAGGGACGCACGCTGGCGGTGATGCAGGTCTCCGGCGGCTCCCAATCCTTCAATGCCGTCAACACGCTGCGCCTGCTGGGTCGCTGGATGCGCATGTTCACGATTCCCAACCAGTCCAGTGTGGCCAAGGCCTATGACGAGTTCGATGCGCAGGGGCGGATGCGGGCGTCCGCGTATTACGAGCGCATCGTCGATGTCATGGAGGAGCTGGTGCGGGTTACCGTGCTGCTGCGCCCGCATGCCGCACAGCTGACTGATCGCTACTCCGAGCGCCGCGAGGCGGCGCTTCGTCAGGCGTCCTCTAGCCCTGCTGTTCACCGCCTTTAAGAACTCATGAAGAAGATCCTGTTCCTGTGTGTTGCCAATTCCGCCCGCAGCCAGATGGCCGAGGGCCTGGCCCGCGACCGTTTCGGTGCGGCCGTCGAGGTCGTGAGCGCCGGTTCGAAGCCGGGTCGTCTCAATCCGCTGGCGGTAGAGGCGATGGGCGAGCTGGGTATCGACATTTCGTCGCACTACTCGAAGTCGGTCGATGATCTGGATGCCGGCACGTTCGATCTGGTGATCACGCTGTGTGCCGATGAGGTATGTCCGATGCTGCCAGGCAACGTCCGGCGGCTGCACTGGCCGATCCCCGATCCCGCCGCGGTGGACGCCGCGGTGGATCGTGCGGCGGCGCTGGCCGCGTTTCGCAGCGCCCGCGAGGAGATCCGGCAACGCCTGGACACGCTGGTGCCGTGACTCGGCGGCGGTCGCGGGTGTTGCCGGCGGCTAGAATGCCGGCATGACCTCGACTGCGACCTTGCTGCGGGCCGTTGTGCTGCTGTTGCTGGCCTCGGCCGGTGCGCGGGCCGGTGATCTCGACCCGGCGCTGCCGGAGTACCGCCCGATCGGCAGCCTGTCCGGAAACCTGAGCAGCATCGGTTCGGATTCGCTCAATAATCTGATGACGCTGTGGGCCGAGGACTTCAAGCGCCTGTACCCCAGCCTCAACATTCAGATCCAGGGTGCCGGGTCCAGCACCGCACCGCCGGCGCTGATCGAGGGCACGGCCCATTTCGGCCCGATGTCACGGCCCATGAAGGCGCAGGAGATCCAGGCCTTCGAACAGCGCTATGGCTATCCGCCGACGGCGGTAGCGGTGGCGATCGATGCGTTGGCGATCTTCGTGCACCAGGACAATCCGCTGCAGGCCCTGTCGCTGGACCAGCTGGATGCGCTGTTCTCGCCCACCCTGCGATGTGGCGCCGAGCACCCGCTGCTGCGCTGGGGGGATCTGGGGCTGACGGGCGACTGGCAATGGCGCGCAGTCCAGACCTACGGTCGCAATTCCGTTTCCGGTACCTACGGCTACTTCAAGGAAAAGGCGCTCTGCAAAGGCGATTTCCGGGATCGCGTCAACGAGCAGCCGGGGTCGGCTTCGGTGGTGCAGTCGGTTGCCTCCACCGTCAATGGCATCGGCTACTCGGGGTTTGGTTACCGCACGGCTGGGGTCAAGATGCTGAAACTGGGTAGATCCGGTGCGACGCCGGTGGCTCCGACGACGGCCACCGCGCTGGACGGGCGCTATCCGCTGGCCAGGAGGCTGTATCTCTATGTCAACAAGCCGCCTAACGGGGCCCTGCTGCCGATGGAATACGAGTTCCTGCGCATGGTGCTGTCACAAACCGGGCAACGCACGGTGATCAAGGACGGCTATGTGCCACTGCCGGCCGACCGAGCCCGCGAGGAATGGCTTCGACTGGCACCGGTGCCGGTGGCGGCGCGCTGATCCCGGAGAGCATTGCCGACCCCTGTCACGATTCTGTCATCTGATGTTCATACGCTTGCCACCGTCGCTGAACAGACTTCGCGGCGCTGAATAACTCATGAACCAAGAGGATCGATAATGAAGCTGACAGCGATTGTTGCCGCGCTCGGTATGGCCGCCGGACTCACGGCGGGTGCCGTGTCCGCCAAGGTGGATCCGAATCTCCCGACCTACACCACGGCTTCGGGCGTGTCCGGAAACTTTTCGAGCGTGGGTTCCGACACGCTGAACAACCTGATGACGCTGTGGGCCGAAGACTTCAAGCGCGCCTACCCGAACGTCAACATCCAGAGCCAGGGCGCCGGCTCCTCGACGGCGCCGCCGGCGCTGACCGAAGGCACGGCCAACTTTGGCCCGATGTCGCGCGCGATGAAGGATCAGGAAATCCAGGCTTTCGAGCAGAAGTACGGCTACAAGCCGACCGCGGTTGGTGTCGCCATCGACGCCCTGGCGGTGTTCGTGAACAAGGACAACCCGATCAAGAGCCTGTCGATTCCGCAGGTCGATGCGATCTTCTCGGCCACCCGCAAGTGCGGCGCTGGCAAGGATGCGACGCGCTGGGGTGATCTGGGCTCGTCCGGTGACTGGACCGCGAAGCCGATCCAGCTCTACGGCCGCAACTCGGTGTCCGGCACCTACGGCTACTTCAAGGAAGTCGCGCTGTGCAAGGGCGACTACAAGACCAACGTCAACGAGCAGCCGGGTTCGGCTTCGGTGGTGCAGTCAGTGTC